>NZ_JBHLWY010000014.1:30800-75561 GCF_042432615.1 Bhargavaea ullalensis
GATTGCGGCGCCGAATGTCGGGATAGGAACCGTGAATGTCGGGATACACGCTGTGAATGTCGGGATAGAAATCGTGGCGGGGCGAATGTCGGGATTGCGGCGCCGAATGTCGGGATAGGCACTGCGAATGTCGGGATACACGCTGTGAATGTCGGGATAGGAATTGTGGCGGGGCGAATGTCGGGATTGCGGCGCCGAATGTCGGGGTAGGCACTGCGAATGTCGGGATACACGCTATTAATGTCGGGATAGCAACCGCAACGGGATGACTTTTGCGAAGCGCGCAGAACACGCTCCCATTAGAGATGGTCTCTGGACGTGAAAAAAGCCAACACAAGTCCGTGTTGGCTCTCTTTCAGTGGCCGCCGTTTTGGCGGGCCGCCTCACTCGATATTACAGATTTCAGAAGGACAGTTTTCACAGTGGATTTCCCGGCGGAGATAAGAAACATCGAGCAAGACGATTTTTCCGTCTTCCATTGCGATCTTTTCGTCTTTCTTTAGCGCGGCCAGCATCCGGTTGGCCACTTCCCTCGCCATCCCGCAATAATTGGCCAGTTCCTGGTTCGTCAGTTCAATGTTAAGCAGGACACTGCCGTCGCTTTGCGGGATCCCGTAGCTGTTCGACATCCTGATCAGTGTCGAATAAAGTGCCCCTTTCTTCCCGTGCAGGATCAGGTCACGGAACTTGGACTGGGTCCGCTGATGCAGCACACCTGTCCAGCGCATATAAGCGACGGCCAGGTCCGGGTTCAGATACAGCAGCTCCTCGAGTGGCTCTTTCGGGATGACCGCCACCCGCGTGTCATCGGTTGCCTTCGCTTCGACCGTGTAGGCACTCGGAGAGCAGTAGGGCATCACTTCACCGATAAAGTCACCGGCTCCGCAAAGACGGAATGTCAGTTCCCTTCCGTCCGGCGTCACTTTTCCGACGCGGATCTTCCCGCCGTCCACATAGTAAAGCGCATCCGCCGGCTCCCCCTCCCGGAAAAGGTACTCACCTTTCCTGATGAATTGTCTGCCGCTGCTTGCTTGAAGCAGTCCCTTCAGGCCGGCTTCCGCCTGACGTTTTTGTTCCGTACCGAACCCCTCCCCGTTTCCTTTTAGGCTCGCCGGTAAGCACGGCGTTCCGCGTATTCCGCACAAGCCGGACAGACAAGCACCGTTTTACCCCCGACGTTCCGATAAGGTCGGAGCATCGACGTCTTCCGGTGACAGATCACACATTTCTTCTTAAACAACCCAAACAGACTTGCCACAGTATGTCACTCAACCTTTCAGTCAAACCTTCAATCTTCCGTGTCGGACACGGCCAATTCCCCTGCTTCGTCCAGGCGGACCAAAAGCCCGTCGTCCAGCAAGGCTTCAAGCGGATGGATTTCGGATGTCCTTTTGGAGAAATACCAGCGGCGCCCTTCTGGCACGAGCACAAAAAAGGTCTCGCCGCGGCCGAGGAAGTTCAGGCTGTCCGGATCGACGTCTGTGCCGCCCCTGAGGGGAATGCCTGCCTTCTGCAACTCCGTTCCCGCCTTCACGACATCTTGGGGAACGACCCCGACCTCGCTGATGTTCAGGAACGAAGCCCTGGACACATCTCCGAACAGGTCTTTCTTTCTCCGGCCGATCAGCTCGACGATATTTCCCGATGGATCTTCAAAATACATGGAGTCCGCGTCAAAACTCCGGAAATACACTTCGTCAACCCCGCCGTCCCAGTTGAGCGGCACCCGGTCCTTCACCCAGTATTTCAGCATCGTGAATTGATTGCCCGGAATATTGATTGCGAAATGATAAAAGGACGGACGCTCGGACGCGACAAATGTGACATCCGTCCCGCCGATTTTGACCGTGAAGCTGTCTTCCAGCCGCTCCGAAATCTCAAGTTCCAAAATATTTCCGTAAAAACGCCGCATTGCGGCCAACCGGTTTGTATAGAATCGTACCGACTTGAACAACCCGTCCACCTCGACTTTCTTGTTGCCTTCATTATAACATGTATGCGATTTCCGGACCGGCAACAGAATCCCGAAAATAAATCCAGGCATTCCCATTGCATCCGGCGGCCCGATGATCTATACTCTTAATACAGGCTGCGTTGCCCGTATCGATTATAAAGTTTAACCTTTGAGCTGAAATAGGGAGTTTAAAACGGGATCGGAATGATAGGCTCCGGATTTATCCGGAGACGGGCAGGAACATCCCCGCGACACCCACTTAGTGGAGTGACGGTTTTAAACTTTTTAATTTCCTACGGCAATGCGGCTTTCCTAATGAATGCCACCGGCCAGTCCGTCCATCGGGCTGGCCGTTTTTATTATATGCTCAATACATACATCATCGACGAAAGGATGATCCATATGCTGAAGCGCCTTGTGGTGACAGGCTACAAACCGCACGAACTTGGAATCTTCAATGACAAACACCCCGGCGTGGCGGTCATCAAGCGGGCGCTGTCCGACCGGATGCGTGGGCTGATCGAAGATGAAGGGCTTGAGTGGGTGATCATCAGCGGACAGCCCGGCGTGGAAACATGGGCGGCCGAAGAGGCATTCGAACTTCAGGAGGACTATCCCGGGCTCCAGGTTGCCGTCATCCTGCCATTCCTCGGACAGGAAGAAAAATGGAACGACAATAAAAAAGCCGCATTCGAATCCGTCATGGCACAGGCTGATTTCACGACCGTGCTCACCAACCGGCCGTATGAAGCTCCGTGGCAATTTTCAGAGCGCGACAAATTCCTCCTCCGCAACTCAGACGGCATCCTGTTCGTATATGATGAGGAGAACGAAGGCTCTCCCAAGTGGATGAAACGCCTCGCCGAACAACGCGCCGATGCCGGCGACTTCGAACTCCTCACCCTCAACGCCTTCGACCTCCAACTCACCGCCGAAGACATGCAAACAGAAAAATGGGACTAACAAAAGCGGAGGGCGGTTGATCAGGGGCGTCGGGCACAAGACAGGACGCAGAGCGGATCCTGATCCGCGGCGCGGCATGGCTTGTGACCCCGAGCCCCTACCGCCCGCAGCCAGACGAAACAAAAGCGGAGCGGGCCGTTCAGCCTAAAAAAATCCCCCGGCCTCAAATCGGCCGGGGGATCCCATGTTTACAGGACGAAATCCGTATTCACATAAACGAGTGTCCAATGATCAGAGTTGAGCAGCTCCCGGATCGGGAATTTTTCTCCGTGGCCTAGATAGACGTCGTCTTCCACGACTGCCACGACCATCGAACGGCTGCCGTCATGGAGGTTCAGGTAAATGTCGCCGATGTTCGGCTGGATCTCCTGTTCCCGGGACAGCTTGCGCTCAAGTCGCCTGTCCGCCTCCAGCTGGTCCTCGGTCACGATCTCCGGGTTCTGGTAGGAAATATCGCGTGCGCCCTCGTCCATGCCATCGGACATGACGATGAATTCTTTGCGCTTAATGATATTCTGACGCGAGGTGAGAACCGTTTTCCCTTCCAGCTGATCCACTTTCTCAAATTCGTTGAGCCCATAGTGGCTCATCGGCTCGGGATCCGGCTTGGTCACCAGCACAAAACCGTCGACTTCCGGCTCCCGGTCCTCCCGAAGCGTATAGCGTTTGCCGTAGAACATGAATGAGTCCATATGCTGCGGACGGTGATAAGTGAGTTCATCCGCTTTGCCCGTGGCCTGTTCCATGTCCTTCACTCTGTACATGTGAACCGATTTTCTGGCCAGCGGGTTGATGGAGTACACTTTGTACAGTTCGTTCTCATAGAAGACGAACTGTCCCTTGCGCACCTGGTATAATTTCATTCGATCTCCTCCTCTACCCTGGTCGTCTCGTTCCATCTTAAGGGATGGCCCGGCTCCTGTCCAACAGCGATGCCGGTTCTTGCTAACGCGAGCGGGATTTCAACGCTGTCAGCACAAAAATTTCATTGAGATCTCCGTGTGATAACACAGGCAGCCTGGATGAAATCTCAAGAATCATCCGCTCTTTCCCGCCCACTCCCGCAAATTCATGATCCGGAAGGGCTTCCATCATCTCCAGCAGATGTTCCAGGGAATCCGTTTTTTGACGGACAGCCATGGGCAGCCCGGGATCCCGTTCTTCGCCCTCTTCCGTTTCTCCCATGAGCAGACTGTCTGCCGAAACGCCGAAGCGGCCACTGATCTTGACGACCCATCCGGCAGTCGGCGCACTTTTCCCTTCCTCCCAGTGCTTAATCCTGCTGGCGGATGTGCCGATTTCACGGCCGAACGCCAGCATCGACAGACCGAGCTGTTCCCGGAGCGCACGCAACCGATGCCCGAATGCCCTTTGATCCCAGTTCACCCGGCCCCCTCCTTCATTCTTCACCAAGGTTTTTCTCTTCTTCATCATAGCACGCTCCGCAGAAGGCTTCATTTATTTTTACATTCAACTGTGTTTGATGAATAAATGAATCGGATATTTTGCCGATTTGGTTGTTTCGGCTGAATACGGCTACAATAAAGGTTAGACGTGAAACCCCGGAAAGGAGCAAAGCAAATGCCCGCCCATTACTTTGTCGGGATTCGGATGCCCAAGCAGGTGCATCCGGTTGCCGGCCAATTTCAACAGTCCGAAAATCTCCGGGAACGATATAAGGCTATTCCCCATCCCGATGATTTGCACGTGACGCTCTTTTTCATCGGCAGCATGGATGAGCAGAAGCTGGAGGACCTGGAAGAATCCCTTCAGGAAGCGGCGCTCAGCCACCGGCCCTTTGAAATCCGGCTCGACCGCTTTGACTTCTTCGGTCCAAAGACCGGGCCGAGGGTCGTCTATCTCGGTCTTGAAGAAAGCCGGCCGCTGCAACTGCTTCAGCAGGATGTAACGCGTGCGGTGGGCCGATCGCTCGGCCTGCCACCGGAGGGTAAGCAGTTTACTCCCCATGTCACCATCGCGAAAAAAAGAAAGACCGACGAACGGCTTGAATTTTCGCCCGAACCGCTCGGACCGATTTCCGTTTCCGTTCAATCCTTTCAACTGTTCACCATTCATCCTGCCCTCAACCCGAAGTATGAAACGGTCCGTTCCTTTATGCTCGGCAGCTGATCTTCGGCTGCCGTTTTTTTCGCACAGTACTTGCCAATGAACAGTAGTGATGCTACAGTTAATTCATCGGTACTGTTCGTTGAACAGTACCTTGAAGGAGGCTTCGGCCATGAACGTCCAGTTTAAAAAAGGCGTGCTCGACCTCTGTGTTCTTTCTCTTCTCAGCAGAAAGGACCGGTACGGCTATGAACTCGTCCAGGTCATTTCCGGGGCGATCGCTGTTTCGGAAGGCTCCGTCTATACCGTGTTGCGCCGGCTGACAAAAGAAGGCTATTTCGATACTTATCAAATGGATTCGAGTGAAGGGCCGCCGAGGAAGTATTACAGGCTGACGGACGCAGGCAGAGGCTACCTGGAGGAACTGCTGGCAGAGTGGCGGGAGTTCAGCCAAAAAGTGAATGAATTAATCGGGGGGATCAACTGATGGACAAAAAAGCGTTTCTGGAAGAACTTCAGCGGGAACTTGGCAGACTTCCCGCAGAGGAGCGCACGGATATTCTCCAGGACCTGGATGAGTACTTTGAAGAGGGTATGCGCGAGGGAAAAAGTGAACAGGACATTGCCGCTTCGCTCGGCAAGGCTGATGAAATTGCCCGCGACATCCTGTCCGCCTATCCGGAATACGCAGCTGCGGAACAGGAAGCTGTGACCGGCCGGCAGGACGCCCGCTATGAACTTGTCCGCCTTGGACAAAAGGAATACAGCCGGGTGGTTGCGGATCTCCGGGTCGGAGAGCTGAAACTCATGCCTTCCGATGATGCGGTGACCCGGTTTGAATTGATCGGGGATCAGAGTGAAGTAAAATTTGATGCCGATGTAACGGATGACCAGCTGCTCATCTCCCTTAAAGGCAACCCCACCCTTACCAGCTGGTTTCGCCGCAGCGTCTCCCGCCCTGTCCGGCTTGTCGCCCATCTTCCCAAAAAGCTGTATGAATCGATGAGGCTCCAGACGGCGAACGGAATCATTTCTGCGGAGAATCTATTGTCCAAGACCCTGACTGCGGAAAGCCGCAACGGGCGGATCGGCATGAGAGCCTGCGCGTTCGGCACGCTGTCTGCCCGGACAGACAACGGGCGCATCGAAATGTCCAAAATTGAAGCGGATTCATTTGCCGCCGTTACGGACAACGGGCGGATTGAACTGAGTGACATCCGGGCCGATCATCTGGCTGCGGAAACGGACAACGGACGGATCACTCTGTCGGACATCAACGGAAATGTAACCGCAAAAACCGATAACGGCCGGATTGAGCTGAGCGCGGACCATCTTGACCGGAACATCCACCTGAAGACCGCCAACGGCAGCATCCGGGTCCTGACCCGCATAATGCCGCAGGATGCCGTGATCCGGGTCCGGTCGACCCACGCCAAGCCGGATATTTTTGGAAGCAGCGAATCGGAACAATCTTTCGGCAGCGGCTCCCATACCGTCCGGCTTGAAACAGACAACGGCCATATTTCCATCCAACAAGGTTGAAAAAGCGCCTCTTAATCAAACAGAAAGCAAGGAACCGCCGAAAATTCGGGTTCCTTGCTTCTTTTCGGCGGATCAAATATTGTCCCGCTCTTTTCAGTAGCCCTGCCGCTGACGATTGTAATTCTCTTCATTTTTGCTTTCATACGCATCCACAATGGCTTCTGTCCCGAAACCGAGTTCCCGGGCGATTGCGCGGTAGGCTATCCAGATTTCCCGGTAATTCTCCGGTGACGGGTTGTCCGCAAACTTCAGGATCCGCCCTTGCGCGAGAAGGAACAGCGACGTGAGATCGCCGGCAACGTCCCCCTCCGGCCATTCCTCCAGTCCGTCAAGCCCCTGCAGGATTCCGAGCGACAGCAGGAAATGAACCGAATCCACGTATTCCTCCAGGATGACCGGATCCGGAGAAGGCCCTTTGCGGCTCCAGAACTTGAAGCACCGGGTTTCATTGGCCAGCTCGGCGAGTTCCACGGTGAGCGCCAGCACTTTCTTCTGGAACAGCTCCCCTTCCACTCCGTTCACCTGTTCGATATACCGGTCCAGTTCGTGTTGCATCTGGAACATTTTTTGCAGCTTCATCTGAACATCCCCCAACTTTTTTTGAATATCTTGAAACCAATCCGCTTTCCGTCCGTATACAAAGAGAATACGTATGTGCAGAGGGGGCAGCATGGTGGCTTTGATCATCCGCGTGGCGGTTATTGCGCTTATCATTTATCTTTTTTACCGGGGCGTGCGGTATCTCACCGATCCGAAGCGCAAGCTCGATGATGCCTACGAGCAGGAGCGCTATTATTTTTACGATGATGTGAAGAACGTCAGAAAGAACTTTTTCATCACGTATAAAGGGGCCATGTTCGAAGGTGAAAAGTACCTTGGCACGACAACGGAGGCATTTGAAGTCGTTTCCATCTTTGTCTGGGTGCGGGATGAAACGAAACTACAAGGATTTACAAGAGAGGATTTCCTCTTTCTCGAAAGCGAAATCAAAATGAATTATCCGAATGCCAAAATCAGCTGGAAAAATCCGATCGAACAATTGATGAAGCAAGGCGGTACCGCTTGATGGCGGAACCTCCCCGCTTTTTTCATGCGGAAACTTTCAGCCAGAGGCAGACCCCTGCGTAAAAAAGCGAGAGAGAGAGAAAGCCGAGTCGGAATGACGTGTGCAGCGTTTTGTGGCGGAACACCTGCATGCCGAGATAACTTCCAATTCCGCCGCCGAGCAGCGCCACGGTCCAGAGTGTCTTTTCCGGGATCCGCCACTGCTTTTGTTTTGCCCGCCGCTTGTCCAGGCCCATCAGGGTAAATCCGTAAAGTGACATGATGCCGACCCATGTGATCAAAACATTTTCCATTCGGGGTCTCCTTTTCTTCGGACAAGCCGGAGGAAATAAGTGCAAAAAAAGCCGGCGGGATAAACCGCCGGCTCTTTGAGAATCAGTTGTTGACAGCTTTTTTCGCAGCGTCCGCAAGTTGTGCGAAAGCCTTCTCGTCCGTTACGGCGAGGTCAGCCAGCATTTTCCGGTTGACGTCAATGCCCGCAACTTTGAGGCCGTGCATGAGACGGCTGTAGGAAAGGCCGTTCAGGCGTGCAGCCGCGTTGATACGTGCGATCCACAGTTTGCGGAAGTCGCGCTTTTTCTGGCGACGGTCACGGTATGCATATTGCAGGGACTTCATGACCTGTTGGTTAGCTGTTTTGTAGAGTGTATGTTTCGAACCGTAGTAGCCTTTTGCAAGTTTAAGAACTCGATTACGACGCTTGCGCGTCACTGTACCGCCTTTTACGCGTGGCATTGGTTTTCCCTCCTGGTGTTTCGTTGTGTGTGTGGATTCTGAATTACTTCATGTATGTGAGCATGGATTTGATGCGTTTGAAGTCGCCTTTGGAAACGAGCGTCGATTTGCGCAGGTGGCGCTTCTGCTTCGTCGATTTGTTGGCGAACAAGTGGCTTGTGTATGCACGGCCGCGCTTCAGTTTGCCGGAACCTGTGCGCTTGAAGCGTTTTGCGGAACCGCGGTGTGTTTTCATTTTTGGCATTTCGTGATCCTCCCAATCCTTTGCAGGTTTATTTCTTTTCGTTGATCGGCGCCATCTGAAGGAACATGCTGCGGCCTTCCATCTTCGGACGCTGTTCGACCGTTCCGACTTCCTTGCATTCCTCTGCAAAGCGTTCGAGGACGCGCTGGCCGATCTCCTTGTGGGTGATCGCCCGGCCGCGGAAACGGATGGACGCTTTCACCTTGTCCCCGTGTTCAAGGAACTTGATGGCGTTGCGGAGCTTGGTCTGGAAGTCATGCTCGTCGATCGACGGGCTCAGGCGGACTTCCTTGATGTTGATGACTTTCTGGTTTTTGCGTGCTTCGCGTTCTTTCTTCTGCTGCTCGAATTTGAACTTCCCATAGTCCATGATCCGGGCTACAGGCGGTTTCGCATTCGGTGCGACGAGGACCAGGTCCAAATTGGCACGTGCAGCAATTTCAAGCGCTTCGTTCCGCGTTTTAATGCCCAGCTGATCACCGTTGTGATCGATGATGCGGAGCTCCCGGGAGCGGATGCCCTCATTGACAAATTTGTCTCGGTTATCTCTGCTAATCGTAAGCCACCTCCGTGTAGTATATCGCGAATACATGGTTTGGGTAGGCCCGCCGGGGATCTCTCCCTCCGTGGCCAATCCGAATAAGAAAACGGGTGGACATGGAAGATGTCCACCCGCTTATGTGACCGTGCGAAGCCTGCACGGAGCGTCACAATGGTGCTAACCTGCCAACAGCCGAAGCGTCGATCAGGTGAGAAGCGGGCGGCTTCTTCTTCTACCACAAACTGTATTCCTTAACCTTAACTACTTTATCATATGCATCGAGATCTTGTCAATGGCTGTTTCGGACTTTGTGAATGACCTGGTTTCCGTTGCAGGCGCGCAGCGGCGAGGAGACCGCAGCCATGCCCTCCGCAGGCGAGTGCCCGGAGCGGAAATCAACATGCCCCTGCTCTCCCTGCAAGAAATCAGTCCTTCGAGTCTACGACTTCCTTGAGCAGGGCGACAAAGTCTTCGAGCGGCATGCTTTCGGATTTCTGCTCGCCGTACTTGCGGACATTGACTTCGCCGGCTTCCGCTTCCTTGTCGCCGAGGACGAGCATGTACGGGATTTTCTGTGTCTGGGCTTCCCGGATTTTGTATCCGAGTTTTTCATCGCGGTTGTCGACGTCCACACGGAATCCGCCGGCAAGGAGGACTTCACGTACTTTTTCGGCATAATCATGGTGGACATCCGGCGATACGGGGATCACTTCCACCTGGACCGGCGCCAGCCATGCAGGGAAGGCGCCTTTGTATTCTTCGATGAGGAACGCCACGAAGCGTTCCATCGTCGAGACCACGCCGCGGTGAATGACGACCGGACGGTGTTGTTTGCCGTCTTTGCCGATATAAGTCAGATCGAACCGCTCCGGCAGCAGGAAGTCCAGCTGGACGGTCGACAGGGTTTCTTCCTTGCCGATTGCAGTCTTCACCTGGACGTCCAGCTTCGGACCGTAGAATGCTGCTTCTCCGTCCGCCTCATAGTAGTCGAGGCCGAGGTCGTCCATCGCTTCTTTCAGCATGCTCTGCGCCTTGTTCCACATTTCATCGTCGTCAAAGTACTTTTCCTTGTCTTCCGGATCGCGGTAAGACAGGCGGAACGAGTAGTCTTCCAGCTTGAAGTCTTTGTAGACATCGATGATGAGCTCGACGACTTTTTTGAATTCGTCCTTGATCTGATCCGGACGGACAAAGAGGTGTGCATCGTTGAGCGTCATGCCGCGGACCCGCTGGAGGCCTGACAGCGCGCCGGACATTTCGTACCGGTGCATCGTTCCGAGTTCCGCAATGCGAAGCGGCAAGTCTCGGTACGAATGGATGCCGTTTTTGTACACCATCATATGGTGCGGGCAGTTCATCGGACGGAGAACAAGTTCTTCATTGTCCATCTGCATCGGCGGGAACATGCTGTCCTGGTAGTGATCCCAGTGGCCGGAAGTTTTGTACAGTTCGACGTTCGCCATCACCGGCGTATAAACGTGGTCATAGCCGAGCTTCTCTTCCTTGTCGACGATGTAGCGCTCGACGATGCGGCGGATGGTCGCGCCTTTCGGCAGCCAGAGCGGAAGTCCCTGCCCGACAAGCAGGTTGTTCGTGAACAGGTCGAGTTCCTTCCCGATTTTCCGGTGGTCGCGCTCTTTCGCTTCTTCCAGCAGGCGGAGGTGTTCCTGGAGTTCTTCCTTTTTGAAGAACGCCGTGCCGTAGATTCGCTGGAGCATTTTATTGTCCGAGTTGCCGCGCCAGTAGGCACCGGCGATGCTGAGCAGCTTGAACTCGCGGATCTTGCCGGTAGACGGCAGGTGGACGCCACGGCACAGGTCAAAGAACTCTCCCTGGTAGTAGATCGTCACGGATTCGCCTTCAGGGATGGCGTCAAGCAGTTCCAGCTTGTATTCGTCGCCGATCTCCTCATAGATTTTGCGCGCTTCCTCACGAGACACTTCTTTGCGGACAATCTCCAGGTTCTCGTTGACGATCTTTTTCATTTCCTTCTCGATTTCCGGCAGGTCTTCAGCCGTAATCGGTTCCGGTGAATCAAAGTCATAATAGAATCCATTTTCGATGACCGGACCGATTCCGAGCTTGACTCCCTTGAACAGGCGCTTGACGGCCTGGGCGAGCACGTGGGCGGTCGTATGGCGCAGGATTTCCAGTGCTTCCGGCGCATCCGGCGTAATGATTTCAATGTCGCCGTCTTCCTCGATCGGCGTGCGGAAATCCACCAGGCGGCCGTTGATCTTCCCGGCGAGCGCCTTTTTACGGAGTCCCGGACTGATCGACTGGGCTACGTCTTCTGTTGTCGTTCCGCTCGGGAATTCCTTGATCGCCCCGTCCGGGAATTTCAGTTTGATTTGTTCTGACATGGCTTTTGTTCTCCTTTCTTGATGAACGCAAAAAAGCCCCGTCCCAAAAAGGGACGAGGCGTATGCTCGCGGTTCCACCCTTCTTCCTTCCGGCTGATTTGAAATCAGGCGGATGAAGCTCTGCATCGGTTAACGGTCCGGTGCCGTCACGGGCTGTCCCAAAACATCAGGAGTCGCCCGCGCTGCTCTGGGGTGGTCAATGCGGTCCCGCGCCATGGGGGCTTTCAGCCGGAGGCCCCGTTCTCTGTCTGGCCGGACTACCGAAAAGGTGTCCCCGTCCAAGCATTTGGAAGAAGTATTGAACCGAGTATAATCAATTCCGTGAAAAATTGCAACAGGATGTCTGCATTCGGATCACAGCTTTTCCCGGCGGTTCTGTCCGTCAAGCCGGACCGGAACCGTCATCGACCGAATCCGCTCCATGATCCTGCCTGCCTTGACGACTTCCTTGTCGCCGCGCTGCGTATAGGCCAAATGGTTCTCCAGCCCTTTGTAGTCGAAGTTCGACGTGAAGAAAGTCGGGAGCTGCTCGGACATCCGGTGATGCAGAATCGTGGCAAGCACTTCATCGCGTGTCCATGCGGTGAGCGTCTCCGCGCCCAGGTCATCGAGCATGAGGACCGGCGCTTTCTTGACGAACCCAATTTTCTCATCGAGCGACTGGTCCTGGATCGCCTGCTTCAGTTCGCGGAGAAATTCCGGAACGAAAACGAGGACGGACGGAATGTGCCGCTTCGCCAGTTCCCCGGCCACTGCCCCGAGCAGATAGGACTTGCCGGTGCCGAACGGCCCGTAAATGTACAGGCCTCTCGCCGGCAGCTCTTTCGTCCGGTCATATTGATCCAGGAATTCACCGATTTTCTCGACGGCAGCCAGCCGGGTGACTTCCGAGGACAATTCCACATCCTTGATCTCCAGCCCGATCATTTCCTTCGGCATATGCATGCTGCGGATCATCGACGAGACTTTTTTGTGCTCGGTGTCGATCGACTTTTTCCTGCACATGACGTAGTCGACGCCGATGGAGCCCCTCTCGATGATGAGCTTGGGCTCATAGCCTTTGACGACGTTGATGCATCCTTCCAGGTCCGGGCACCCGGAGCAATCGTGCGACTGGGTCACGTATTCATACAGCTTCCCCATTCCCCGGTCGACCATTCCCTTGCTCACTTCCCCGGAATGCTCTTCCAAGAACGCCTGGACTCCCGGATGGTCGAGGATTTCACTCCGGATCGATTCATAGCGTTCGGCAAACTTCGGGGCATTGACGACCCGCTTCAATGTGTCTCTGATCGGTTCCAATTATTCTGCACCGCCTTCCGCCATTCCAAATTTCTGTATCAGGCGAAGTCTACGCGCCTCAATTTCCGGGTTCGCTTCCTGGCTTTCAGGCAGCGCCTCGGGCTTGTCGTCTTTTTTATAAAACCAGTCCGGTACACTTTCGGTCTTGCCGCCGCCTTTTCTGCCTGCGGACGGCTTCCCGCCTTCCTGCTTCCAGTTCATGTATTTATCATGCTCGGTCCGCGCAAGCTCCAGCGCTTCCCTGGCCGTGCCGACTTTCTTTGCCATCCAGTGGGAAGCGATCCGCTCCACGTAATTGTTCGTCAGCTTGCCGTCGTTTCTCAGCAGCACGTATTGGAGCAGCACGTTCACGACGCCTGTGGGCAGTCCATGCTCCAGCACCAGCTTCTGGGCGAGCCGCACGTCGATCTGCATCGGCTCACGGCCGTTGTTGAGCTGCCGGAGCATCTCGACCGGAGGAATGGCTTCAAGGTAATCGGCCAGTTCATCCTCTTTTGTTTTCGCCGGACCCGCCGCCTGCTGCGGCGCCTGGCCTCCGGACGGGATCTTCTCCACCCTCGGCGCGCTTTTTGAGACGGAGAGCTTATAATAATCGGCGGCGGCCCGCTTCAGGCGCTCGTCCGTCAGATGGGCGTCCTGGTCGATTGCGAGCAGCACCACCTGCTGCATTTCCAGCGGAGAGAGCGCATAAAGAAAAGCCAGCCGGGCAATCATGTCCTTCGCAGCCGGCGTGAAAGCTTTCCTCGGCACGAGATGAGCCGAGAGTCCCTCATAAAGCAGCGAAAAATCAAAATCATGGCCATCGAACGCCAGCTTGGCGGGACGTGCATTCTTTTCGTATGTATTCGGATCATCGGGTTCAGACGCCCGCGCGGTCACCGGCTTGTACACATCCATGAACGAGCGGGAAACCTCTTCGTATCCGGCTGGGACCGGACTGGTCAGGAACCGCTGCATGAGACGCTTATAGGCCGGTGCCCCGATTTTGCCGTACAAAAACATTGACAGGATCGGGTCATGGAAGAAAGTTTCAGGGTCCAGCGGCGGCTGGAGCTCATACAGGAACGACCGGCTGTCGCCTTCCGCTTTCCGGTAAGTTTTCAGCAGGCCGATCCCTTCCAGGGAAAGTCGCGCCTCAAAAAGCCGGCCGACCGGCATGCCGAGCATGTTCAGAAGATGGTAATGATTCGATTCGGCCCCGCCGTCCCGATCCGCCTCATCCCACAGGGTAAAGAGAACCGCCATCGCCTCATGGCCGACAAGCGGCTGGTAAAGCCCGGTGAGGATCTGGCGGTCAAAATCCGAAAACGGATAAGGAAGCCGGACGCAATATGCATCCGACGGCTGCAATTCTTTATAGAGCGGATTCATGTTAACATCCTTTCATTCCGTCGGCAGGCTTCAGAGTTCATCCTCCTTTTTCAGGAGATCCTTCAGTTCTTCGATAAATACATTGATGTCCTTGAATTGGCGGTAGACGGAGGCGAACCGGACATAGGCGACATCGTCGATCTCCGCCAGCCGCTCCATCACCATTTCTCCGACGCCTTCCGACTTCACCTCTGCATTGCCTTGCCGGCGAAGTTCCTTCTCGATCGAAAAGACGATCCCCTCAAGGACATCAAGCGGCACCGGACGTTTCTCGCAGGCACGGATGAGTCCGCGCAGTACTTTTTCCCGGCTGAATTCCTCGCGGGAGCCGTCTTTCTTCACGACGATGAGCGGCATTTCCTCGACTTTTTCAAATGTGGTGAACCGGTAGCCGCATGCTTCGCACTCTCTGCGGCGCCGGATCGCCTTGCTTTCATCCACTGGCCGGGAATCGACGACTCGGGTCCCGTTATGCTGACAAGCCGGACACTTCATCGTGATCCCTGCTTTCCGATTATGATGACTCCATTATAACAGACATCCGCCGCCGCCGAAACGGGTTCTGCCCGCCCGCGTTCCGAAAAGGCGGTCCTGCGGGCGGACAATCAAAAAAGCAGGAGCCCGGAGACCCCTGCCAAATTCAGTTTCATCATTTATTTGAATGGTTCAGGCCAGTCCGGCGGCCGGTTGAGGCGTTGCCACCGGGCCCATGCCCCTCGGCAGCTCAACCATCTGCCGGCTTTTCGCCCCAAGTGCTTCCGCGATATACTTCGCCGCAATCGTCGGATCCAGATCACCGCATGTGTACACATCGATGCTCGCATAGCCGTGTTCCGGAAAGCTGTGGATGGTCAGGTGCGATTCCGAGATGATGACGACGCCGCTGACGCCTTGAGGTGCAAATTTGTGAAATGCCACTTCCCGCACCTCGGCTCCCGAACGGAGTGCCGCATCGACGAATGTCTGCTCGATGAACGGCATGTCGTTGAGCTTGTCAAAATCACATTCCCAAAGTTCTGCAATTACATGACGACCCATCGTTTCCATGGTTCGTCCCCCCTTCATACAAAATGAATGCCGGAGTTCCGGCAAACGGGACACCACGGGGGAAAGTTAGTCCTAGAGGTCCTAACCCTTTAAGCGGCCCAGCGACACATTGGTCGGAATTATTATATGACGATGCGGCTTCCGGCGCAACCTCTAATCTAATATTCTTTACTCTCCCGGCTGCCGCCGGGACGACATTCCGAAGATTAAAGAGAAGAAGGGGAAAAACAGCTTGTTTTTCCCCTTCTTCCGCGGTATTCAAATATGATTATGCGTTCACTTTCGCTCCGAGTTCGGTGGCGACTTTTTTCGTCAGGTCGACGACGCGGGCAGAGTAGCCCCATTCGTTGTCATACCAGGCGAGGACCTTCACCTTGCGGTCGCCCATGACCATGGTGGTCAGGCCGTCGACCGTTGCAGAATGTGCATCCGTGTTGAAGTCCGTCGAGACGAGGGGCTCCGTCGTGTAGGCAAGGATCCCATCCATCGGGCCTTCCGATGCCCGGATAAAGGCGTCATTGACGATTTCCGGCGTGACGTCCGTCTTCAGGTCGACGACAAGGTCGACGAGGGAGACGTTCGGCGTCGGCACGCGGAGCGCCATTCCGTGCAGCTTGCCCTCAAGTTCCGGCAATACGAGGGAAAGGGCCTTCGCGGCGCCGGTCGTCGTCGGGATGATCGACTCTGCGCATGCACGCGCACGGCGCAGATCTTTGTGCGGGTTGTCGATGTTGTTCTGGTCATTCGTATACGCATGGATCGTCGTCATGAGGCCGCTTTCGATACCGAACTCATCATTCAGCACTTTTGCGACCGGCGCGAGGCAGTTCGTCGTGCAGCTGGCATTCGAGATGACATCATGCTTGTCGAGATCAAGCTTGTCGTCATTGACGCCCATCACGATGGTGACATCCTCATTCTTGCCCGGTGCAGTCAAGATGACTTTTTTGGCGCCCGACTGCAGATGGAGGGCAGCCTTGTCGCGCTCGTTGAACTTTCCGGTTGCTTCAATCACGATATCGACGCCGAGTTCCTCCCAGGGAAGCTTTGCAGGGTCGCGCTCTGAGATCAGCTGGACACGCTTGCCGTTGACGATGAGTGCATCCTCTTCGGTCAGCACGGTTCCTTCGAATCTTCCGTGCGTCGTATCATATTTCAATAGGTGTGCAAGCGTCTCAGACGGATAGCTTGCATTCACCGCCACGATATTCAGATCGTCCTCCAGGATGGCCTGGCGGAACACCATGCGGCCGATGCGGCCGAATCCGTTGATCGCAATTGAAGTTGTCATGATGATCCTCCCATTAACTGTGTTATACTCATTTTCTTTTATCCTCAATTAGTATAGCACATTTTACAGAAAGTGCGTCTCCAAACGGACAACGCCCGGAAGTTCCGCAATTCAGAAATCCGGCGCTCAGGGTATTGCCCGCCAGCCTTCCAGGATTTGGTCAAGCTGCCTGGCGGTCTCCGCAAGCGTTCCGTTGTTGTAAATGACCGCGTCCGCCCCCTTTTCCTTTTCGGAAACCGGGAGCTGCGAAGCGATCCTTGCCCTCGCCTCCTGCTCGGTGAATCCGTTGCGCTCCATCAGTCTGAGGAGTTGAGTGTCTTCAGTGACGGAGACAACGAGTATTTTATCGACCAAATGCTGGAGACGGCTTTCAAACAGCAGCGGAATATCCATGATGACCGTGTTCCAGCCATCCGCCAGAAACTCATCTCGCTGCTTGAGCATCTCTTTGCGGATTGCAGGATGAATGATGTCATTGAGTCTTTTCCGTTCTGCAGGGTCATTGAAGATCAGTTCGCCGACGAGCCGCCGGTCCATCGTCCCGTCTTGCGTGATGACCCGGTCCCCGAACGCCCTGCGTATTTCCTCAAGCGCCGGCTGCCCGGGTTCCACAACAACCCGGGCCACCAGGTCTGCGTCTACGACCGGGTAGTTCCGTTCCGCCAGCATGTGCGATACGGTACTCTTTCCGCTTGCGATGCTTCCCGTCAATCCGATGATCATACTCAGTCCTCCAATCAATGCTGGCATTTCGGGCAATAAACAGACGTCCGCCCGCCGATCGTCCGGCGTTTTGTCTCGCTGCCGCAGTCAGGGCAGTGCTTTTTTCCGTACATCCGGAGTCTGTCCTGCATGGAACCGGCTTGCCCGTTGATGTTGCGGTAGTCGGAGATCGAACTGCCCCCCGCCTCCACCGCTTCACGCAGGATCTCCACGATCGAGCGAAACAGTTTGGCACGCCGCTCCATGGAAATCCGTCCGGTTTTCCTGGCCGGGTGGATTCCCATGCGGAACAGGGCTTCGGTTGCATAGATGTTGCCGCACCCTGAGATCACATGGCCGTCCATGATCGTTTCCTTGATCGGCTTGTCCCTGTATTTCCGGGAGGCGCTCAGCTCCAGAAAATGCCCTTCCGCCTCTTCATCGAACGGCTCCGGTGCCATGGCGAGCAGCGGCGGGTGATCGGATTCCTCCCCGATCAGCCGAAGTTCTCCGAAGCGCCGGATATCCGCGTAGACGAGCAGTCCCCCGTCTTCCATTTCGAAGATGACATGAATATGACGGCGGAATTTTCCTTCTGTCACTTCATCAAGGCTCCCGACTGCGAACCAGGCACCCGACATGCCAAGGTGGCTGACGAGCAAAAACGATTCTCCGTTTTTTTCAAGATGGAAATATATATATTTGCTTCGCCTGGTGACGCGGAGAACCTGCATCCCCCGCATCCGAAAAACGAATTCTTCGGGCGAAATGTTTTTGAGTATGGCTTCCTTCGACTCGGCTTTTGACCGCACGATTGTTTCCGAAATGACGGCGTCACGGACAGTCCGACCGGCTGCCGCCGGGCCGAGTGACCGCACGACGCCCTCCACTTCCGGCAGTTCCGGCATCCTGCTTCATCTTCTTTCTCTATTATTTCGTATCGTACCAGGTCGGCCCCGAGGCAGATTCCACTTTGAGCGGCACGTTCAGCTCCAGTGCGGATTCCATGACCTCCGGCACCACTTTCTCGAGGACGGCGATTTCTTCTTCCGGACACTCGAAGATCAGTTCGTCGTGCACCTGGAGCAGCATGCGGGCCTGCAGGTTTTCCTTCTCAAGCCGATCGTCCATCATGATCATCGCCTTTTTGATGATGTCGGCCGCAGTGCCCTGGATCGGGGTGTTCATCGCCGTCCGCTCCGCGAAGCTCCGGAGGTTGAAGTTCGAGCTCGTGATGTCCGGGAGATACCGGCGTCGGTTGAGCATCGTCGTGACGTACCCGGTCTTGCGCGCTTCGGCCACACCGTTGTCCATATAGGCCTTGACACCCGGGAAGCTCGCGAGGTAGCGGTCGATGAATTCGCCGGCTTCCTTCCTCGAGATATTCAGGCTCTGAGAAAGCCCGTAGTCGCTGATGCCGTAGACGATGCCGAAGTTGACCGCCTTCGCGGCACGCCTCATGTCCGATGTCACTTCATCCGGCGCAACATGGAAAACGTCGCTCGCCGTTCTTGTGTGGATGTCCGCCCCCTCGCGGAATGCCTCGATAAGCCGTTCGTCACCCGACATATGGGCCAGCACGCGCAGTTCGATCTGTGAGTAGTCGGCAGCGAACATCATCCAGCCGGGCTCCGAAGGGACGAACGCCTTGCGGATCTTGCGCCCTTCCTCGATCCGGACAGGGATATTCTGCAGATTCGGATTCGTGGAACTGAGCCGGCCCGTCTGGGTGAGTGCCTGCTGATAATACGTATGGATCTTGCCGTCTGGATGAATCTCTTTCAGAAGGCCTTCGATATAGGTCGAGTTCAGCTTGCCGAGCTGACGGTAGTCGAGGATATGCCGGATGATCTCATGGCGGCCCTCCAGCTTTTCAAGCACGTCCGCCGCGGTGGAATAGCCGGTTTTCGTCTTTTTGACCGCCGGAAGGCCCAGCTTCTCAAACAGCACGGAACCGAGCTGCTTGGTGGAGTTGATATTAAATGTTTCGCCGGCGATCTCATGGATCTCCCGCTCGATCGCCTCCAGCTTGCCGGACAGGTCTTCGCCGATTCCCAAAAGCGTGTCGCGGTCTGCCTTGACGCCGATCGCTTCCATCTTTCCGAGGATCGAGGCAAGCGGAAGCTCCAGTTCCCGGTAGAGCCCGTCCTGCTCATTTGCCTTCAGCTTGTCTTCGGCAACTGCCCGCAGCTTGGAAACGGCAAATGCCTTTCTGCCGGCGTGGGCGGCGACGGCCGTTTCATCCGGAATCGCCTTGCGCGCGCCCTTCCCGTAGACGGATTCATCAGTCGGGATTCCGGTCCAGCCGAACTCCCGTGCGATGGAGGCCGTGTCGGTCAGGGAAACGGATGGATTGGCGATATAGGCGGCGAGCAGCAGGTCGAATCCGATGCCTTCCGCCTCCACTCCAAGTCTCGTCAGCGCGGCAAGCGCCGCCTTTGAATCGGTGCACCACTTGGCATTCGACTCATCGCTCAGCCAACTGCACAGCCTTTCATCCGCCTTCACATCCCCCGCGGGAATAAACACCGTCTCTTCCCCGTCAGACAGGGCCAGGCCAAGAATCTCCGCAGTGTGGTACTGCTCGCCGGCCAGCTCCAGGTGGATCGCCACCCCGTCGGTCAAGAGCGATACCGGTGCCGCACTCACCACCGGGCACTCGAAGTCCTCCAGCGGTTCGGTTGCTGCAACCGGTGCATCCACTTTTTCAAGCAAGGTTTTGAAGTTAAGCTCTTGAAAAATCTTCACGATTTCATCTTTGTCCGGACCGCCGTATGACAGGTCATCGATCTTCACTTCGACAGGAGATGCGGTATTGATCGTGGCGAGCTGTTTGCTCATCTTTGCAAGCTCTTCATTTTCTTCGAGCTTTTCTTTGAGCTTTTTGCCGCTTACTTGATCGAGGCCTTCATAGACGCCTTCGACGGTGCCGAATTGTTTCAGCAGTTTGATCGCCGTCTTTTCTCCGACGCCCGGAACGCCCGGAATATTGTCTGAGCTGTCGCCCATCAGGCCTTTCATATCGATGATCTGCTCTGGCGACAGGCCGTACTTTTCCATCACATGTTCCGGTGTGTACCGTTCGATGTCCGTGATCCCTTTTCGGGTGATGAAGACGGTCACGTCGCCGGAAGCCAGCTGAGTGAGGTCTTTGTCCCCGGAAATGACGACCGTCTCGGCTCCGTCTTTGCCGGCCTCACGGCTCAGCGTGCCGATGATGTCATCCGCTTCGTAGGACTCGAGCTCATACTGCCTGATCTGGTAGGCATCCAGCATTTTCCGCAAATACGGGAACTGTTCGGACAGTTCGGGCGGCGTTTTTTGGCGGCCCCCTTTGTATTCCTTGAAAGTTTCATGACGGAACGTCGTCTTCCCGGCATCCCAGGCAACGAGCATATGAGTCGGTTTTTCCTCCTCAAGAATTTTCTGTAGCATCATGGCGAACCCGTATACGGCGTTAGTATGGACTCCCTGGTCGTTCGTCAGCAGCGGAAGCGCGAAAAAGGCGCGGTACGCCAGGCTGTTTCCGTCGAGAAGCAGCACTTTCCGTTTCGTCATATCGGTCAACCCCCGTCACCGGGAAAAGGACGCTGCCCACCCGTTTTGCGGACGGGTGCATCCTCTTGCCCTGATTTGATTTTCTTCCATAAAATAAAGCCGTCGTCTCTCACCATCTTACCACAGGGGCAGATCGGTGAAAGCCGCGACGGCCTTCTTTGCTCAGTCGAGATATCCCGACAAGAGGCGGGCGTACGGCGAATCGGACGGCAGGATGATCATCGTCTCATCCCCGATCGTCTTTTTGTACGATTCGAGCGTACGATACAGCTCATAAAACTCAGGATCCTTTGAAAATGATCCGTTGTAGATCTTGGCCGCTTCCGCCTCTCCTTCCGCCCGGATCACTTCGGCGTCTTTTTTGACTTTCGCCAAAAGCTCCTGCACTTCGCGGTCGGTTTCGGCTTCAATCCTCCGCTTCTCGGCGTCCCCTTCCGAAAGGTAGGTCTGTGCGGTGGATTCGCGCTCGGAGATCATCCGGGTGTAGATCGACTGCTCGTTTTCCGGCGGCAGGTCGATCCGTTTCATCCGGACATCGGTAACGGCAATTCCGAAGTTGCCGGATTCCAGCAATTCATTGACACGCTCGGTGACGGTGTCGTTCAGGTTGCCGCGCGAGGAATCCTTGTCGTTGACGATGTCGGCATAGTCGAGGCGGCCGAATTCGGAACGGACGACCGAGTAAATATACTCTTCCATCCGGGACTCGGCGTTCACGATGTTCCGTGCGTTGTTGATCATCTTTTTCGGATCGGTGATGCGCCAGATCGCATAATTGTCGATAATCATCCTCTTTTTGTCCTTGGTCGTGATCTCGGCTTCCGAAACGTTGTACGCCATCTGGTTTTTAGGCAGCGCGGACACGCTCTGGATGAACGGCACCTTGAACCGGACACCGGGCTCATTGACGATTTTGACGACTTCCCCGAACTGGCGGACAACCCGGTATTCGTTTTCCTTGACCACGTACACGTTGGCCAGAAGGATGAGGAGAAGGGCGAAGATGACCGTCAGACCGATGGCCGGCTTGATGTATTTCTTAAGGTCCTCAGGATTCATCGGCTTCTTCGGCTCTTTTGGCGTGACCGGCTTTTTGCCTCCGAAACGCTTTCGCGTTTGCCCTTCTTTTCTTTTTTTCTCCTGTTCCCGCTGTCGTTCCAGGAACTTCTCTTCGATGCTCTTGAACGGATTATCGTTATTGGCCATTTCCTTCCCCTCCTTCCTTCTTCTCCGTGTCTTCTTGTGCCGGTGCCTGGGGCGGCTGGGTCCCCGGGATCAACGGCAAGTATTTCATCGTGCCGCCGTCGTCATTCATGATGTAAAGGTTGGCACCAGGCAGCACCTGCTCGAGCGTCTCGAGAATGAGCCGTTCGCGGGTGATTTCCTTGTTGTTGCTGTATTCGGCGTACAGCTTGTCGAACACTGCCACGTCCCCGCTTGCCTGTTCGATGCGCGCCGTCTTATCCCCTTGCGCTCGGGACAGAACCGCATCCCGCTCACCCGCCGCTTCGTTCTTTTTCTGGTTTTCGTATTTTCGGGCCTGGTTGATTTTCGTGCTCTTCGTTTCGCGTGCGTCGGTGACGGCTGTGAAGGCGTCCCGTACTTCGGCATTCGGAAGCTCGACGTCCTGGAGCTTCACACCCTGCACGGCGATGCCGATGTCATAGCGTTCGACAAGATCGGCAAGCAGATCCCTCGTGTCCGCCTCGATCTCCGCCTTGCCGTCGGTCAGTGCGTCGTCGATCGGGGAAGAGCCGATGATCGAGCGGATGGACGCTGCGGTCGCGTCGTGCAGCAGCTCACGCGGGTTCTCCGAATTGAACAAGTACTTCACCGGCTCCGTGATCTTCCATTGTACGACAAGGTCGGCAATGACGATATATTCGTCTCCTGTAATCATTTTGGTTTCTTTGTCATAGGAGATCAGTTCTCCTGATTCGTCTTGGTTGTAGCCGAACGATGTACTATACGTCTCTTTGGACAGTTTTTCAACAGACTGGACCGGCCACGGGAGTTTAAACTTCAAGCCGGAATCGGTCACTGTCTCATCGGCCTTTCCAAAAGTGATGATCACGGCCTGCTCTCCCTCATCTACGGTGTACCAGGTGGTGAACAGGACGACGAGCACCACGACGGCGGCCACCGCCATCCCGGCAATGGTCAAAATGCGCTTCGCGCTCATAAATGCCCCTCCTTCTAGGTTTCTATGTATGTCTCTATGTACGGAACTCATGCCTCCGGGGTTTCGTTTATTTTAACAGCGGCCCTGAAAGCGGAACCGGGAGGCAAAGAAAAAGACGAGACCCGACCCGTTTGCCGGGTGCGGTCTCGTCTTGTTGTCGGCAGCGTCCGATCTGTCGGCCAACCTATTCCATCGGCCGGACAAGCGGGATGCGGACGGTGAAGACCGATCCTTCCCCGAGCCTGCTTTCCACGCCGATCGTGCCGCCGTGCAGATCGACAAGGTGTTTGACGATGGCCAGCCCGAGGCCAGTACCACCGGAATCCCGGCTCCTGGCACGGTCCACCCGGTAAAAGCGTTCGAAAAGCCTGGACAATTCCTGTTCCGGGATCCCGATCCCGTGGTCTTCGACCGAGATTCGGGCCATGCCGCCGGACGCCTCCGCGGTGATCCGGATATCCGTATCCGGCTTTGAATAGGCGACCGCGTTGACCACGAGATTGACGAAAATCTGGACGAGCCGGTTTTCGTCGGCCTTCACCTCCAGATTCTCCGGGCAATGCAGGAAAAGCTGCATCCCGCGCTCTTTCATCCTGCCGGAGACGATCCGCACGGCCTGCTGAAGGACGCCGTGGACGTTCACATCCGTCAGCTCCAGCCTGAAGCCTTCCTTTTCGATCCGCGACAGATCGAGCAGGTCTTCAATCAGCGCTTCAAGCCGGCCGCTTTCCCGGTGAATGATCTCGAGGAATTGCACGGCGGTTTTTGGATCGTGTACGGCGCCGTCCAGCAGCGTCTCCGAAAACCCCTTGATTGATGTGACCGGCGTCCTGAGCTCATGCGACACATTCGCGACGAAGTCCTTCCTGACCCGCTCCAACCGGATGAGCTCAGTGATGTCATGCATGACGACCACGATGCCGAGCCAGCCGCCATGGCTGCTGATCACCGGCGCCGCATATACGGCCATCGTGACGATTCCGCCTCCTTGTTCGACGTCCATCTGCTCCGTCCTCGGTTTTTCTTCGGTCTGCACCGCGTCGATGAGTCCGACGAGCGCAGAAGGGAGTTGTACCGCTTTATAGCTCCTGCCGACCAGGTCTCCTTCTTTCAGGCCGAATTGGTCGAGGAAAAATGAATTGGCCATGGCGATCTCGGAACTCCGCCCGATCATGATGAGGCCGCTGCCCATGTGGCCGATCAGTGTTTCAAGCCGTTCGGATTCTGTTTCCCTCATGGACTCCATGTCTTGCAGGTTCCTCGCCAGCGCATTGACGGCGGAAATGAGCCCGACCTGCATGCCGGGTGATCCCCATTCCGCACGCGCCCGGTAATTGCCTTTCGCCAGCTCAAGCGCCGTATCGGTCACGAGGTCAATGGGATGCACATAACGGTCGGTCATCCGGAAATAAAGCATCGCCGCCACGAGGAAGGCTGCTGCGAATGTCACCGCCAGCATCGACAAAAAACCGACCGGCGGCTGCCGGTTCCCGGTTTCGGGAGAAACACCGGAGAGCCGCTCTTTCAGTTCGGCCTGTTCCTCCTTGTTCAGGACGATGCCCTTGTCGACGAGCAGCTCCGTCAGATCTTCCGCCGCCCGGTCGTCCTCATGGTCCAGGTAAACCGGCAGGAGCTGGGCCAGGACGAACAGCACGCCGGCTAGCGTCAGCCCCATGATGAGCAGGAAAGAGACAAACAGCTTTTTTCTGAGCGGTTTCATGCGTCGGGGGGACCCTCAAACTTGTAGCCGGTTCCCCTGATCGTCTTGATGAAGGCGGGTTTTTTCGTGTTTTCCTCGATTTTGTCGCGGAGGTGGCTGATATGTACGTCGACGATGCGCGTGTCTCCCGCAAAGTCGTAGTTCCAGACTGCGCTGAGCAGCTGGTCGCGTGACAGCACACGGTTCCGGTTGGTGATCAGGTGGACGAGCAGTTCGAATTCCTTGGGCGTGAATTCAAGTTCCCTGCCCGATTTATATGCCTCGAACCGGTCTGGATAAACAGTCAGCCCCCCCGCCGTCAGGATGATTTCCTGCTCTGCATCAGGGAGTGCCTGCTGACGGCCGCTCCGCCTGAGAACCGCTTTGACCCTCGCCACCACTTCCCTCGGGCTGAACGGCTTGGTCATGTAGTCGTCTGCACCGAGCTCAAGTCCCAGCACTTTTTCGAGTTCGTCCGATTTGGCGGTGAGCATGATGATCGGCGTTTCGACCCGTTGCTGCCGCAGCGTCCTGCAGACGTCCATGCCGTCCATCTTCGGAAGCATGAGGTCGAGGATGATCAGATCCGGCTGCCCGGACACCGCCTTGTCCAGCGCTTCCCGGCCGTCCGCCGCGGGGATGACTTCAAATCCGGCCTGTTTCAGATTGTACTCGAGAAGGGTCCGGATCGGCTGCTCGTCGTCGACGACCAGAATCTTTTTCGCAGCCGTCATTCAGGACTCCCCCAGTGCCGGGATCTCGGTCTCTCCCTCGAGCGAGGACGAAATCGCCACTTTGACCTCGCCTGCCATCACGGAACGCCCGTCTTCATCTTCCCCTTCAACACGGATCTGCAGGATGCCGGCTTCCTGCCGGACCGACAGGATCTCCAGGCGGAATGTCAGTGTCGACCCGTGGCGGGCAGCTTCCGGAAACCGGATCGACTGCTCGGTGATCCTAGCCCCCGGGCCGGGCAGATGCTTGGATATGGAGGAAAAGACGATGCCCGTCAACATGACCGCCGGTACAACCGGCTCATCATATCCGGCGGCACGGGCGAAGTCATGTTGGATGTAAAGCGGATTGCTGTCATTGGTGAGACCCAGATACAGCAGCAGGTCCCGGTCTTCGATCTTTTCGACAATTTTAAGCGACTCGCCTTCTTCAAGCTCACTGATCGGCCTGACATTCACTCGCCGTCGGTTGAATATCACTGAGATCTCCCCTTTTCCCTTAATGTTCTCATTATATCATGCACGCCCAAAAGCCTCCCTCTTTAATCCGTCTTCTTGAGGAAGCAGGGAAAGAACACGGGCATATCCGGGAAACGGAAAGAGGCATGAAAAAAGCCCCCGCTCCGTCAAACGGAACGGGGACCTCCCCTTCACTTGAGCACGGCCATCACTTTCCGGACGGAATCCGCGGATTTCTCGAGTTCCTCCTTTTCACCTGGTGTCAGTTCCAGTTCAATGATCTTTTCGATGCCGCCGGCGCCCAAGACGGTCGGGACGCCGAGGTAGAGGCCGTCCATCCCGTATTCCCCTTCAAGGAAAGCGATCGACGGGAGTACCCGCTTCTGGTCTTTTAAAATCGCTTCTGCCATTTCGGCGAGCGAAGCGGCCGGTGCATAATAAGCCGATCCGCTGCCGAGGAGGTTGACGATTTCGGCACCGCCTTTGCGCGTACGCTCTACGATCTGATCCAGCCGCTCGGATGAAATCAGATTTTCAAGCGGAATGCCGCCTGCATAGGAATACCTGACGAGCGGCACCATGTCATCCCCATGGCCGCCGAGCACAAAACCGGTGACGTCCTTCACCGACAGATTCAACTCCTGTGCCACGAACGTCCTGAACCGGGCGGTGTCGAGCACGCCGGACTGTCCGATGACCCGCTCTTTCGGGAACCCGCTTTCTTTGAACGCCGTGTAAGTCATCGCATCGACCGGATTGGTCAGGATCAAAAGAATCGTGTCTGGCGAGTGCTTCACAATATCGGCGGTCACAGCCTTTATGATCTTCTGGTTTGTCTGCACGAGATCGTCGCGGCTCATGCCTGGTTTTCTGGCCATGCCGGCGGTGATGATGACCAGGTCGGAGTCCTTCGTCTCCGCATAGTCGGAAGTTCCGGTGATGGATGCATCGAATCCTTGCACGGGCGCGGCTTCCGCCATGTCAAGCGCCTTCCCCTTTGTCGGGTTGTCCATGCTCGGAATATCAACGAGAACCACATCGCCCAGTTCTTTCTGCGCAAGCAGAAATGCCGTCGTCGCCCCCGTGAACCCCGATCCGATCACAGAGATCTTCTTGCGTTTCATTGCCATCGAAAACACTCCTTCAGTTGTGATTGCCGTGATTGCCTTTCGTCCGGCGGCTGTTGCTTTTTTCTGCATACAAAAACAAGAGGGAGCATGGCCCCCTCTTCTTTCTATACCCAAAATTCAATTAAAGATTCTTGATGAGCTCGTCTGCAAACTCGGACGTCTTCACTTCTGTTGCGCCGTCCATCAGGCGGGCAAAATCGTAAGTGACGACTTTGGATTCAATCGTCTTCTCCAGGGAAGCCGTGATGCGGTCGGCCGCCTCTTTCCATCCGAGGTGTTCAAGCATCATGACGCCCGACAGAAGAACCGAGGACGGGTTGACTTTGTCAAGTCCCGCGTACTTCGGTGCCGTGCCGTGAGTCGCCTCGAAGATGGCATGGCCGGTGATGTAGTTGATGTTCGCACCCGGTGCAATGCCGATTCCGCCGACTTGCGCAGCAAGCGCGTCGGAGATGTAGTCACCGTTCAGGTTCATCGTTGCGACGACGTCGAATTCTTTCGGACGCGTCAGGATCTGCTGAAGGAAGATGTCGGCGATGGCATCTTTGATGATGATCTTGCCGGCAGCTTCTGCATCGGATTGCGCCTTGTTGGCTGCGTCCATGCCGTCCGCATCCTTGATCCGGTCGTACTCGTTCCATGTGAAGACCTTGTCGCCGAATTCCTGCTCGGCCACTTCATAGCCCCAGTTTTTGAACGCGCCTTCCGTGAACTTCATGATGTTGCCTTTATGGACGAGCGTGACCGACTTGCGGCCTTCGGCGATTGCATACTCAATCGCAGAGCGGACAAGGCGCTTTGTGCCTTCTTCGGAGATCGGCTTGATGCCGATGCCGGACGTTTCAGGGAAACGGATGTTTTTGACGCCCATTTCATTTTGGAGGAAGGAGATGACTTTCTTCGCTTCTTCCGTGCCTTCCTTGTACTCGATGCCCGCGTAGATGTCTTCCGTGTTTTCGCGGAAGATGACCATGTTCGTATGCTCAGGGTGTTTCACAGGGGAAGGAACCCCATCGAAGTAGCGCACCGGACGGACGCATGCGAACAGATCGAGTTCCTGGCGGAGGGCCACGTTCAGGGAGCGGAAGCCGCCGCCGATCGGAGTCGTGAGCGGTCCTTTGATCGCGATCAGGTACTCATCAATCGTTTTGAGCGTTTCGTCGGGAAGCCAGTTGCCTGTTTCATTGAAGGCCTTTTCGCCTGCAAGCACTTCTTTCCAGACGAGCTGCTTCTTGCCGTCATAAGCTTTCTCGACTGCTGCTTCGAGGACGCGGGAAGCTGCATGCCAAATATCAGGGCCTGTGCCGTCACCGATGATGAATGGGATGACCGGTGCATCAGGAACATTCAGTTTGCCGTTTGATACGGTAATTTTTTCGCCGTTTGTCATTGTATACGATTCCTCCTGAAGATGATATCTGCTCACAATGAGGGGACGGCCGGGACCGTCCCCTCGGATTATACCAGATTAGCGTTCGCTGATCGGCACATATGTCTGCATGCCCGGGCCCGTGTACTCCGCACGAGGGCGGATCAGACGGTTGTTGGCATACTGTTCAAGGATGTGGGCGATCCAGCCGGAAATTCGGGATACCGCGAAGATCGGCGTGAACAGATCATGCTCGATGCCGAGTGCGTGGTAGACGGATGCCGAGTAGAAGTCGACGTTCGGCGGCAGATTTTTCTGGCCGGTGACGAGTTCTTCGATCTTTGTCGACATCGTATAGAGGTCTTCCTCGCCGCGCAGCTTCGTGAGCTTCTCGGACATTTCGCGAAGATGCTTGGCACGCGGGTCGCCTTTGCGGTACACGCGGTGGCCGAAGCCCATGATCTTTTCCTTGTTGTCGAGTTTGTTCTGGATGTACGGCTCGACATTGTCAGGCGTGCCGATTTCAGTCAGCATCTTCATGACCTGCTCGTTGGCGCCGCCGTGGAGAGGGCCTTTGAGCGCGCCGATTGCAGCCGTCACGCCGGAGTACATGTCGGACAGCGTCGCCACACAAACCCGGGCAGTGAATGTCGATGCATTCAGCTCATGGTCGGCGTGAAGGACGAGCGCCTTGTTGAAGGCTTCTTCCTCGATCGCTTCCGGCTCTTCGCCTTTGAGCATATAGAGGAAGTTCGCCGCGTAGCTGAGGCCCTGCTTCGGACGGACCGGTTCCTGGCCATTGCGGATGCGCGCGAATGCGGTCACGATCGTGGCGATTTTCGCCTGAAGGTTGATCGCCTTCCGGTTGTTGGCCTCGTCGGACATGTCTTCGGCCTCTTTGTCATACAATCCGAGAAGCGAGACTGCCGTGCGGAGTGCGGCCATCGGGTGAACTTCTTTGATCGGGTATGTCCGGAAGTGGTCATACACCTCCTGAGGCACTTCCATTGCTGTCGCAAGCTGCTGTTTCAGCTCGGATAGCTCGTCCTCTTTCGGAAGACGCTGGTGCCAGAGCAGGTAGACGACCTCTTCAAAGCTTGCATTCTCTGCAAGGTCATCGATGTTGTAACCGACGTATGTAAGAGTATCGTCGATAATCGAGCTGATGGAGGATTGTGTTGCCACGATTCCTTCCAGTCCACGTGTAGACGTCATATCGATCTCCCTTTCCTTGTGCGTTTTGCCCATCCCGCCTCTTAAAAGCAAAGCAAGGGCATTCTGCGTCTATGAACATATCTTTAAACCGCTTACAAGCCCATTATAATCATTTATAACATTTTTGTGAATGAAAACGCCCGAATTATTTCATTTGCAGGCTCAAACAGTTGAACGCCGGCCTGTTTGGGCTCAAAAAGACGGCCGAAAGCGAGGAATCCGCATGAACCGGACGACCGGCCCTTTTATGGAATCATTGAAAATCTGGCTGCCGCTCGTGCTGGCGGCCGTGCTCTCTTTGCTGGTCCCCGCCCTGTCACTGGCGGTGGTTTCGGGTTATCTTGCAGCCCCGGCCGTCCGCTGGCTGAACGGACGTGCCGGACTTCCGCCGTTTGCCGGCGCTTTGCTGACCGAGCTGTTTCTCATCGCCGCAGCCGCCTCGGTCATCTTGTTTGCCGTACGCGAGACAATCGGCGTCATTCCTGAAATCCGCACCGCCTTCTCCGCACTGGACCTCCGCCACCCGGTGGCGGATGAGCTGGTCCTGTATGCCGACGCGGCCATCGCCGCAGCCGGAGAGCGGCTCCTCGCTTCTTCCGCAGGCCTCATCCAGACGATATTCAGCCGGCTGTTCTCATTTTTCATTTTCCTTGTCGCCTTTTACTTTGCACTTTATGAATCATCCAGGGACCGGCTCTGGTTCACTTCTCTCCTCCCGAAGAGGTCGAGGGAGAAGGCAAAAAAAATGTTCCAAGAGGGCGGCGCCCTCTTCGGAACATTCCTGTCGGTTGAACTGAGGCTTTCGTTTCTCACTTTCCTGATCCTGGCTGCGGGCCTAACCGTGCTCGGGTTCCCCGCAGCCGTCGGCAAAGCCTTCCTTATCGCCCTTGCGGACAGCCTGCCGTTCCTTGGAATCGGCGTGTTCCTGATCCCGATGGCGGCCTATCAGCTGGCGGCCGGCAATATGCTGCTATGCACGGCCATCACCATCCTATATGCATTCGTCCTGCTGACACGCCAGATTGCGGAAACGCATCTGTGGGCGTCGACGCTGCAACTGAGGCCTGCGCACGCCTTCTTTATCGCAGCTGCCTCGATTCTCATCTTTGGCCTCCCCGGAATCCTGCTCAGTCCGGTGCTGTTGTTCGCCGCAGCAAGGATCCGCCGGCTGCCCGCATTCAGCGGCGGATAATGATCGTGCCGCCGCTCATCCGCTTGCGTAGCTGCCTGTAGAGCAACGGCTTGAATGCACGGCGGGTCGGCGGCAACAAAAACAGCAGGCCGAGAACATCCGTGATCAGGCCGGGGATGAGCAGAAGAATGCCGCCGAGGAAAATGAACAGGCCGTCCAGAACGGCGTCTCCCGGCGGTTCACCGGCGGCCGTTCTGCGCTGCAGTTCCCTCCACGCCATCAGGCCCTGGCTTTTCGCAAGCCAGGCACCGAGCGCGGCCGTCAGCAGGATGATGCCGATGGTCGGCAGCACGCCGATTTTGCTTCCCGCATAAAGAAGAACCGCCAGCTCGGACGTCGGCACGACGATAAACAGGATAAACAGCCATTTCATTACGCATCATCTCCAAAACGCCCTTCCGGTTCCGGAAGGGCGTCAGTTTCGTTAAAGCACGGAGGCGTGGCCGTTGTAGACGACGCCCGCTTCCGCATCGATCGTCACGTCTTGGCCGTCCCGGATTTCACGGACGGCATTTTTGACGCCGACAATCACCGGGATGCCGACATTGAGACCGACGACCGCTGCATGGCTCGTCAGGCCGCCTTCTTCGGTGATGATGCCCGCACACTGCTCAATTGCCGGCATCATGTCCCGGTCGGTTCCGTAGGTGACGAGGATTTTCCCCGTCATGTCGCGGCCTTCCGCGTCGGAGGCATTCCGGATGACTGCCGCCTGGCCGAAGGCGACCGCCTTGCCGATGCCCTGCCCTTTGGCGAGCAGGTCGCCGATCACATGGATTTTCATGAGATTCGTCGTTCCCGCTTCGCCGACCGGCACGCCCGCCGTGATGATGACGACATCACCGTGTGTGACATACTGGTGCTTGATGCTTTCTTCGACGGAAATCTCAAGAATGCTGTCAATCGACTCCGCGCGTTCCCCGACGATCGGATAGACGCCCCAGACAAGGGTCAGCCTGCGGGAACAGCGATCGGAGGCTGTGACGGCGATGATCGGGCAGCCGGGCCGGTACTTGGCGATCATTTTCGCCGTCTGTCCGCTTTCCGTCGGCGCGAGGACGGCCTTGACGTTCAAGTTGAGCGCCGTATAGGCGGCCGCTTGTCCGATCGCCTCGGTCATGTTGCCCTCTTTCTCTCGGCGGCGCGTTGAAATGACCGACCGGTAATCCACCGCGGACTCAGCCGTTCTCGCAATGCGGTCCATCGTCAGCACAGACTCGATCGGATACTGTCCGGCTGCTGTTTCCCCGGACAGCATGATGGCATCGGACCCGTCAAGGATCGCGTTCGCCACGTCACTCGCCTCGGCCCGCGTCGGCCGCGGGTTGCGCTGCATCGAGTCGAGCATTTGAGTGGCGGTGATGACCGGCTTGCCCGCCTGATTGCACTTCTCGATCATCTGTTTCTGGACGAGCGGCACTTCTTCAGCCGGAATTTCCACGCCCAGGTCACCGCGCGCCACCATCAGGCCGTCCGACACGGCGATGATGGCGTCCAGATTGTCGACGCCTTCCCGGTTTTCGATCTTTGGGATGATCTGGATATGCCCGCCGTCATTGTTTTCAAGCAGATGACGAATCTCCATGACATCCGACGCCCGGCGTACGAACGAAGCCGCGACGAAATCAATGTCGTTTTGGATGCCGAACAAGATATCATCCGCATCTTTCTCGGTGATTCCCGGCAGTTGCACGGAAACGCCCGGCACATTGACTCCTTTTTTATCTTTGAGCGTACCGGCATTTTTGACGACGGTGTGGATCAAGCCGCCGGCAACGTCTGTCCCCGTCACTTGCAGCTCGATCAGGCCGTCGTCAAGAAGAATGACGGAGCCGGGGCTGACATCCTCGATGAGCCGGTCATACGTGACCGAAAAACGCTGTTCGTTGCCAAGGACTTCATTCATGGAAATGTCGATCTCCTGGCCGTTGGTCAGTTCCACGCTTCCGCCTTCCATCTTGTGGGTGCGGATTTCCGGTCCTTTCGTATCCAGGAGGATGCCGACCACCCGGTTTTTCCGTTCTGCGGCAGTCCGGATGTTCCGGATGCGCGCCAGATGCTCCTCATGGTCGCCGTGGGAAAAGTTCAGACGGGCTACGTTCATGCCCGCATCGATCAATTTCTCCAGCGTTTCGGGTGACTCGCTCGCCGGCCCGATTGTGCATACGATTTTCGTTTTCCTCATCTGTAGGTTCGCCCCAATCCGTTAAATCGATAGTTCCTTTGAAAGGTCGTACAGTCCGAGATCCTTCGCATTCCGTCCGTCGAACACTTCCGTTAATGGATAGTCTATCACTGCATGGTTCCTCATGCCAACGGCGACCCCTGCCCTGCCGGCAAGAAGCGCCTCCACCGCCCGGGCGCCGAAGCGCGAGGCGAGGACACGGTCCCTTCCGGACGGCGTGCCTCCGCGCTGGATATGGCCGAGCACGGACACCCGGGTCTCGATCCCGGCCTCATCCATCAAGCCGGATGCGAGTTCCTGCCCCGTCATGACGCCTTCCGCGACGATCAGGATGCTGTGCTTCTTGCCGCGGTCCTTCCCTTGTTTCAGTCGGCCGACGATTTCGCCGAGATCATGGGATCTTTCCGGAATCAGAATCGTTTCGGCACCGCCCGCAACGCCGGCCCAGAGCGCCAGGTCCCCTGCGTCCCGGCCCATCACTTCAACGATGAACGTCCGCTCATGCGAAGTGGCGGTGTCGCGGATCTTGTCGATCGCATCGATCACCGTATTGAGCGCCGTGTCAAAGCCGAGCGTATAGTCGGTTCCGTTGATGTCATTATCGATCGTCGCGGGCACGCCGACACACGGGAAGCCGGCCTTCGACAATTCCAGCGCACCCCTGAACGATCCGTCGCCGCCGATGACGACGAGGCCTTCAATTCCGCGTTCCCTGAGCTGTGCGACCGCTTTTTTTCTTCCTGCTTCTGTCTTGAATTCGGGGCATCTCGAAGATCGCAGCACGGTTCCTCCGCGCTGGATGATGTCTCCGACGGATCCGGCCGTGAGCGGCTCGATTTTCCCGTCGATGAGCCCCTGGTAGCCGTTGTAGATGCCAAAGACCTCAAGTCCTTCGTAAATGCCTTTCCGGACAACCGCACGGATTGCCGCATTCATGCCCGGTGCGTCGCCGCCGCTTGTCAGCACTGCAATCTTCTTCATGGCGGTCCTCCCCTTTCGTTTATTCGCTGTAGACGCCGATTCCTCGGAACTTGCCGTAACGGTCCTCGACGAGCGCGCCGGCCTCCATGGCCGAAAGTTCTGCAAGCCCGTTTTTCAGGGTCTCGCGGATTTCATCGGCCTGTTGCTCGGCATGCCGGTGCGCGCCGCCCATCACTTCCGGAATGACGCCGTCGATGATCCCCATTTCTTTCAGGTCGCCGGCCGTGATCTTCATCGCCTCCGCGGCCTGTTTTGCAAGCGCAGCGTCTTTCCAGAGGATGGATGCCGCACCTTCCGGCGAAATGACGGAGTACGTCGAGTTCTCAAGCATGTAAATGCGGTTCGCGACTCCCAGGCCGAGCGCGCCGCCGCTACCTCCTTCGCCGATCACAATGCTGACGATCGGCACTTTCAAACCGGCCATGCCGACGAGGTTGCGGGCGATGGCTTCGCTCTGACCGCGCTCTTCCGCAGCCTTGCCCGGATATGCCCCTTTTGTGTCGATGAAGCAGATGATCGGGCGGCCGAACTTTTCGGCCTGTTCCATCAGTCTGAGCGCCTTGCGGTAGCCTTCCGGATGCGGCATCCCGAAATTGCGGCGGATGTTCTCTTTCGTATCCTTCCCGCGCTGGTGGCCGATCACGGTCACCGGCTTCCCGTCAAATCCGGCAATGCCGCCCACGATTGCGGCGTCATCTCCGTAGTTGCGATCCCCGTGGAGTTCAATGAAGTCTTCAAACAAGTATTGGACATAGTCGAGCGTCGTCGGCCGTTCCGGATGGCGGGCGACCTGCACGCGGTCCCACGGCTCCATGTTGCCGTAGACGTCCTGCTCCAGTCTGGCCAGCCGGTCTTCAAGCTGCTCGATCTCCCCGCTCATGTCCACATGCGCGTCATCTGTAATTCCCTTCAGTTCTTCAATCTTCTCTCTCAGCCGGATGACCGGCTCTTCAAAAGGCAGCGGCTTCACCATGTCACCGGGCCTCCTTTCCGTGGAATCGGACAAGCGTCGAAAGCACATGCCTCATATCGCTTCGGTGGACGACCGCATCCAGCTGGCCGTGTTCCAGCAGAAATTCGGCCGTCTGGAAATCGTCCGGCAGTTTTTCACGTACCGTCTGTTCGATGACCCGGCGGCCGGCAAAGCCGATCAGCGCCTTCGGTTCGGCCAGATTGACATCTCCGACGGATGCGAAGCTTGCCGAAACCCCGCCTGTTGTCGGATGGGTCATGACGGAGATATAAAGCAGTCCTTGTTCGGAATGCCGCGAAAGCGCGACACTCGTCTTCGCCATCTGCATGAGGGATAAGACCCCCTCCTGCATGCGGGCACCGCCGCTTGCCGTGAAGATGATGAATGGAATCCGTTCTTCAGTCGCCTTTTCGATCGCCCGGGTGATTTTCTCGCCGACCACGGACCCCATCGAGCCCATCCGGAAATGTGAATCCATGACGGCGCATGCGACGCGCCGGCCTTCAAGTTCCCCGATTCCGGTCAAGACCGCTTCATTCAATCCTGTTTTTTCCGCATCGGCCTTCACTTTTTCGGTATAAGACGGGAAGTTCAGCGGGTTGGACGTTTTCAGCTCTTCGTCCATCGGTATGAACGTCTCCTCGTCAAACAGGTCGTCGACCCGTTCCCAGGCGGTCATTTTCATGTGATGATCACAGTGGGGGCACACTTTATTGCTTTTCAGCAGGTCTTTCGTCAGGATGATTTTTTTGCATTCCGGACATTTCGTCATGATTCCTTCGGGAACGTCCTTTGACGCCTCCGAAGGGACCGTCATATACTTCTTCTTGTTTTTTTTGAACATCTCTCGGATGATGGCCAATTTCAATTCCCCCTCTGTTCACTGACAAGCGCGGCCCAGCGCACATAGGCTTCCCGTGCACCGTTGCCGTCGCCGTTTTGGATGGCCCGGATCATTTCAAGGATGGCGGACCGCTCTTTTGCGTCCGCGTTCCCTGCGTATGGTGTTTTCGCATATGCGTTCAGTAAGTACCAGATTTTCAGAGACAAGCGGTTTCCGGCTGCCACAAGGATTTCCCGGATGACATCTTCCCGCCGGACGGGCAAGTCGGAGGAAACTGCGGCTGTCAGGCTGTCCCATAGAGGGAGCTGCCGGACTTCGCAATCTGCAGACGCCCGTGCGACCGCATCTTTTTCATGGATCTGCATGGTCTGCCGGACGTCTTCCATTGACTTCGGCTCCTGCATGATGAACGCTGCCAGGACATCCACCAGCTGATGCTGGCGGTAATCGGACAGGAAAGTCCCCTCGCCCCGCCGCGTCTCGATCAGACCGAGCAGCTCCAGGCTTCTCAGCGCTTCCCGGATGGTCGACCGGCCTGCGCCGAGCCGTTCTGCCAGCACACGTTCCGATGGCAGCTTTTCGCCCGTCCGGATATTCTCATTCCGGATGAGTGACCGTAATTCCTGCACAATTTCAAGAAACATCTTCCGGGACGGTTTTGCTTCCTCCATCGACGGTCTCCTTCATTCCATTAATTTGAAAGTGGTCTGACCACTCATTCAATAAGCATACCCCAATGAAAAAAATGAGTAAAGAAAAAACTGCACAGGGAGCCTGTACAGTTTCAGCCGTCAATGTGTTTGACGATCATCTGGATTTTTCCGTTCCGAAGCTCGGTTTGTCCTGAAGCGACAAGGCCGGTGCCTTCTGAAAGGAGCCGGTTGAACTTTGTGTATTCTTTCGGGAACAGAGTGCAGGAGAGCTCCCCCGTATCGTCCTGCAGCGTCAGGAAGGCCATCGCTTCTCCTTTTTTCGTCCTGATTCTCTTGATCTCAAGCAGGATGCCTGCGACGGTAAGCCGGCCGCTTGTGCCGTCGATCAGCCCGATGTCGGCGAATTCGCCGGGCTTCGCCTGCTTGAGGCGCGCAGACGGATGCTCGGACAGATAAAAGCCGAGCACTTCCCGCTCATACCGGAGCTTGAGTGCTTCGGGCAAATCCCCGCCTTCCGAATATTTCTGCCGGCCGAACGTATCCGAGTCACCGCCGAACAGGTCCTCCTCCTCATCGGGACGGACCAGTTCGGCGTAGGTTTCGGCGGCGCCGATCGAAGCGAGCAGCACGGCGCGGTCCGGGTGGAACTCGTCCAGCGCGCCGGCCTTCACGAGCGGCTCGACGGCAGCCCTCGTGAAGTTCCTTGCCGAAAGGGCGACCGCCATTTCAAACAGGTCGCTCCATATCCCGGAATTCTTCCTCGCCGCAAGCAGCTTGCGGATGAAGGGGGCGGGCACTCCCTTCACGGAGGAGAGCCCCAGCCGGATCGCCCCCTGCTCCACCCGGCAGGCGTACCCGCTTTTCAAAACGGACGGCGGGAGGATCTCCAGTCCCTTCCTTCTCGCTTCCATGACAATTTTCGACATCCGGTCTGGATCGCCGGCGGCCTGGGAAAGCAGGGCGCCGTAAAAGTAGGCGGGTTCATTGGCCTTCAGCCAGGCAAGCCGGAAAGAGATCAGCGAGTAGGCCACCGCATGGCTTTTCGGGAAGCCGTAATCCGCAAACTTGACGATGTAGTCATAGATTCGAAGCGCCGTTTCCCGGTCATGGCCGAGTCCTGCAGCCCCTTCGGTGAAGCGGGCCCTTTCCTGCTCCAGGATTCCTCTCTTTTTCTTGCTGACGGCCCGGCGGAGATTGTCCGCCTCGCCCATTGAAAACCCCGCCATTCTGACGGCGATCTGCATGATCTGTTCCTGGTAGACGATGATGCCGTAGGTTTCGGCGAGCACGGGGTCAATATCCGGATGGATCGACGGAACCCGTTCGCGGCCGTGCATCCGGCGTTCAAAGACCGGGATGTTCTCCATCGGTCCCGGCCGGTACAGTGCGTTGATCGCATAAATATCCCGGAAGCCGGCCGGTTTGATCCGCCGCAGCGCATCCCGCATCCCGTCTGATTCAAACTGGAAGATCCCCGTCATGTCTCCGTCCTGGAACAGCCGGATGGCGGCCGGATCGTCAAGCGGAATCCGTTCGAAGTCGAGATATTCGTTCCGGTCATACAGGATCATCGCCCGGATGCGCTCGAGCAATGTCAGATTCCGGAGGCCGAGGAAGTCCATTTTCAGCAAGCCGCGTTCTTCGACTTCCTTCATCGGCCACTGGGTGAGCCAGACACCGCCGTCCGAACCGGATTCGACCGGGACCGCCTCCACGAGGGGCACGGGTGAGAGAACCACCCCGGCCGCGTGGGTGGAGACATTGCGCGGAATTCCTTCGATGGCGAGTGCCGTCCGGAGCCACCGTTCCCGCATGTTGTCGCCGTTCACCCAGCCGGCAAGCGGTGTGCCGGAGGCGGATGCCGACCGGAGCGTCGTTCCCGGACGGCCGGGGATCATGGCGGATATCTCTTTTTGTTCGGTTTCGGAAAAACCGAATATGCGGGCGGTGCTCCGTGCCGCAGCCTTGGCGGAAAGCGTCCCGAACGTAATGATCTGCGCCACATGGTCCCGGCCATATTTTTGAGCAACATATTCGATCACCTCATGCCTGCGGTGATCCGCGAAGTCCACATCGATGTCCGGCATCGTGACCCGCTCGGGATTCAGGAAACGTTCAAAGATCAGACCGTATTCCAGCGGGTCCACATCCGTGATCGCGAGCGCAAACGCAACGAGGGATCCTGCCGAAGAACCGCGGCCCGGCCCCGTCAGAATCCCTTTCGAGTTGGCGAACGCGATGAAATCCGCGACGATCAGAAAGTAATCCGAGTACCCCATCTTGGCGATGACTTCAAGTTCATGGGCGAGCCGGCTTTCATAAGCATCCGTCACAGTGCCGAGACGGTTCTGAAGGCCGGCCAGGCAGTCCGCACGAAGTCGATCATCCGCACTTTCCTCTCCGTCCAGGGGGAAGGCCGGCATGAGCCGCTCGGAATCCGGAAGTGTATCCGCACAGGAAAACAGAAGCTCCCCGGTCGCCTCCACCCATTCCGGCCTGTCCGCGAACCGCTCCGAAAGCTGTTCGATCGTCAAAAGGGCGGCATCCGGTTCTTCTTCCCCGCCGGCTTCCGACAGTTTGGTCCCTTCGGCGATCAGCCGCGCCACCCGGAATGCAAAGGCTTCATCCGCCTCCGTGTATCTGGCGACCGACACAGCACAAACCGTCAGTCCGGCTTCATCGGAAAAACGCACGAAATCCTCTTCTGCGGGATCCGGTTTTCCTTTGCGGCGGGATATGCCCGTCACCACCCGTCCATGCCCCGCAGCTTCCAGCACCTGCTCCATCGCACGCACAGGAGTGCCGCCGTCCATCGACGCCGGATCCGTCACGACCAGGCAGCCCTCTCTGTATCCTTTCAGCCAGGCAGGCGGAAGCCCGTCCTTTTCCTTTACCGCCTGGGCGCTCGAAATCTTCAGCAGGTTGCGATACCCCTGATCGTCCTTCGCATAGATGAACACGGGAAGGTCTCCGGCGTCCGTCAGCACCAAAGCGGACAGGCCGATGACCGGATGGATTCCGGCCGCTTTCATCGCCTTGGAGAAAGGCAGGATGCCGTACAGGCGGGTATTGACGATGCCGGCTGCTGCGACGCCCCTTTTTTTCAGCTCTGCGCCGAGCCGCTCCGTCCGGATCAGACTCTGGAGCGGATCGTCGGAAGTCATGATCTGCGCTAATCCGAAAGTCATCTCCCCACCTCCTGCATTATCGTCGGCAGAGCTCCCGAAGGGCACGGGCAGCCCGCTCCGCCTCCGTCCAGTTTTTCGCCGACGCTCCTGCCGCAAGGGCATGGCCCCCGCCGCCGAACTGCTTGGCCAGCTCATTGACGACCGGCCCCTTTGAGCGGAAGCGGAGCCGGATCTGGCCGGGCTCCTCCACTTTGAACAGCCACGCCCGGATTCCCTTCACCATTCCGGGAGCGCCGACCAGCTTGGCCGTATCTTCCGGCGTGAGCCCGAAGGTTTCCATGATTTCTTTGGTCACCGTGATGACCGCCGCCCCGTTCTCGTCCAATTCCAGATTCTGATAGATGTACCCGTTCAGCTTGAGCAGCGGTGCGTCCATTTCGAACATCTCGTCATACAGCGCCGTCCGGTCAAAGTCGCGGGTGATGAGATCCGCCGCCGCCCGGAACGTCTGCGGCGTAGCGGACGGATAGACGAACCGGCCGGTGTCACCGACGATTCCCGCGAACAACAGGCGTGCCGCATTTGCGGTCATCGTCCATCCTCTGCTGTCTGCCCCTTCCCTGAACAAATCGTAGATCATTTCACTTGTGGAACTCATTCCCGGGATGACCCATCTTCTGTCGCCGTACCGGTCATCGTCAGGATGGTGGTCGATCTTCAGGAGTGCGGCCCCTTCTGCGTACCGGCCGCCGTCGATCCTTTCGGTGTTGGCGGTATCCGTCACGATCACAAGCGCTCCCTCATACGCATCGTCGGGGAGTTCATCCGGACGACCCAGATAATCCAAAGAAGGATCTGCAGTCCCCGCCGCAAACACGGCTTTTCCGGTGTAGTTGGCCAGGATGAGTTCCTTCAGCCCCAGCTGGGATCCGTAAGCATCGGGATCCGGGCGGACGTGCCGGTGGATGATGATGGTGTCATAGTGTTCAATCATGTCGATGATTTGTCGTTTCATGCGGGTTTCCTCCAAGAGTCGATGATTTCCATTCGCATTACGGGCGGATCCGATATACAATGAAGTCAGTTTTGCTTGCAGCGGAGGGATTACATGCTGAATATCGTGCTCATCGCACTGATCGTTTTTTCGGTGGTCGGCTATCTTTATTTCAAGACGAAGCAGTTCAGGACCACCCTTACGGCAGAGCGTCAATACTTCTCAAGCAGCGCGTCCATCGCGCTCGGCGCCCTGCTCGTCTCATTCGGGATCAACCAGATCTACCTGTTCAGAGGCACCGCCACCTATATAGTCTCGGCGATCTTCATCCTGTTCGGGCTGTATGTACTTGTATTCAACTTAAAGGCGCGCCGCCATTATGCGGGATTCCTTGAAGAAGAGCGCCGATTGAACGAAAAGTGATGCACCCATGCGTGCATCACTTTTTTTATCGTTCAAACACCTGGAACATCATCATCGCCTTGCCGACGATCGACTCGCCGGAAAACACAGTGAAGTCCATCTTCACAAAGTGCCGGCTCATGTCGAGCAACTCCGGTTCCACACGAATTTCACTGCCGAGCTGCACATGCTTCATGAAGTAGACCGACATGTTCTCAACAACGCTTTCCCCGCGCTTCCTCTTTTTCAGCAAATGGTCCGCCGACTCGGAAAGCATGATCGTCAATGCCCCGTGGGACAATGAACCGAGCGGATTCGTCATCCTTGGCGTCACCGTGAACGTGAACGACGACTCTCCGTCCGGACCATCTTCCATCTGCGACCTGACGAGGTCCTCGATCGTTTCTCCCTGATGAGGCTGACGCTGCGCCACCTGGAGCGCCTTCAGGACATCCTGACGGCTGATGACGCCCCTCAGGATGTCGCCGGATGAAACGACCGGCATGAGGTCGATCCCCTCCCAAATCATCCGGTGCGCCGCGGAAGCGACGCTCATATTCATATTGGCGGAAATCGGCCGCGGCGTCATGACCCGCTCGATCGGCACGCTGCCGTCCGTGCCAATAACGTCTTTCGCCGTGACAATCCCGACAAGCCGGCCGTTTTTTGTCGTGACCGGAAATGCCCCGTGCGAGGTGGTCCGGTTGCTCGCGTGAAAATCCGACACATGATCCTGCACATCCAGTGTCGCCGTCATATCAACCGGAACCACGATGTCCTCCACAAGCAGGATCTCTTTTTCGATGAGCTGGTCATAGATCGCCCGGTTGATCATCGTGGCGACGGTGAACGTGTCGTAGCTTGTCGAAATGACCGGCAGCTCCACTTCATCCGCAAGCCGCTTCACTTCCTCTGAGGCGTCAAATCCGCCGGTGATGAGCACGGCGGCGCCGGCCTTGAGCGCATTGCCGTGAACCTTCAGCCGGTTTCCCACGATCAGGAGGCTTCCCGGATCGGTGTAGCGCATCATATCCTCCATCTGCATCGCGCCGATGACAAACTTCGTCAGCGTTTTGTGCAGCCCGTTGCGCCCACCCAAAACCTGGCCGTCCACGATATTGACGACTTCTGCGAACGTGAGACGCTCGATATTCTCTTTTTTCTTCTGCTCGATGCGGATCGTGCCGACCCGCTCAATCGTGTTGACGAGCTTCCGATTCTCCGCTTCTTTGATCGCCCGGTACGCCGTCCCCTCACTGACTTCCATCTCTTTGGCAATCCGCCTGACGGAAATCTTGTCGCCGACCGGAAGTTCCTCGATGAACCGGAGAATCATCTCATGTTTAGTCGCCACTTCTTCACCTTTTTCCCAAACCGAATTCTCCCTCTATATTAACACACAAAAGCGGAGCGGGCCTGTTCAGACCTGACAGGCGTAAGACGGCCGCCGCAGCGAAGCCTGCTTCGCGGAGGTGGCCGACTTACGACCCGAAGGTCTGGCCCGCGCAGCTGGATGACACAAAAGCGGAGGGCGGCTGTTAGGAGGTAACAGGCATAAGACGACCGGCGGCGCGAATCCTGATTCGCAGAGCCGGATGGCTTATGACCCGAACCTCCCGCGCCTCACCGGGACGCCTCCCCGTCTCCGGAAAGTTCACGAAAGCCGGCAGCGCCATGCTGCCGGCTTTCCCGGGTCGTGCGGACGGTATGATTACAATTCGATGCCATCGCCTGCCTTCAGAATCCGGACGTCCGTGTCTTCTGTCATCTTCTTGAACTGCTCGGGATCTTGCTTGATCGGCGGGAAGGTGTCGTAGTGGACCGGCACCGCGATCTTCGGCTTGATGAGGCCGACGGCATAGGCGGCGTCTTCCGGGCCCATCGTGAAGTTGTCGCCGATCGGAACAAAGGCGATGTCGGCCGGGTGGCGCTTGCCGATCAGTTCCATGTCCGAAAACAGGGCCGTGTCCCCGAGATGGTAAATGGTTTTGCCCTCCGCCATAAACAGCACGCCGGCCGGCATGCCGGTGTAGATGATTTCCTGTTCGTCTTCTTTGATGAACGAGGAGCCGTGGAATGCCTGCGTGAACTTCACCCGGCCAAATTCGAATTCATAGGAGCCGCCGATGTGCATCGGATGTGTCTCGATCCCCTGCCAGGACAGCCAGACCGCCAGTTCGTTCGGGGCAACGACGAGTGCGCCGGTGCGCTTTGCCAGTTCCACCGTATCCCCGACATGGTCACCGTGACCGTGCGTCAGCAGGATGGCGTCCGGGTTTTCCTCATCCGCCTTAAGGTCCGTCAGTTCATTGCCCGTGATGAACGGGTCGATCAGAATCGTATGGTTCTCCGTCTTGATCTTGACGACGGAATGTCCGTGATAGGATACGTACATGAAAAACTCCCCTTTCCGTGTTTCTTGCCTCGGTACCCTGATTCGACAAGTGTGCGCCGATTCCTCTTTTTTTGCTATGATGGACAGGAATCAGAAAGGCTGGTGCTGAAAGTGGATAAACTGAAAGAAGTGACCCATCACCTGAAAGAAAACGGAATCGACGCGGCATTCATCACGACACCGGACAACGTGTTTTATCTGTCGGGCTTCAAAAGCGATCCCCATGAGCGTCTGCTTGCGGTCGCCGTGTTCAAAGATGCGGAGCCGTTCATCATTGCGCCGAAGATGGAAGTTCCCGATGTCAAAGCTGCCGGCTGGACAGGTGAAGTCGTCGGCCACGCAGACACCGACGATGCATGGGAAATCGTCGCGGAAGCAGTGGCCAGGCGGAATGTAAAACCTGCAAGCATCGCGGTGGAAAAAGTCCACATGAACGTCGAGCGTTTCGAACGCCTTTCGTCCATGTATCCGGAAGCTGCCTTCACCGGGCTTGACGACAAGCTGAACGCCATGCGCAACATCAAAGGCGAAGAAGAGCTCGAAAAGCTGCGGAAAGCCGCGGAACTTGCCGACTATGCAGTCGAAGTCGGATGCCGGGAGATTGCCGAAGGGAAAACCGAACTGGAAATCCTGATGGCCATCGAATTCGAAATGAAGAAAAAAGGGGTCTCCCACATGTCGTTCGACACGATGGTGTTGAGCGGGAAAAAGACGGCCTCCCCGCACGGCAAACCGGGCACGAGAAAAATCCAAAAAGGGGACTTCATCCTGTTCGACCTTGGCGTTGTCTGGGAAGGCTACTGCTCGGACATCACCCGGACCGTTTCTTTTGGAGAGCCGTCGGATGAGCAGCGGGAAATTTATGAGACCGTGCGCCGTGCCGAGCAGGCTGCCGTCGACGCAGTGAAACCGGGCGTACGGGCGATGGACCTCGACAAAATCGCCCGCGACGTCATCACCGATGCAGGCTACGGTGAGTACTTCACCCACCGTCTCGGCCACGGACTCGGCATCTCGGTGCATGAATTCCCGTCGATCCACGGGGCCAACGAGATTGAACTCCGGGAAGGCATGGTCTTCACCATCGAGCCGGGCATCTACCATCCGGAAGTGACCGGTGTCCGGATCGAGGATGATGTCGCGGTCACGGCGGACGGCGTCGAAGTGCTGACGAAGTTCCCGAAAGACCTTCAGATCATCGGCTGATTGATGCGCTAAATGTGTCCCGGAAAACGGATTTCCGGGGAGCGTTATCTTTATCCGTCGAAGCGTTATCTTTATCGCCCGAAACGTTATCTTTATCCGGCAAAGCGTTATCTTTTTCGCCCGAAGCGTTATCTTTATGCGAACACGGAAAACAACCCGCCGGATTCAAACCAATCGAGTAGGAGGGGGTGACTAACCCCCGACCTCTCACACCACCGTACGTACCGTTCGGTATACGGCGGTTCAATCAAGATGAATAACGCAAAGTTTCGTAA
>NZ_JBHLWY010000015.1:0-40058 GCF_042432615.1 Bhargavaea ullalensis
AATTGTCCGTTTTATAGGGTTCGGTTCAGTCACAGAAAGTCGTTTTTATCGACTTTCTGGACAGCCCCCTTTCATCACTTTATTTGAAATCAGAACGGCCAGTCGGCAAGTGTGCTCAGCTGATACGTTGGCTGTTCATTGAAGCCGGCCAAATCTGCGGTCCGGGTGACGCCGGTATCCACATGAAGTGTATCGATCCCGAAGCGGAGACCGGCCCGTATGTCCGTCTCGTAGTTGTCGCCGACGAGGATCATCTCTTCTTTTCGTAGATCGTGCCTACTTGAAATCTCTGCAAGCATATGCACTTCCGGCTTGCCGATGACCGTGGGCCGGACGCCTGTTGTCGATTCGATCAGTCCCGCAAATGCGCCGTTTCCGGGCACAAAACCGCGCTCGGTCGGGAACGCGCGGTCTCCGTTTGTCGCGATGAAACGGGCGCCGGCAGACACTGACAGGCAGGCGGAGGCAAGCCTTTCATAGCCGATCTGCCGGTCAATCCCGACCACCACCGCCTCGCCCCCCTCGGTCACAATCCGGTGGCCCGCTCCCTCAAGAGCTTCGCGGAGTCCTTCTTCCCCGATCATCTCCACGTCCATCCGGCCATGCTGTTCAAGCAGAAAGCCGGCCGTCGCCAGTGAAGACGTCATAATTTCCTCCGGCGAAGCCACAATCCCCATCCGCTCCAGTTTATCTGCCTGCCGTGAAGGCGTCAGTGCCGAGTTGTTCGTAACGAAGAAAACCCGATTTCCCTCTTTACGCAGCCATCCGATCAGCTCGACTGCCTCGGCTATCGGCGATTCGCCCCGGTAGACGGTCCCGTCCAGATCAAAGCACCAGGCCTTGTAGTCCTTCAATCCCGGTTCTCCGGCAGGAATGCGGAGACCGGGCCAAGTTCTTCGGTCAGGTATTTCCGGACGCAGCCGGGAAATGCCTTCAGTGCCGGAATGGCCTCCCTGATCACTTCTTCGGTCTTCTTGCCGTCCACGTCCATGAATTCACGGACGATCATCTTTCGAAGGCCGATCAGCTTCTTGAGCGGAGATTCCATTTCCGGGCCGATCACTTTCTCATCAAGCAAAATATCGAGGATATCTTCATAGCTCCCGGGGTCCCTCATGATGAATCCGTCGATCATCGTATTGCCGACGTCGATCACCGACTCAATCAGATTGTGGCCGATCCGTTCAAGCGCCAGCTCCGTGACCGGATCCGCACTCCACACATCCCGTCCCTCAAAGACATCCAGCAGATGCTCCATATGTGACGCGGTTTCTTCCACTTTGTTTCGATCGATGAAATACATGCTGTTTCCTCCTGTTCTGTTTCAAGACGAAAACCCGCAACGGCTCAGTTGCCGTGCTGCGGGTCGTCTCCGGCCGGATCTTCCGGACCACTGTCAGGTCCGGGAATCCTGCCTTTCTGGCGCCCTGTCTTCTTCAGGACGAAATAGGCGCATCCAAAATTGCAGTACTCATACAAGTAATCCTGCAGGGTGCTGATCTTTGTGCCGACCGTCGCCTTCGGATTCCGGTCGTCAAAAAAACCGCGCAGCCGGAGCTGGCCGTATCCCCAGTCTCCGACGATGTAGTCATACTTCGACAGAATATCGCTGTACCGTGATTTCAGGGCTTCTTCCTGGAAGCCGTCCCGGTACTCTTCCAATACTTCGTATTCATTTTGCTCCAGGCGGATCATATCCGGCCACCTTCCTCATGCCTGCGGAGCCGGGACGAGCCCCTCTCCGCGCTTCTGACGCTCCCGGGCAGCCGAATTCACCTGCTCATCGGCATGATAGCTGCTCCGGACGAGCGGACCCGCCTCGCAGTGCGAGAAGCCTTTCGTCATGGCGATTTTGCGGAGTTCCCCGAATTCCTGCGGCGTGTAGTACTTCTGGACTTTCAGGTGCTTTTTCGTCGGCTGCAAGTATTGGCCGATCGTCATGATGTCGACATCATTGGCACGGAGATCATCCATCGTCTCGATGATTTCTTCCCACGTTTCGCCCAGCCCGAGCATAAGCGAGGACTTGGTCGGAATGTCCGGCTGCATCTCTTTTGCACGGCGCAGGAACTCAAGCGAACGGTCGTATGTCGCCCGCGCCCGCACCCGTTTCGTGAGGCTCCGGACGGTTTCGATGTTATGGTTCAGGATATCCGGCTTGGCATCCATGAGCGTCTTCAGGCTGTCAAAGTCGCCCGCCAGATCCGATGGGAGGACTTCTACCGTCGTGAATGGATTTTTGCGGCGGATGGCCCGGATGGTTTCGGCCATCACGCCCGCACCCCCGTCGCGCTGATCGTCGCGTGCGACCATGGTGATGACGGCATGCTTCAGATTCATCAGCGCGACCGAATCTGCCACCCGCTCCGGCTCGGCCAGATCCAACTCGTTCGGAAGACCCGTCTTGACCGCGCAGAACCGGCATGCACGCGTGCAGACGGCACCGAGGATCATGAACGTTGCGGTCCGCCGCTCTCCCCAGCATTCATGGATATTCGGGCAGCGCGCTTCCTCGCAGACGGTGTGGAGTCCCTTTTCACGCATCATCTTCTTCAAATCCATATAGTTTTCGTTCGTGTTCAACTTGATCTTCAACCAGTCCGGCTTGCGGATATAGTCATTCCCCGGCTTGCATGCTGTCATCCCCATCGGCCCCATTTCTCTCTGTAGTATTGATGCTCTCTCTTGCCAATGTACCACAAGGCGGCAGTGCCGACAAGAAGCGCGGACAGGAGGCCATTGGAAAAGCGCCCCGCGGACGGGACGCTTCATTGTTCATCGGTTTCGTGATTTGGCGACGGCATTGGCGATGCTTGCCGCAAGGCCTCCCCAAATGATCAGGATGCCGACGATCATCATGAATATGGCTGATCCGCTCATGACCGTTCCCCCTTCTATCAGTCTTTGTCATACGGCTGGAGTGCCCGGCCGTTCCATTTAAAGAATGTGAACAGGATTCCAAGCACGAGGGCGCCGATCGCCACCGACCACCCGGCCCCCATGATAAATGCATCCGAGTAACCTTCGTAGTTCCCTGTGGGATTATCGAACTTCTTGCCGAGGTTTTGCCGGAGCAGGTCGAACATCATGTAGCCGAGGACAAGCGGCGTAATGATCATAAGAGAGAACTTCCACCACCAGCCGAGCCGGATGTCGGACATGGAATCCGCGTGCGTCTTGAACAGGTCGAGCTTGCGGAACACCCAAGCCACCGCGATGACTTCCACGAGTCCGATTGCCGCTACACCGAACTGGTTGATGAAATAGTCGACCGTGTCGAGGAAGTACAGTCCGCCGCGTGTGGCGAACAGCAGCGAGACGATCGACGCCAGGCCAGCACCGAAGATGACGGCTTTGTTGCGGGAGATCCCGAACTTTTCGGACAGCCCGGCGACATAGGTCTCACAGATCGAGATGAGCGAGGTCAGCCCCGCCAACACCAGCGACAGGAAGAACAGGACCCCGAACAGGCCGTTCAGCCCCGGGAACTCGTTGATGATCTGCGGGAACACCGCAAATGCCAGGCCGACCCCCGCCGTGGCCACTTCCGAAACCGCCACATCATTTTGGACGGCCATGAATCCGAGCGCTGCAAAGATTCCGATCCCGGCAAGCAGCTCAAAGCCGGAGTTGGCGAAGCCGGTGATGAACGCGTTGTTCGTGATGTCCGACTTCCGCGGGAGATAACTTGAGTACGTAATCATGATCGCAAAGGCGATCGACAGGCTGAAGAAGATGTGCCCGTATGCGGCGACCCAGACGGTGCCGTTTGCCAATTGGCTCAGATCCGGCTTGAAGAACGCTTCCAGGCCGGTGAGCGCACCCGGCAGCGTCACAGCGCGGAGCACGACGAGCAGGAAGACGACCACAAGTGTCGGGATGAAGATGCGGTTGGCCATCTCGATCCCTTTTTTGACACCCGCGAAAAGAATGCCGAACACGATGACCCAGACAAGAATGAGCGGAATCAGGACACCCGGCACGAAGCCGGCCGTCTGTCCCGGCGTATCAGCAAGATTCAGGACGGTGCCGAACAAGAACCCTTCCGTGTCGCTGCCCCACTTCAGGTCAAACGAGTAAATCGTGTATTTCATTGCCCAGGCAATGATGACTGCGTAGTATGTTGAAATAGCAAATGAAACGAAGATCCCCCACCATCCGAGCCACTCCGCCTTTTTGCCCTCCATGCGGAAGAATGACAGCGGAGCCGAGCCGCGGTATTTCTGGCCGATCGTGAACTCCATGACAAGAATCGGAATTCCGGCGGTCAGCAAAGCGAATAAATATGGAATGAAAAATGCCCCGCCGCCATTTTCATAGGCAACGTACGGAAACCGCCAGATGTTTCCGAGTCCGACCGCAGAACCGACGGCGGCCATGATGAATCCCGCCCTTGTCCCCCACTGCGAACGCTGTTCCATGATGTTCCCCCTTTTCTCCTGCCTCTGGAAAGAGCAGGAATTTTATCTTTTCAGATAACTCTATCTTATTGTAAGTATAACTTCCTTCAAATATGAAGTCAAAGCATTTTTTAATTTCCGACATCTTTCGCAGGCATGACAAAAGGCAGGGGGGAACCCCCTGCCTTTTGGATCAATTTCCGGTATGCTGGCCGAGTGCCGACGGTGAGACGGCACGGCCTTTCAGCGTCCAGAAGACGATGACTGCGACAAGCAGCAAGGCAACGGTCAGGATGCCCGCCCAGACCGAATCGGTTACGCCCAGCACCACGTAGCCGACGGCAGAGATGGCTGCGCTCGCCAGTGCGTACGGCAGCTGGGTCGCCACGTGGTCGATGTGGTTGGAGCCGGCACCTGTCGAAGACATGATCGTCGAGTCGGAAATCGGCGAGCAGTGGTCACCGAACACCGAACCGCCGAGCACGGCCGCCAGCGAAGCAAGCAGCATTTCCGGTGCCGCATCCAGCATGACCTGTCCGGCAATCGGGAGCAGGATTCCGAATGAGCCCCAAGAAGTACCGGTTGCAAACGACATCACACCGGCCAGCACAAACATGATGGCCGGCAGGAGAACGATCGGAACGTTCGCCTGCTGGACCACGCCGGAGAGGAATGCGCCCGTCTCCAGTTCCCCGATCAGGTAAGTGAGCGCCCAAGCGAAAATGAGGATCGAGACGGCCGGCATCATCGCTTTGATGCCGCTGATGAATGCCGTTCCGACGTATGACATGCGTGCCGTTTCATTTTTCTTCATCTGCGTGATGTACAGCAGTGCCGCGACAAGGACGCCGGCGAGACCGCCCGAAAGCAGCGCAACCGGCACGTCAGTCATTTCAAAGATGGTCCAGATGTCCGCACGGCCGAACTCCGCCATGCTTCCGCGGTAGCCGGTGAACAGCATTCCGCCGACCGTGACGGCGACAAGCGTAACAATCGGCAGAACAAGATCGATGACCCGGCCGTGGTTGTGCACCGGAAATTCTTCCTTCAGTTCCCCCGGAATCGCCTTTGACGGATCGTACAGCTCGCCGGTTTCCACCGCCCGGATCTCATGCTTGCGCATCTCCCCGAAGTCGAAGTTGCTGATGGCGGCGAAAAAGACGAACACAAGCGTTGCGAAAACGTAGAAGTTCATCGGGATCATGAGCAGGAATGCTTCCAGCGGCGTGTAGCTGACGACCGATGCGCCGGCCAGTATGGTGCCAATGACGCCGATAAGATAGGCGCCCCAGCTGGACACAGGCGCGATGGCACAGACCGGTGCGGAAGTGGAATCGATGAAATAAGCCAGCTTTGCCCGGGACACCTTGTGAGTGTCGGTGATCGGACGTGCAATCTGCCCCACGGCCAGCGCATTGAAGTAGTCGTCAACGAAAATCAGGATGCCAAGGAGCGCTGCTAGCAGCTTTGCGCCGCGCCGGGTGCGGATCCGCTTCGTCGCCCAGTCCGCAAATGCCCGGCTGCCGCCCGACAGGCTCACGAACGCGGTCAGCACGCCGAGCAGCAGGACAAACAACATGATGAAGATGTTGTATGTGTTCAGCCCTCCGTCCCAGAAACTGACCGTAAAGGCTTTCCAGAGCGTCACGGCGGAATCCCCCGGTTTAAAGGAAGCCGCAATGACGGCACCGGCAAGGATCCCCGTTCCGAGAGAAACGAGCACACGTTTCGTGATGAGCACCATCACGATGGCAATCAGCGGCGGCAAAATCGAAAAGATGGTACCTGACATGTTCCATTCCTCCATTCCGAGGGGGAGAGGCTTCATTCAAGCAAAAACGGCCGGCATCCCGCGCGAGTGCGCAAAAGGAAGCCGGCCGACTACTGTTCGTCTGTTGGAATATAAATCATTACAACGTACGATCTGTAGCTCTCCATACAGACGGATTTCCCGTTCCGTATGACAGTGCCATCCCTGTTCGGAATGGCCCCAGCAGACCTTCTCTGACTTTCCGGTCCACTTCGGCAATGCTTCCTTTTACGCACGGTCATAGCTGTCAAACTCGCGTGTGTGACTCATAAGCAATTGCGGCCTCTACCCAATCGATATTCTTATTAATGACTTATAGAATAGCAGGAATGGAAACAGATTGCAAGGCCTTTTTCAGTCTTCCGGGAGCGGGATCGGAACCTCGATGGACGGCGGCGCGACGTCCCCCTTGTTGAAGATGTGCGGCACCTGTCCCTGTACGAGTCCAATGGCGATCGGAATCCGCTGTTCGATCGTCGACTTCTTGGAGGCGAACGGCACGATGATCTGGACGTTCACCTGGATGATGGCGGTCACTTCCACGAGCGCATTGTTGATGCCGAACTCGCGGATTTCGGTTTTCGGGTTGGCGTGGACATCGCCGATCATATGGAAGCGGACCGGCACTTTCGGCCCGAGGTTCCCGAGCATCGGCATGCCGATCGCCTGGGCGAGGGGCACGAAAAAGACGATGCCGTCCCGGTCCTTCATCGTTTCCACGTCATACTCGATATTCTCGAGCTTCGGAAGCGCGTTCAGTTCCCCCGCTTCCGCTTTCTCGAGATAATCCGAGACGAGCCCATGGGTCTCCGCGATGAAGCGGTTGATGATTTCCGTGTTCAGCTTCGCCGTGACGACTTCCGACTGGGTGGAGGGAACGTATTCGATGATTTCATTGATGTCGATCGTCGCTTTCGTGTCCAGCGCCTTTGCAATCACTTCAGAGGCGATCTTGGTCGTCTGGACCTCCGCATACTCGGTGAGCGCGGGCGTCAGCCGTTCATTGAAATAAATAAAAATCAGGAAGATCAGCACAAGGCCGGCCGGGAGGAGGAGCGGCAGGTATCGCCTCTTCCCGCGTCCCGGACGGCCGCGGAACTTTCTTTTTCGGGCATACGGAAATCTCAATAAAAATCCCCCTGCCCCATCCTATGGGCGGGGGGTGCTGGTTATGACCCTGCATGCCCGAACGTCCGGACCGCATGCTCCGCAAGCACGTCACGGATGAACTCGGGCATGAAATATTCCTTCGGGACCTGCTTGAACTCCGGAAAGAAAAATCCGTACGTAAACAAGTCCAGTGTGGCAAGCCGGTAGGTGTGATCCCGCCGGACAGGCCGGCCGCCGACCATCAGCCGGCCGTCTTCCGACCGCTTCAGTCGGTGATGGATCATCTTCCCCATCACTTCCCCCCTGAAGCCGAGCCCGCGGAGCCGGATTTCCGGCCACCCGGGATCCAGGCTGAGTTCATAGGCCTCTTCGAGCTCCGCTCCGCTTAATCTGACGATGCACGGATTGATCGGATGGGGCATGAGCGAATGAAGATCCATCCGGGACACACCGCCCTTTTTGAGGCCGCCGAGAAAAATCCCCGCATTGTACATGGCACAGTCCCCGCCTGTATGGATGCGCAGCGCCTGCGAGAAGAATTTCGAGAGCGGCGACGGATGCGTCCAGCTTCCGGGCAGATCGGACGGATTATTAAAAACGGGGGTGCCCATGAGGACGCCCGCCTCTTTCCGGAGCTCCGCATCAAACGATAAGTCGTCCTCCGGCGCCGGCAGTGCGTCCGTGTCATGGACAGCTGCCCGGGATCGGACGATGCGGCCGGACGCACGGTCCACGTCCAGCTCAATCTCCCCGACATAATGGCCCCACTTGCCTGCCGCCCCGATCAGCGTATCCCCGACCATCCGGCCATCCGGATACACGTGGTGGGTATGGGCACCGAGGATGATATCCACCGAACCGGCCGCTTCTTCCGCAAGCCGGTCATCGGCGGTCGATCCCATGTGCGAGAGACAGACGACCAGATCGCAGTGCTCCTTCACCTGCGGGGCTGCGGCAGCCAGCCATGCCCCCGGCCCCCCGATGCGCCAGCCGAGCTGTTCATAGGAGGAAGTGAAGTCAGCCGTCGCCCCGAGCAGGCCGATCCGGAGCCCGGAAGGCGTCGTCAGGAACGCTTCGGGCACTGCCCAGCCGGGACGTATGCCGTCCGCGCGGAACAGATTGCCGAGCACGACGGGAAACGAGGCGTCCCGGTAAAGGGCATCCAGATTGTCCGGTGCCAGTGTGATGCCTTCATTGTTCCCGATCGTGACGGCGTCATAGCCGAGATCGTCGAGCATCGCTGTGTTGCCCCGGCCAAGCGTCGCTTCGGTGTAAGGATGCGAGCGGTCCATGTGGTCGCCGATGTCGAACAGGAAGCATGGCTCGCCCGCCGCTGCATGCTCCGCTTTTCGCCGTTGCAGGAAACTCCGGATTCTTGGCCACTTTTCAAAATGGCTGTGAAGATCGTTCGTATGGTAAATATGGATTTTTTCTATCGTCAAGCCATTCAACCCCATAACCCCTCATAGATTGAGCGGATCCCCATGAGGAGCAGAATAAACCGGAGCGCCGTGACGAGACGCTCCGAATTGAGCCGCTTGTTCAGCGCCGCCCCTGCCTTCGCACCGATGAACGCGGCCGGGATGACCGGGATCGTGTAAAGCCAGGGCACATTGCCGAGCGCGATATGGCTCACCGAATTGACGAGCGCAGACAAAAATACCATGAACATCGACGTGCCGACCGCGACGTGCGGCGGGAACAAGAACAGCAGGATCATCGCCGGCACGATGATCGATCCGCCCCCGATTCCGAACAGACCCGAGGCGAACCCTACACCGAACGTCAAAAGCAGCGCGAACAAAACCGGATACCCATATTGATGCGTATTTCCCAGTTTGTCTATGTATTCCCGTTTCAGTCCCCTGTCAACGAACCATCTGACCGGCTTCAGATAATTCCGGACGAGCAGCAGCGTGGACAGGATGATCATCAGAATGCCGAAATACAGGTTGAACGACGGCAGGTCGAGGCCTTTGTTCACATAGGCTCCGAGGATGGTTCCGGGAACGCTTCCTGCGAAAAAGATCAGCCCGCTCCGGTAGTCGACAGTTTTCGTCTTCATGTAGGAAAGCGTCGAGGAAAGACCGGTGAAAATCATCATGACAACGGACAATCCGACGATTTTCTGCGGCGTCAAGCCCGGCACGAGGCCAAGTGTGATGCCGAAGTAAAGCGCAGCCGGGACGAGGATGATGCCGCCTCCGAGGCCGACGAGCGCCCCGATGATGCCGGCAAGCAGCGCAGCAGCAGCCAGGATGGCAAACTCCATCACCACTCCTCCTTGCCGAACAGATCCAGCTGCCGTCCGCCGGGCCCTTGCGGATCGATGCCGGCAAGCTTCATGAACCGCTTGGCGTTCTCAGCCGCATGGCCGCCGGAGTTGTTGTTGAAGATGACATAGACCTGATCTGACTGTTCTTCGATTTTCCGGACGCCGTCAAGGATTCCCGCCAGCTCATCATCGTTGTAGTCGTACAGATAGCGGACTTCCCGCCACTTCTTGTCATCGCGGCCGTCTGCCTTCCATCCTGCGGTGTTCCGACCGTGCAGCCGGACGAGGGTCTTGTCCTTGCGAGTGGCGACCGGGATGAACGGAATACTGCCTTCCCCCGCCTGCGGCTCATCACAGACCGAATGGATGAAGTTCTGTTCCCTCAGAAATTGGAGCGTTCCTTCACGGTATTTTTCCGAATACCACGACTGGTGCCGGAACTCAACCGCCACGTCGATGCCTTCAAGCAAGGCACGCAACCGGCGCAGGGTGCCGACGTTTTCCTTCGTGCAGTCGAACCACGGCGGATACTGCGCCAGCACCATCGGCAGCTTGCCCGCCTCGATCATCGGACCGATCGACAAGCGAAAAAGATCGAACATTTCCTCTTCCGATTCATACGGGAGCCGGCCGCGATGATGTCCGGTCATGCCCTGATAGGCCTTCGTGATGAAACCAAAGCCGTCCGGCGTCTCACCGATCCATTTGCGGATGTTCCGCTCAGGCTGGATCGCATAGAACGTGGAATCCAGCTCCACGACCGGAAAATGCCCGCTGTAGTCCTGCAGCTTCTCGGTTTTCTTCGAAGTCGGGCTGTACACGTCCGGATGGTCGCCCCACCCGGTCAATCCCACTTTGATCATCGCCAAATCCGCTCCTTCCGCACCAGTTATCACAATCTTATCATATTCCTATTCTATTCCCTTATTAACCTCGGTTCACGCTGGAAGCAGTGATGAAAAGAGGGAGCGGATTTGTGGTGATTACGGGACGAGTGGAATCATATGGGCCGTGAGTGAGCGCGTTGGTGTGGCGAGTGGAATCATAGGCCCCGTGAGTGAGCGCGTCGCCGGGGTGAGTGGGTTCATTGTGCGATACTGTCCAGTTCTCTGGTCTTTTCATTCAGAAGGAGAAGAAATCTGTGAGACGGGCGGGACGAGCGTTAGCTGAAGACCCCGCAGAGCGCAGCTCGAGGAGGCTGAAGCAACGCCCGCGGTAAGCGAGCAGATTTCTTCGACTGATGGCGTTTACACACTTTCTTCGAAAGACAAAAAGGGGTTCGAGGTGACGGTACACCTCGAACCCCTTGCCATACAAACTTTAGCGCTGTATTAGCCGATCGATCCTTCCATCTCGAACTTGATGAGACGGTTCATTTCGACGGCGTATTCCATCGGCAGTTCTTTCGTGAACGGCTCGATGAAGCCCATGACGATCATTTCGGTCGCTTCCTGTTCGGAGATTCCGCGGCTCATCAGATAGAAGAGCTGTTCTTCGGAAACCTTCGACACTTTCGCCTCGTGTTCGAGGGAAATGTTGTCGTTGAGGATTTCGTTGTACGGAATCGTGTCGGACGTGGACTGGTTGTCCATGATGAGCGTGTCGCACTCGATGTTCGAGCGTGCGCCCGATGCCTTGCGTCCGAAGTGGACGATCCCACGGTAGGAGACTTTCCCGCCGTGCTTCGAGATCGACTTGGACACGATCGAGGACGACGTGTTCGGCGCAAGGTGCATCATCTTCGCGCCTGCATCCTGGTGCTGGCCCTTGCCGGCAAGCGCAATCGACAGCGTCATGCCGCGTGCGCCTTCGCCCTTGAGGAGGACGGCAGGATATTTCATCGTCAGCTTGGAGCCGATGTTGCCGTCGATCCATTCCATCGTGGCATTTTCCTCTGCAACCGCGCGCTTCGTGACGAGGTTGTAGACGTTGTTCGCCCAGTTCTGGATCGTCGTATAGCGGCAGTAGGCGTCTTTTTTGATGATGATCTCAACGACTGCGGAGTGCAGCGAGTTCGTGGTGTAGACAGGTGCCGTGCAGCCTTCGACGTAGTGGACGCTTGCGCCCTCATCGACGATGATGAGCGTACGCTCGAACTGCCCCATGTTTTCCGAGTTGATCCGGAAATAGGCTTGGAGCGGCGTATCGACCTTGACGCCCGGCGGCACATAGATGAACGAACCGCCCGACCAGACTGCGGAGTTCAGTGCAGAGAACTTATTGTCTGCCGCAGGGATGACCGTTGCCCAGTACTTCTTGAACAGTTCCTCGTTTTCGCGGAGCGCCGAGTCGGTGTCCTTGAAGACGATGCCCATTTTCTCCAGGTCTTCCTTCATGTTGTGGTAGACGACTTCGGATTCATACTGAGCCGAAACGCCCGCCAGGTATTTCTGTTCCGCTTCCGGAATGCCGAGCTTGTCAAACGTGCGCTTGATCTCTTCCGGCACTTCGTCCCACGAACGTTCCGTCGCTTCGGACGGCTTGACGTAATAAGTGATTTCGTCAAAGTTGAGTTCGCTCAGGTCTCCGCCCCAGAGAGGCATCGGTTTCTTGTAGAAGATCTCGAGCGCTTTAAGCCGGAAGTCGAGCATCCATTGCGGCTCTTCCTTCATGCGGGAGATCTCTTCGACGATTTCGCGTGTCAGTCCGCGTTTCGAACGGAAAACCGAGACATCTTTGTCGTGGAAGCCGTATTTATAATCGCCGATATCCGGCACATTGTTTACCATGCTTCTTCCTCCGTTCTTAGTTTGGATTGGCGTCGTTGCCGACGCCTTTCTCCATTGCCTTCCAGGCAAGCGTTGCACATTTGATCCGGGCAGGGAACTGGGAAACACCGGAAAGCGCCTCGATGTCCCCCATGTCGATGCTGTCGTCATGTTCTTTGCCGAGCATCATGTCTGAGAAGGTTTCGGAAAGCTTGAGCGCTTCTTCGACCTTCTTGCCCTTCACTGCCTGTGTCATCATCGAAGCGGACGCCATCGAGATCGAGCAGCCTTCGCCGTCGAATTTCGCGTCGGTGACCATGCCGTCCTCGACTTTCAGTGTGAGGTGGATCCGGTCGCCGCAAGTCGGGTTGTTCATGTCGACTTTCAGGCTCCCGTCTTCGATTTCCCCTTTGTTGCGGGGGTTCTTATAGTGATCCATGATGACCCGCCGGTAGAGCTGGTCGAGATTATTAAAAGACATCGCTGAAATACTCCTTTGCAGTGCGGAGTCCGTCCACGAGGCGGTCAATGTCTTCTTCCGTGTTGTACAGATAGAAGCTTGCCCGCGCCGTGGCGGTGGCGCCGAGCCACTTCATGAGCGGCTGTGCGCAGTGGTGTCCGGCACGGACGGCGACCCCGTTCATGTCGAGAACGGTCGCGACGTCGTGCGGATGCACCTCGTCAAGGTTGAACGTTACAAGACCCGCCCGCTTCTGTGCGTCGGCCGGCCCGTAGATCGTCAGGCCCTCGATCTTGCTCATGCGCTCCATTGCGTATGCGGCGAGTTGGTGTTCATGGCGCTCGATTTCATCAAGGCCGATTTCCTGGAGGAAGTCGATCGCTGCACCGAGTCCGATGGCCCCGGCGATGATCGGCGTTCCGCCTTCGAACTTCCAGGGGAGCTCTTTCCAAGTCGACTCGTACAGATTGACGAAATCGATCATTTCACCGCCGAATTCGACCGGCTCCATCTTCTCGAGCAGTTCCTTCTTGCCGTACAAGACACCGATGCCGGTCGGGCCGCACATCTTGTGCCCGGAAAAGGCAAGGAAGTCGCAGTCGATGTCCCGGACGTCGACTTTCATGTGCGGAGCCGCCTGTGCAGCGTCCACGACCATAACGGCGCCGTTTTCATGGGCGACGGCCGCAATTTCCTTCACCGGATTCATCGTGCCGAGCACGTTTGAAACGTACATGACCGAGACGATCTTCGTCCGGCCCGTGATGGTTTCCCGCACCTTGTCCATCGACAGGGTCCCGTCTTCCTCGAGATCGATGTACTTCAGGACTGCGCCGGTTTCCTTGGCAAGCTGCTGCCACGGGATGATGTTCGAGTGGTGTTCCATATAAGTGATGACAATCTCGTCGCCTTCCGAAACGTTCGCCCGGCCGTAGCTCTGCGCAATCATATTGATCGACGTCGTCGTGCCGCGCGTGAAGATCACTTCCTGCACGGAAGCGGCATTGATGAAGTCCGCGACTTTCTGGCGGGCGCCTTCATATTCATCGGTCGCCCGGTTGCCGAGCGTATGCACGCCCCGGTGGACGTTCGAGTTGTCCCGTTCATAATAGCGGCTGATCGTTTCGATGACCGTATCCGGTTTCTGTGAAGTGGCGGCGCTGTCGAGATAGACGAGCGGATGTCCGTTCACTTCCTGGTTCAAAATCGGAAAACGGGATTTGATGTCAAATGTGAGCATTAGCGCACTTTCCTTTCAATGACCTCCGACAGCTGTTTCTTGACGCCTTCGATTGGAAGCAGATTCACAACCGGTGCGAGGAATCCGCGGACGATGAGCCGTTCCGCCTCTGTCTTCGGAATGCCGCGGCTCATGAGGTAGTAGAGCTGCAGCTCGTCGACACGGCCGACGGAAGCCGCATGGCCTGCGGTGACGTCGTCTTCATCGATGAGAAGGATCGGGTTCGCGTCGCCGCGCGCCTTTTCGCTCAGCATGAGAACGCGGGATTTCTGTTCGGCGTTTGCGCGCGTCGCGCCGTGCTCGATCTTGCCGATGGCGTTGAAGATCGTCGATGCTTCGTCTTTCATCACCCCGTGCTGGAGGATATGCCCTTCGGAATCCTGGCCCCAGTGGACGGTCTTCGTCGTGATGTTCTGTTTTTGTTTGCCTCGTCCGACGAGCACCGATTTCGCTTCGGAACGCGAGCCGTTGCCGACAAGGTGGGTCACGTTTTCATAGATCGAGTCGGAGTCGTTCATCATGCCGAGCGACCACTCGATCGTTGTGTTGTGGCCGGCGATCCCGCGGCGGTTGATGTAGGCGGTGAAGCCTTCGGCGAGCACGTCCACAGCACCGTAGTCCACCTTGGCGCCGTCTTTCGCGATCACTTCGGAAATGATGTTCGCCAGGCCCTTGGCATTCGGCGTGAGCGACAGGTAGTTCTCCACATAGGTCAGGGAGCTGTTGTCCTCAGCCACGACGAGCACGTGGTTGAACAGGGATGCTTCCTCCGAGTCGTGGAGGAACAGCACCTGCACCGGCTCTTTCACTTCGACGGCTTTTGGCACGTACACGAAGACGCCGCCGTTCACGAGTGCCGCATGGAGTGCAGTCAGCTTGTGCTCGTCCGCCTTGACCGCTTCCGTCATATAGTACTTCTCGACGAGTTCCGGATATTCGCGGGCCGCCGTAAAGATGTCGGTGAGGATGACGCCCTGCTCCTTCAGTTCATCCGAAACGTTGACGTACGCCGGCGTGTTGTTGCGCTGGACGTAGATCGTCTGCTGGTTTTCAATATCCACGAGCGCACGGGCTTCCTGCGGCAGATCCGCAAGGCCCGTGAGCGGCTCGTCTTGTACGGCATGAACCGGAAACTCGGTGAAGTTCCAGTTCTGGATTTTCGTTTTGTCCGGCTTTGGCAATTGGAGCGTTTCGGCCAATGCGAGGGCGTTTTGACGCTTGTCCGCAAACCAGCCGGGTTCCCTGTTCGCTTCCGAGTAGGAACGCACATCCTCGCCGGTCAATGCCAATTTCGTTTCAACCGTCATTTCGTTCGTCCCCTTCCGTTAAGCTTCTTGTCCGACAGTTTCGTCTTCGATGCCGAGCTCTTCTTTGATCCAGTCATAGCCCTGTGCTTCCAGCTTCTGCGCAAGCTCCGGACCGCCGGATTTGACGACGCGGCCCTGCATCATGACGTGGACCTTGTCAGGCGTGATGTAATTGAGGAGACGCTGATAGTGGGTGATGATCAGGCAGCCGAACCCTTCGCCGCGCATTTCGTTGACGCCCTTGGAAACGACTTTCAGCGCATCGATGTCGAGGCCGGAGTCGATTTCGTCGAGGATGGCGAACTTCGGCTTCAGCATCATGAGCTGGAGGATTTCATTGCGTTTTTTCTCACCGCCGGAAAATCCTTCGTTCAGGTAGCGCTGGGCCATGTCCTGATCCATCTCGAGGACCTCCATCTTGCTGTCGAGTTCACGGATGAACTTCATGAGGGAGATTTCCTGGCCTTCTTCCCGCTTTGCGTTGATCGCGGAGCGAAGGAAATCGGCATTCGTGACACCGGCGATTTCGCTCGGGTACTGCATGCCGAGGAACAGGCCCGCCTGTGCGCGCTCGTCCACTTCCATCGCGAGGACGTCTTCTCCGTCAAGAGTGATCGTGCCGGATGTCACTTCATATTTTGGATGCCCCATGATGGCCGAAGCGAGTGTGGATTTACCCGTCCCGTTCGGTCCCATGACCGCATGGATTTCATTTGTATTGATCGTCAGATTGACGCCTTTCAGGATTTCCTTGTCTTCGATCGAAACGTGAAGATCTTTGATTTCTAGAGTAGACATCCGAATACCTCCAGTATTGGTGAACGGCGGATACCGTTCTTATTTATCATCATTCTAATCTTAACCGAAACGAGAGGGGCTTGCAAATCATTTAGACAATGTGTTTTTCTTTGTCCTCCCATCTCATGAAATCGTCAACCATGCGCTGTTCCGCTTTCTGTTCCGCCGATTCATCGCTGTTTTCAATTATGCTCCATTTAATGAGAATGAAACACCATTTTTTCCGGAGAACGAAATAGACTTTTCCGGGGCAAAAGAGAAAAAAAGCCCGCCCGGGAATGCCTCGCTGGCATCCCGGACAGGCCTTCCGTCCGTGACTGATTCATCTGTCCCTTTGTTCTGCTCAGCGACGGCCCCTGAGCTCCGGCCGTTTGCCGAATTCCAGGCTGCGGGCGTATTCCCGCTCCCGCCGCTTCTCCACTTTCAGCCTCAGCGCCGGATTCATCCGGTAATCCTCGTATCCGAAACCGTGAGCGCTCCGGAAACCCTGCGCCATCCTGTCTGTGTAATCAAGCCTCATGGGGTCGATAATGAACCAGTCCTTTCAATGTTGGCCGGCTTGTGCCGACGTTATTTACGGTATTCTGTTTACCCGCTGAAAAGAAATCAAAACATAAGTGAAGGAAAATCACGCCGTTTTCGTCTTTGAAGCAGCCACTGCAGTCTTGCCTGTTGCAAAACGGTCGGTGATGATGGCCAGTGCCCCGTCGCCGGTGACATTCGTGGCGGTGCCGAAGCTGTCCTGCGCCATGTAGAGTGCAATCATGAGGGCGAGCATCGGCTCTGTGAATCCGAGCATCGACGAAAGAAGCCCGATTGCCGCCATGACTGCACCGCCCGGTACGCCCGGCGCGGCGATCATCGTCACGCCGAGCATCAGGATGAAGCCGATCATGCTGCCGAATGTGACCGGCATTCCGTTCATGAGCATGACGCCGATCGCGCAGGAAGTGAGCGTGATCGTACTTCCCGAAAGATGGATCGTTGCAAAAAGCGGAACGGTGAAGTCGACGATCTTTTCGGAAGCGCCTGTTTTTCGAGCTTGCCGCAAGGTGACCGGAATCGTCGCCGCAGACGACTGCGTGCCGAGCGCCGTGAAGTAAGCCGGCGCCATCGTTTTCATGAGCTTGAACGGATTGCGGTGCGTGAGCGCGCCGGCCGCCGTGTACTGCAGCATGAGCATGACCAGATGCAGCACGATGATGAGCACGAAGACGACAGCGAACACCGACAGCACCTTCGCCACCTGTCCTGCATACGTCATGTTCAGGAAAATCCCGAAGATGTGGAAAGGCAGGAGCGGGATGATGACCGCGCTGATCGTCTTCTCGATCAGGACATTCAGCTCATCGAACACGGAAAGGAGCGACTTGCTGCCGATCGCCGCCATGCCGATCCCGAACAGGAATGCGAGGATGAGCGCCGTCATAACGCCCATGAGCGGTGTCATTTCAAGCTCGAAGAACGGGCCCGTCAGCGCTTCGGTCGGGTCCTGTATGCTGTCTCCCGATGTGGTATGGATCAGGTTCGGCAACAGATTGGAAGCGGTGAAAAACGCGAGGATGCCGGCAACGATCGTGGACAGATAAGCGATCCCCGTTGCCAGGCCCAATGTTTTTCCGGAACCTTTTCCAAGCTTGGCGATGCCCGGCGCGATGAACGCGATGATGATGAGCGGAACGACGAAGTTGAGGAATCCGCCGAACAGCATATTGAACGTGGCAGCGGTTTCCACGAACCAGTGGACGAATTTCTCGGGAACCTGCCGGAACAGCGAGCCGATGGCAACGGCCAGCGCAATGGCAATCACAATCCGGCCGAGAAGACCGATTTTCTTCATAGTCATGTACCCCCTGAAAGGACATTTGTATTTGTAATAGAAACACTATAACACAAGAACAACACTGCATTGAAGCCCTTCTCCAACTGTCAGAATACAGCATTTTGTAAGCGTGTACAATAACAATTTCAGGATTCCCCCCCACAACGAAAAAAGACTGTCCTCACGGAAAGGACAGTCTTGCATTCTTATTCTGCAGGAACGACGGAGCCGCCCCACTCTTCAAGCATGAATTCTTTGATCTCATCGGAATGCAGCACTTCGACGAGTTTTTTGATGTCTTCGTTGTCTTTGTCGCCTTTGCGGACCGCAACGACATTCACGTACGGGGAATCGGTTTCTTCGAGCGCGATGGCGTCTTCAAGCGGATTGAGTCCGTTGTCGATCGCGTAGTTGGAGTTGATGAGGAGTGCGTCTCCCTCGTCCTGGTTGTACAGGGTCGGCAGGAACGAAGCTTCGTAGTTCGCGTCGAATTTCAGGTTTTTCGGGTTGTCCGTGATGTCCTTCACTTCAGCCTTCGTCTTGTCGACTTTTTCGTCGAGTTTGATCAGGCCCTCCTTCTCAAGCATCGCCAGCACGCGGCCGTGATCGGCGACGGAGTTCGAGATCAGGATCGTCGCCCCGTCCGGCAGTTCATCGAGTGACTTGTATTTTTTCGAGTAAACGCCAATCGGCTCGATATGGATCTCGCCGGCAATTTCAAAGTCGTAGCCGTGGTCTTTCATCTGCGTCTCAAGGTACGGGATGTGCTGGAAGTAGTTTGCATCGAGTTCCTCAGAGTCGAGATCCTCGTTCGGCAACACGTAGTCCTGGTATGTCTCGATTTTCAGGTCGATGCCCTTTTCTTTCAGAAGCGGCTCCGCCTTCTCGAGGATGATCGCATGAGGCGTGTTGGACGCGCCGACGACCAGCTCATGGTTTTTCGTGTCCTTGCCGGCAGCGTTGTCGCCGCCCCCGGTGCCGCACGCAGACAGGGCCAGTGTGCCCGCAGCCAAAATAAGACCTGCCGTGAATTTTTTCATTTACATTTCCCCCTGTCGGTTTATCTGAAATCACTATCTGAAACAATAAGGCAGAACCCCGGTTCCATCAAAGACCGCAGCCGCCCCTGCACCTAAAGTCCTCACCGCTTGTCCAGCCGTTTGACGATCAGGTCGCCGGCCCACTGGATGATGAAAACAATCAGCAGGATGAGGATCGTCGCGACAAGCGTCACGTCACTCCGGCTGCGCTGGAACCCGTCGAGATAGGCCAGATTACCGAGACCCCCGGCACCGATGATGCCCGCCATCGCCGTGTAGCCGACAAGCGCGATCGAAGTGACGGTGATGCCGGAGACGAGTGCCGGCATCGATTCCGGCAGGAGCACCTTGCGGATGATCGTCCAAGTGGTCGCGCCCATCGAGCGGGCGGCTTCGATCACCCCTTTGTCGATTTCTGCCAGTGCAATCTGGACCATCCGGCCGTAGAACGGCGCCGCTCCGATGATGAGTGCCGGAAGCGCAGCGTTCGGTCCCCGGATCGATCCGAGCAGGAATTTCGTGAACGGGATGAGCAGGATGATCAAAATGATGAACGGGATCGACCGGAAGATGTTGACGAATGCGCCAGTCAGCAGATTGACGGCCCGGCTGCGCCAGACACCCCTCGGCCCCGTCAGGAACAGCAGGATGCCGAGCGCCAGGCCGATCAGGAAAGTGAAGAAAGTGGAAACGGCCGTCATGTACAGCGTCTCGACCGTCGCCCCCCACATCTTCTCCCAGTCGACATTCGGGAACCATTGATCAATCATGCGTGATCACCTCCGTCTCGATGCCTTCCGCATGGAGATAGGCAATCGCCTCCCGAACGGCCGGTTCATCGCCCGAAAGCTGGAGAACGAGCGATCCGAACGCACCGCCATGCGTCTGGGCGATGTTGCCCTGAAGGATGTTCACGCTGATGTCAAACGAGCGGATCAGCTCGGCGAGCACCGGCTGTTCGGCACGGTCCCCGACGAAGCCGAGGCGGATGAGTGTTCCGTCCGGATAGGACTCGGCAAGCTGGCCGATAGCCTGCTTGGCGTCTCCCGGTTCCGTCACCTGGGAGACGAACCGCTTTGTGATCGGCTGCTCCGGCGACTTGAACACCTGGAGCACGTCCCCCTGCTCGACGACGCGGCCCGCTTCCATGACGGCCACCCGGTGGCAGATTTTGCGGATCACGTGCATTTCATGCGTGATGAGGACGATCGTCAATCCGAGCCGTCGGTTGATGTCCGTCAGGAGGTCCAGGATCGAATCGGTCGTCTCCGGGTCCAGCGCGGACGTCGCTTCGTCGCACAGCAGGACGCGGGGCTCGTTGGCAAGCGCGCGGGCGATGCCGACCCGCTGTTTCTGGCCGCCCGACAATTCCGATGGATACGCCTTTTCCCTGCCTTCCAGGCCGACGAGCCGGACCAGCTCGCCGACCCGTTCCCTGCGGCGGGCTTTATCAGCACCGGCAATTTCGAGCGGAAGAGCTATATTCTCTTCCACCGTCCTCGACCAAAGCAGATTGAAGTGCTGGAAGATCATGCTCACTTTCTGGCGGGCTTTCCTCAGCTCCGCCCCCGAGATGGACGACATCTCGAGCCCATTGACGGTCACCGTGCCGGAAGTCGGCTGTTCAAGTCCGTTGAGCATGCGGATGAGCGTGCTTTTTCCGGCACCGCTGTATCCGATGATGCCGTAGATTTCGCCTTCTTTGATTTCAAGATCCACTCCGTCCACGGCCTTGACGTCGATGCCGGAACGGGAGAACCGTTTGGTCAGCTGCTGCAGATTAATCATGATGGTCACTCCTAAACTCATGGGGACGGACGAGCGGATCGCCGTCCATTCCAAATAAAAAACCTTTCCGCAGACACGCAGAAAGGCCGGACCGGAGCGCATCGCGCGCAACGGCCATTCCTCTCATCTGCCAAAGCATCCGCTTTGAGTGATTTGGCACCATTTCACGTTTCCGTGACGGTTGCCGGGCTTCATCGGGCACGTCCCTCCGCCGCTCTCAATAAGAGTATTCCGTATTCATCTTTTTTCACCCGTCTTGCCGGATGGTTCGATGCTTGAAACTATACCACACGCGATGGAGCCGGTCAACCGAGTTTTTCATACAGGTAAGGGACCGATTGGAAGGCATAGATCTTCTCCACCGGCTCGCCTTGCCGTGAGATCAGCAGGCACGGCACGCTTTCGACGCCGTACTTCGCCGCCACTTCTTCATGGTAGTTCAGGTCGGCCTTGCCGATCGGCAGTCCGGGCAGCAGTTCCGCCATGACGTCGATCATTTTCGAAGCGACCTGGCAAGTCCCGCAAAGAGGCGTGTACAAATAGTAGGCCGCTTTTGCGGAACGGCCGGCCGCCTGTTCAAAATCTTCCAGAGTCCAAGTTTCCATTCCATTCATCCCTTATAGCAGAAATTCCGTCTTCACTTCGATATTGGCCGAGAGCAGCTGTTCCGCGAGCACACGCAGCGGCGTTGTCGCCACTTCCCTGTATACCCGGTCTGTATACAAATGACGCGCTTCCGGGTATTCCCTTCTGAGCACAGATCTCAAATGTTCCCCCGACCGGTCCGCGTCAAAAAACGCAAAGATGTCCGCTCCTTCATACGGCTCCAGCAATTCCTCGATTCTTGTCGGGCTTGCCGTTCCGTTTGTGCAGATGATGGCCACCGGTTCGTCGAGAAGCGGGGCGAGCCGGTTCCTGTCCGAGCTGCCTTCCACCACAATGACTTTTTCGACCATGCCGATCCCTCCAGGCGACTGGCTTGTCGTGTTTTATCTCTATAAGATGAAAAGGAACGCCGAAAAATGTCGGCGTCCCCTTCCTGCAGGATCAGCCCTGCGTCATTTCATCATATTGCTCGGCGGTCATGAGCGAGTCCACTTGCGATGCATCGGACGGCTCCACAACGATCATCCATGCTTTTTCATACGGGGACTCGTTGACGAACTCAGGGTTATCTTCCAGTTCCCCGTTCACTTCAACGACTTTGCCGGAGATCGGCGCATACAGTTCGGAAACCGTCTTGACGGATTCAACGCTGCCGAACGGCTCGTCGGATTGGATCTCGTCGCCGACTTCAGGAAGCTCAACGAACACGATGTCGCCAAGTTCGGATTGTGCGAAATGTGTGATCCCGATGCGGGCTTTCCCGTCTTCTGTTTTTACCCATTCGTGTTCTTCGGAATACCGCAGATCTTTTGGTGTGCTCATTCTGACCCCTCCAGCTCAAAGTATACATTCTCATTAAGTGTGCCACAGACCGGCCCGAAACTCAACAGGCTTTCACCCGCTCCAGGCGTCCTCGAATTCAGGTTCCCTGAAGCCGACCGTCACCCTCCGGCCGTCCGTGACGATCGGCCGCTTGAGCAGCATGCCATCCGATGACAGCAGCCGGATTTTCTCTGAATCCGTCATGTCCGAAAGCTTGTCCTTGAGCCCGAGCTCACGGTAGCTCATGCCGCTCGTATTGAAAAACTTCTTCATCTCCAGCCCGCTCGCGGAAATGATTTCGCGGAGCTCTTCTTCTGCGGGCGGCGCTTCCTTGATATTCCGCTCTTCATAATCGACCCCGTGCTCATCCAGCCACTTTTTCGCTTTCCGGCACGTTGTGCACTTCGGGTAGCCGTAATACACAATCCCCATCTGACCACGCCTCCTTTTATCGCCAGTATACCAAACGAAAAGCCCGGAATGCGCACAGCATCCGGGCAGTTTGTCAGACTGTGTATTTCTTGGCTTCGTTCAGCTTGCCTGCCGCTTCCCGTTTTTTCGGAATGAGGTTCTTCGGCGTGTAACGGGTGAGCTTGCGGAGGGCGGACAGCATCATGCGCTGGTCGTCGCCGCCGACGGAAGCCACAAGAATTTCTTTCGCTTCCTTCTCGATGCGCTCCATCGCCTCCTGGCAGAAGATTTCCGTGTACAGGATCTTCTGCTGAGCCTTTTCTTCGCCGTCGCGTGCGACCGCCTTCTCGGATCGGAGGAGGGAGGATTCCATGGCAAATACGTCGTTCGCGATGTTGGCGATGTTGACGAGCACTTCCTGCTCTTCTTCCAGCTTCGTGCCGAAACGCTGTGCGGCCATTCCGGCAGCGAGGAGGCCGATCTTTTTCGCATTTTTGACGAGCATCTTCTCCTGTGCGAGCGCTTCGTCGCCGGGCTCTTCCGGCATCATCATGAGCAGCTCTTCCTGGAGGCTCTGCGCCTTCTGGAGAAGCGGCAGTTCACCTTTAAGCGCTTTTTTCATGAATGTGCCCGGCACGAGCAGGCGGTTGATCTCATTCGTGCCTTCAAAGATCCGGTTGATGCGGGAATCCCGGTAAGCGCGTTCCACTTCGTATTCCTGCATGTAGCCGTAGCCGCCGTGGAGCTGGACCGCTTCGTCGACGATGTTGTCGAGCGTCTCGGAGCCGACGACTTTGTTGATCGAGCATTCGATCGCATACTCCGCGATGGCCTGGGCGATTTTGCGGCCGTCGTTCTGCTCTTCCTCGCTCAGCCGGCCCATGCGGTCATCGAAGTAGCCGACCGTGCGGTAGATGAGCGACTCGGTTGCGTACAGCTTCGCCGCGAGCGTGGCGATCTTTTCCTTCGTCAGATTGAACGAAGCGATCGTGCGCTTGAACTGCTGGCGCTCGTTCGTGTATTTGATCGCAAGCTCAAGTGCGCGCTTGCCGCCGCCGACGCCGCCGACGCCGAGCTTGTATCGGCCGATGTTCAGGATATTGAAGGCGATGACATGGCCGCGGCCCGCTTCGCCGAGCAGGTTCTCAACCGGCACTTCCGCATCTTCCAGGATGAGTGTGCGCGTCGAGGAGGACTTGATGCCCATCTTTTTTTCTTCTGCCCCAACCGATACGCCCGGGAATGCCTTTTCCACGATGAATGCAGAGAACTGTTCCCCGTCAATCTTCGCATAGACGACAAACACATCCGCGAAGCCCGCGTTGGTGATCCACTGCTTTTCGCCGTTGAGGATGTAGTGGGTGCCCGCTTCGTTCAGCTTGGCGGTCGTCTTTGCGCCGAGTGCATCGGATCCGGAACCCGGCTCGGTCAGGGCGTACGCGAAGATTTTCTCCGCCGTGACGGAAGACGGAAGGTACTGTTTCTTTTGGTTTTCATTGCCGAACAGGACGATCGGCAGCGTGCCGATGCCGACATGCGCACCGTGCGTGATCGAGAAGCCGCCGGCGACCGCCATCTTTTCCGTAATGAGCGCGGAAGAGATTTTGTCGAGTGCGAATCCATCGTATGCTTCAGGGATATCCGCACCGAGAAGGCCGAGTTCCCCCGCTTTTTTGAGCAGTCGGACCGAATGATCGAACTCATGGTTTTCCAGGTTCTCAATCACCGGGACAACTTCGTTTTTCACGTAGTCTTCCGTCGTCTTCGCGATCATCTTGTGCTCGTCGGTGAAGTCTTCCGGAGTGAAGACGGACTGCGGATCGAGGTCTTCGATCAGGAAGGCGCCGCCTTTCACGAGATCTTGTGTGTTCGTCTGAGTCATTGGGTTTTCCTCCTTAATGTGGCCGGCCGGGGCAGGCCGGGTAAAGTTTTGAGAGTCAAAGCATTTCAAAGACGCCGGCCGCGCCCATTCCGCCGCCGATGCACATCGTGACGACGCCGAACTGCTCATTGCGCCGTTTGAGCTCGTTCATGAGCTTCAGCGTCAGGATCGTGCCCGTTGCGCCGAGCGGGTGGCCGAGCGCGATGGCGCCGCCGTTGACGTTCACTTTGTCGATGTCGAGGCCGAGGTGGCGGACAACCTGGAGAGACTGGGAGGCGAATGCCTCATTGAGCTCCCACAGGTTGATGTCATCGATTGAAAGGCCGGCGAGCTTGAGCGCTTTCGGCACGGCCGCGATCGGTCCGATTCCCATCACCTCGGGCGGCACGCCGCCGACTGCGAACGAGCGGAACTTGGCGATCGGCTTGAGCCCTTCGGCTTCGGCTTTTTCGCGGTCCATGATCAGGACCGTCCCGGCGCCGTCGGACGTCTGCGAAGCGTTGCCCGCCGTGACGGAGCCTTTGATGTTGAACGCAGGACGCAGCTTGGCAAGCGTCTCCACGGTCGTTCCCGGGCGCACGCCTTCGTCCGTATCGAATATAAACGTTTCTTCTTTCAGCTTGTTGTCCGCGCCGACCGTCCGCCGCGTCACTTCAACGGGGACGATCTCTTCCTTGAATTTCCCCTCGCGGATCGCCGCTTCGGCCAGTTCATGGGAACGGACCGCGAACGCGTCCTGGTCTTCCCGGCTCACGCCGTATTTTGTCGCGACCTGCTCCGCCGTATGGCCCATGCCCATGTAATACTCCGGCATTTCCTCTGCAAGTGCCGGGTTCGGGCGCAACGTATTGCCGGTCATCGGCACCATGCTCATAGATTCGGCGCCTCCGGCGAGAATCGTTTCCGCCTGGCCGATCATGATCTGCTGGGCACCATAGGCGATCGACTGCAGTCCCGATGAGCAGAACCGGTTCACCGTCACGGCCGGCACGGTGTCCGGCAGTCCGGCAAGGCCGCCGATCAGGCGGGCGAAGTTCATGCCCTGTTCCGCCTCCGGCATGGCGCAGCCGACGATGAAGTCATCGATCGGCCCGTCATAGCCGCCTGCACGCTTTAATGTTTCCTTGACCGTCAGTGCCGCGAAGTCATCCGGGCGGACGGTTGCGAGAGATCCTTTTTTTGCTTTGCCGACCGGTGTTCGGGCACCGGCCACAATCACTGCTTCACGCATGTTTCATCCTCCTCAGTCTGTGCTGCTGCGATCAGTTGCGGAGCGGTTTTCCTTTTATGAGCATGTGCTGCATCCGCTGCTGGGATTTCGGTTCCGCGACGAGAGACAGGAATGCCTCGCGTTCAAGATTGAGCATGTATTGTTCGTCGACTTCCGTTCCGTACGGCACTTTTCCGCCGGACAGCACGTAAGCGAGTTTCTTGGCAATCTTCAAGTCGTGGTCACTGATGTAGCCCGACAGATGCAGTCCTTCCGCTCCAAGCAGCATGGCCGCATAGCCCGGCTCGCCGCTCACCGGCACCGTGCGCTTTTTCGGCGGGACATATCCGGCTTCATGAAGTGCGAGCGCCGCCTGCTTGGCATCATGGATCTGGTGATCCGGGTTGACGCTGATCGAGTCACACTGTCCCAGGAAATTGTTTTCGCGTGCCTCTTCACCGGACATCGACACCTTCGCCATCGCAATCGTCTCGAACACTTTCGCCGCCACGTCCACATAATCCGGCTTGACGCCGTTTGGCATGCCCTCGAGGTGCTTGCGGTACAGGCTGACGTTCCCGCCGCCTCCCGGGATGAGGCCGACGCCCGTTTCGACGAGCCCCATGTACGTTTCCATCGAAGCCTGGATGTGGGCGGCAGGAAGCGTCATTTCCGCTCCCCCGCCGACGGTCATGCCGTGCGGCGCCACGACGACCGGCTTTCTGGAATAGCGGATTTTCATCATCGTATCCTGGAACATGCGGATCATGTATTCCAGCTCGAAGATATTGTCATCCTGCGCTTCCATGAGAATCATGCCGAGGTTCGCGCCAACCGAGAAGTTTTTCCCTTGGTTCGCGATGACCAGGCCTTTATAGTTCTTTTCGACTTCGGCAAGCGACTTGTCGAGCATCTGGATGACGTCCGGCCCGAGCGAGTTTCCTTTAGAGTGGAATTCAAGAAGTGCGATGCCGTCGCCGATGTCGAGCAGACTGGCGCCGGAGTTCTTCATGATGACGCCGCGGCGTTCTTTCCACTTTTTCAGGTCGAACTCTTTTTCATTGACCGGAACGGGCTTGTAGCCTTTCCCGTCGAAGAAAAGCTGCTCCCCGTTCTCTTCCTTGTAGAACGACTCGCCGCCCGCATCCAACAGATCTTTTACGAACGCCGGAATGTCTCGGCCTTCCTCCTTCATGCGCTCAACCGATTTCTTGACGCCGATCGCATCCCACACTTCAAACGGACCCTGCTGCCAGCCGAAGCCCCATTTCATCCCGTTGTCGAGCGACACGATGTCGTCCGCGATTTCTCCGACTTTTCCTGCGGAGTAAATGAGCGTCGGCGCAAGGATGTTCCAGAGCAGTTCTCCGGCGCGGTCGTCCGCGTAAACGAGCGTCTTCAGCTTCGCCGCCGCTCCCTTTTGCTGTTTCGCCATCTCAATGGAAGGGGCCTTCAGCTTCTTCTGCGGCGAGTACTCGAGCGTCTCCGGATCGATCTCGCTGATTTCCTTGCCTTCCTTCAGATAAAAGCCCTGCTTCGCTTTCGCGCCGAGCCATCCGTTCTCCACCATCTTCAGAAGGAAATCCGGCGTACGGAACATATCCTTCTCATCGCCTTCCGTCTTGTCGAAGACGTTCCGGGCAACGTGGACGAACGTGTCCAGGCCGACCACATCAAGCGTGCGGAATGTTGCGGATTTCGGACGGCCGATGAGCGTGCCGGTCACGGAGTCCACTTCGCCGACCGAATAGCCGCGCTCCATCATCTCTTTCAGCGTGACGAGCAGGCCGTACGTGCCGATCCGGTTGCCGATGAAGTTCGGCGTGTCCTTTGCCACGACGACGCCTTTGCCGAGCCGGTCCTCGCCGAACTTCACCATGAAATCCAGAACCTCTTCCGACGTGTCTTCCGTCGGGATCACTTCAAGCAGCTTCAGATAGCGCGGCGGGTTGAAGAAATGCGTGCCGAGGAAATGCTTCCGGAAGCCTTCCGAACGTCCTTCCGCCATCGCTTCGATGCTGATGCCGGATGTGTTCGAAGACACGATCGCATGCTCGCCGCGGACACCGTCGATTTTCTCGTAAAGCGCTTTCTTGATGTCCAGGTTTTCGACGATCACCTCGATGATCCAGTCGACATCCTTCAGTTTTTCAAGATCGTCCTCAAGGTTTCCCGGTGTGATGAGCGCCAGGTTGTCTTTCGACGCAAGCGGCGCGGGTTTCTGTTTCAGCAGGCCTTTGAGCGCCCCTTCCGCAAGACGATTGCGGACTTTCCGGTCTGATGCATCCATCCCCTTTGCTTTCTCTTCAGCCGACAGTTCCGGCACGATGTCGAGCAGCAACACCGGAATCCCGATATTTGCGAGATGAGCCGCGATGCCCGATCCCATGACACCGGAACCGATGACCGCCGCGTTTTTGATTTGGTGAGCCACGATGCATTGCCTCCTTCAGTTTTGAATGAATGCTCATTCATTTTACAGCCAAAAAAATAAACAACTGCCTTGCTTCATAGTTTAGAATATTTCAGTCGTTTCTGCAAGTGGGCTTATCAAAAAATTGGACCGGCTTTCATAGTGCACGGAAATTTGCGCATGCTATTAGGAATATATGACGCAAGGAGTGACGAGGATGGGCATCTTTTCAAAAGGTGCGATTGAAAAAGGGAACGAGCAGGACACGACTCCGGAACTTTTTTCCGCGGACACGATCACCAGCGCCAACCTGAACGACTTGGAAAAGATCATGGCGCATCATCTGCTCCTCTCGAAATTATGTTCTGCGGGCATTTCAACCGTCAAACTGCCTGACCTGAAAAAGACGATCGAATCAATGCGGTCCGATCACCTGCAGCAGATGTCGGACCTGCTGGAATTCATTAAGAACGGAAAGGAGGGGGCCTCGTGACCGGCAAAGAAGATCCGTGTTCTGCGGATAAAAAACAGGAAGACGGACAGCAGCCCGACGAGCAGAAGCAAAGCGGGCAGCAGCAGTCCTGCCAGTGCCAGCAGCAAGGACAGGAACCGCAAGCCCAGGAAAAGGATCCAAAACAGCAACAGCAAAAAGAAAAGCCGGCCGATTCCGACGGCGGCCAAAATTCCGGAGAATTTAACGACCAGGAGATCGCCCGGCTGCTGCTTGTCATGGAAGAATCGCTTTCTTTGCTTCTCGTACGGGCGCAGCAGGGAATCTTCAGCAGCCAGTACCAGTCCATGATCGCCGGATTCCTCAAAGACTCTGAAAAGAACCAGCGGAATATGCGGGATTTGATGCAGCGGCATGGCTGGCTCAAGCCCGAGCCGGCAAAAAAATGCGAGTTTGAGCAACTGCTCCAGACCTACAAAGACTCTGCGCCCCCCACCCTCTGAATCTTCCGGCTACCCTCCGGTGTTGCCGGCGGTGTACACTGTCGGTATAGGAGGGATTGTTATGGAGAAAATCACAAGCGCCGAGCAGTTCAACGAGATCATCGGCGGACCTGAAGAGACACTCATCAAGTTCCAGGCCGGATGGTGCCCGGACTGCCGCCGGATGGAGATGTTCATCGATCCGATCGAAGAGGAGTATTCCCGCTTCCGGTGGTATGACGTCGACCGGGATGCCCTTCCGGAAATCGCGGACAAATATGAAGTCATGGGGATCCCGAGCCTGCTCATCTTCAAGGACGGCGAAAAGAAAGCCCATCTTCACAGCGCCAATGCCAAAACCCCGTCGCAGGTGACCGACTTCCTGGACAGCTACAACGGCTGAGCCTCACCCGGGATGCCGGACGGCAAAGTTGCAAACACAAGGGATTTTCCGTACGTTCGTGACAGTACGGAAAATCCCTTTTGGCGGTGACCCATATGAAGATGATCAACGGATTCAGCGGCAAATCACAGTTTGAACCGGACATTGAAGCCGCACAGCGCAATTCGGCCTGCGGCGCCGTAACCGCCTATACGATCATCCGTCACCTGGCGGGCGGAGACGATACTGTTTCTTCCCTCTACAGGCGGATCGGCGGGACCCGGATCGGACTTCCCGTCCGCCGGTTCATCCGGGGCGTGGCAGAAGTCCTCGGCGCCGGATGGCAGGTGGAGCGCTGCACGATCGGCGGCCTGAAAAAGGAAATCGATGCCGGGCGGCCGGCCGCCGCCAAGTTTGACAAATGGTTTTCTTTTCGCTGGTTCGGGCGCTATGATTTTGACTATCACTGGGTGCCCGTCATCGGCTATGAAGAAACGGCAGACGACACGGTCCTCTTCATCCATGACAACGGGGGACCCGGCCGGCCGAGCCGGATCCGGCAGATTTCCTTCCGTAAAAACGAACCGGTCCTCACATTCGTCAGGATCACGCCGGATGCATGCCGGCAGCAGTGAAAAACGGGCAATCTGCAGGATACGTTCTGCGGATGGCCCGTTTCATTATGGATCCGTTCAGCCGAACGGCCATTCTTCCGCCGCTTCCTCCACCGGAAACAGATTGAGCAGCTGACGCGCGGCGGTCCCGTAGCCTTCCGCCTCGAGTGCCCCGGCAGTCTCCCGAGTGTACCGCGGAACTGCCAGCTCGCCGAGTTCCCCCGGGACCGGGATGTTGCAGTCGATTTCGGCAAGCTCCCGCGACAGTTTCAGCATGACGAGACTTTCGTCAATCTTTTTCCGGACGGCCGGCTTCAGTTCATCAAGCGCCGCCAGCACCCCGTTGACGCTGCCGTGTTCCAGGATGAGCGTTGATGCCGTCTTTGGCCCGATGCCCCGGACACCCGGATAGCCGTCGCTGGAATCCCCGGTGAACGCTTTCAGGTCGACAAACTGCGAAGGCTCGAATCCGTATTCTTCCTTGAACCGATCATATGTATACACATCGAACACCGTATGGCCTTTTTTCATGAATGCGATGCGGACACCGGGCGCCAGGAGCTGGAGCAAGTCCTTGTCACCGGACATGATCGTGATGTCTGCCTCGTCTTTCCAGCGATCCACGAGGGAGCCGATGACGTCATCGGCCTCGACACCGTCGATTCCGAAGCTTTTCCAGCCGAGCAGCCAGGCCGACTCACGACCCATCTCAAATTGCGGACCCATTTCCTCCGGCGGAGCCGGACGGTGCGCCTTGTAGCCGTCATACAGCTCATTTCTGAACGTGTAGGCCCCCATGTCCCAACAGACCGCAAGATGCGTCGGACGGAAGATCGACTGCGCCGACAGCGCATGCCCGATGAATCCCTGGACGGCATTTGTCGGCACCCCTTCCTGATTCCTCATGAAGCGCCCGTGGACGGCCGTCGCATAAAAGGCACGGAACAGGAGCGCCATCCCGTCGATCAGAAGAAGATGGGGCCGGTTTTGTCCATTTTCCGTTGATTGCATGTACGCTCACCTCCCGCTCTCCATCATACCTCACTTTATGCAGGAGAAGTGAATCCGGCATCTTCCAGGAGCCAGCGTTCGAGTTTTGAAATGTCCTTGCTGAACACCCGGTCCTCATCCAGCGGCCGGGTCACCGATCCCAGCGCTTCCCACTTGGACAACAAGGCCGGCGCCATATTGTCCTTTCCCCGGATGGCGCACGCATGATGAGCACAAAAGGCTTCGACCGCCAAGACCCGGCGGACATTCGTGATGATGTCCCGGGCATGGCGGGCGGCGGTCGTCCCCATGCTCACATGGTCTTCCTGGTTTGCGGAAGAAGGAATCGAGTCGACCGATGCCGGGTGTGCCAATGTCTTGTTTTCTGAAACAAGGCTGGCCGCCGCATACTGGAGAATCATCGCGCCCGACTGAAGACCGGGCTCCGGGCTCAGGAACGGGGACAGCCCCTCATTGAGCTGCGGATTCACGAGCCGTTCAATCCGGCGCTCGGAAATATTGGCCAGCTCCGCCATGCCGATCTTCAGAAAGTCCATTGCAAAGGCGATCGGCTGGCCATGGAAATTACCGCCCGATATGATCGTCTCGCCGTCATCGAAAATAAGCGGATTGTCCGTCGCCGCATTCATTTCAATCTCGAGTTTTTCCTTTACATAGCCAAGCACCTGCCAGCTGGCACCGTGAACCTGCGGGATGCAACGGATGGAATAGGCGTCCTGGACCCTCTCCTCCCCTTGCCTGGTCGCAAGCCGGCTTCCTGCAAGCCAACCGAGCATCCGCTTTGCCACTTCCGACTGTTCCGGATAACCCCGTGCCTCATGCACGGCCGGATGGAAAGCGTCGGTGATGCCCCTCAGCGCTTCGACCGTCATGCCGGCGATCCATTCGGCCTGCAGCGCCAGCTGCTCCGCTTCCAGGTAGTTCAGCGCTCCAATCGCCGTCATGGCCTGCGTGCCGTTGATGAGCGCAAGCCCTTCTTTTGCTTCGAGTACCACCGGGCGGATGCCGTGCTCTTTCCACACATCCGCCGACCGAACCCGGCGGCCCTCTTGCCAGACCTCCCCTTCACCGACGAGGACAAGCGCCAGGTGGGACAGCGGAGCCAGGTCACCGGAAGCGCCGAGCGACCCCTGGCTCGGAATGACCGCATCCATTTTCAGGTTCACCATGTCCGCCAATCGGTCAAGGACTTCCCGCCGCACGCCCGAATGGCCTTTGAGAAGGGCATTCAGCCGGAGGACGGCCATCGCCCGCGTGACCGTCTCAGGAAGCGGATCGCCGAGCCCGCAGGCGTGGGACCGGATGAGGTGCAACTGAAGCGCCCTTGTGTCTTCGGAATCGATCGTCACGTCGCTGAATTTGCCGAAACCTGTATTGATCCCGTAGACTGTCCGGGATTCTCGCACCACCTTCTCGACGGCTGCCCGGCTCTTTGCCGCCTGGTCTGCCGCATCCGGACAGATGCGGATCTTCTCTTCTTTAAAAATAATATCTTTCAGCTTGACGAGCGTTAAATCGCTGCCATTCAGAATAGCCATCTTGATCTCTCCTTTCCTCGATTTTACCGCTTTAGGAAAGCGCCTTCATCCGTTTTCGGAAAGTTTCCTCTTCATTAATAATGTACTGCATCAGCTGGTTGAAGTTCTGCAGTTTACTCGGCATGAATAAGGGAAAAAGGGAATGTTAAAGGAAGAGGTTCTTGCGGTCCGCTTTAAATAATGAAGAAAGCATCCTCTCCGAGAAATCCTGTTCTTCTTTGCTTGACCGGACTGCAGCCTTTCCTTTTTCGCAAGGAATACAATTCTTTCCCCGCTCGAAACTTCCGCGGCCGGCCGGTTGCATGAAGTCCGGGGCCATGCGGTCCGGCGGCTCTTTCTGTTGTGATTTTCCGCCTTTTGGAGAAGTGCAGGTGCAACCGGCGATCCTTGACAATGACCACGGATTTGCGTTAAGGTCAAAAACTGTGTGAGAACGTGCGGAAATGTATATCTGACTGGAGGGATTATGTGAAGAAAATATCTAATGTTTTTTGGATAGCCGTCGCCCTGGTCATACTGGCGGTCGGCTACGGAACCATAGCTCCCGCGAGCTTTGAAGGCGTCACGAGCCGGATGACCAATTTCATCACTTCGGCTTTCGGGTGGTATTACCTGCTCATCGTGACCGGCATTGTGCTGTTCTGCCTTGTCCTCATCATCAGCCCGGTCGGAAGGATCCGGCTCGGAAAAACGGACGAGCGCCCGGAATATTCGACGATCAGCTGGTTTGCCATGCTTTTCTCGGCAGGCATGGGAATCGGGCTCGTCTTCTGGGGTGCCGCCGAACCGCTGTCGCACTTTGCGATTGATACGGCGACCGAAGAGCCCGGCACCCGCGAAGCTTTTCTGGAAGCCATGCGATTTACGTTTTTCCACTGGGGCATTCATGCCTGGGCCATCTACGGAGTCGTGGCGCTTTCGCTCGCCTATTTCCAGTTCCGCAGAGGGTATCCGGGTCTGATTTCCGCCACGCTCCGCCCGCTGTTCGGCGACCGTGTGGACGGGCCGCTCGGAACGGTCATCGATGTTCTCGCCGTATTTGCCACCGTGTTCGGCGTGGCCACGACGCTCGGTTTCGGGGCCATCCAGATCAACGGAGGGCTTTCCTATTTGTTTGATATTCCGATCAGCCTGCCCGTACAGACGACGATCATCGCCATCGTCACCGTACTGTTCATGATTTCCGCCTGGTCCGGCCTTAACAAGGGGATCAAGTACTTGTCCAACGCCAACATGGTGCTGGCCGTCCTGCTGCTGATCCTTGTACTCGCCGTCGGTCCGACCCTGCTGATCATGAATATGTTCACCGATTCCATAGGTTCCTATATCCAGAACCTGCCGAGGATGAGCTTCCGGTCCGCCCCGCTCAACTCGGAACAGCGTGACTGGATCAACGGCTGGACCATCTTCTACTGGGCCTGGTGGCTTTCCTGGTCGCCGTTCGTCGGCATCTTCATTGCCAGGGTTTCGCGCGGACGGACCATCCGCCAGTTCCTCGTCGGCGTCCTCATCCTGCCGGCGCTGCTCAGCTTTTTCTGGTTCTCTGTTTTCGGCTCGACGGCCATCGACGTCCAGCAAAAGGGCGCAGACCTGACCGGCCTATTGACAGAGGAAACACTGTTCGCCGTGTTCCACCAGCTCCCGCTGACTTGGGTCACATCGATTGTGGCGCTCATCCTCATCGCCACCTTCTTCATCACGTCGGCCGACTCGGCCACATTCGTGCTCGGGATGCAGACAACCCACGGCTCCCTGACCCCTCCGGCCGGCGTCAAGCTCACATGGGGTGTCCTGCAGGCGGTGATCGCGGTGATCCTGCTGTATGCCAACGGCCTGACCGCCCTGCAAAACTCGCTCATCATCGCGGCGTTGCCTTTCTCGTTCGTCATATTGCTCATGATGGTCTCACTGTATAAGGCACTGAGCGAGGAACAGAAACGGATGCTCGCCTCGATCTATACGAAGCGAAATTAATAACGCAGAAAGCCTGTCCCGGAAGAGGGACAGGCTTCTTTGTTATGTTTACCGGCACAGCAGCGCCCGGTTCCCCGGCCGTAACCGCGCATACGATACGGGGAATGCGGAAGGAGTGTAATCATAAATGGTTAATAGATTTCCCGGCAGCTGGGATCCATGGGAATCGCAAGGTGACTGGTACCGCCACGGCCGCATGCCCTGGGATTCAACGGATAATTGGGAAGACAGATGGGGACCGGGCCCCGGCGGCGGACCAGGCGGCGGCCGGCCACCGGTTCCGGGAGGCCCCGTCACACCCCGTGCAGTTGACCCGGGAGCCATCAGAGGCTGCCTGTACAGAGTGACGCGAGTAAGATTGGACCGGGGCAGCAGCTTTTGGTTCTATCCGACGTTCGTCGGCAGAGAATCTGTCGCAGGCTATCGTTGGCGCAGCCGTTCAGGCCGGTGGGAATACTTTGGCATCGACCTCGACCGCATCCGCTCCTTCTCCTGCAGGTAAATGGAAAAGAGCAGAAGGCTCGGCAGGGAAGGCAAAGCAAAAGCCCCCGCATCGTCATCGATGCGGGGGCTTTTTATGTGAAGATGCCACCATTGTTTATGTATGGTGGAGACGGCGGGATTTGAACCCGCGTCCAGAGACTCCAATACCCTGGCTTCTACGCGTGTAGCTGATCTACTGGGTTTCGCGCGGCATTCTGCCGGTCAGCAGGCGTCCTGCGCGCTATCCTGATGATCTCTTACGCCCGCTTCAGGCGGCGGTCAGGCGTCGTATCCCACTGATTAGTGAGTCCTCAGATGCCACATGGGCGATGGAACCGGAGGACCGTTTCGGCAGCTTACGCTGCGAAAGCGAGGTTGTTGTTAGTTTTGCCAGTTGTTATACGATGTCGTTGATACGGAGCCGACCCTCCGACGCGCCACCAGGGCTCAGACCATCCCTGTCGAATCCAAAACGTCCCCGTATGGGAATATTGGACCGGCTATGATTAGCCGATACTGCAAGACTTTCACTGGCAATCTGTATAGACAGTATAAGACAAAACAGGAGAAATTGCAAGCGGGCGGCTCAGTACTGCTGCTTCGCCTTGAACACCCGCTCCATCTCCCGCTTCGCTTCCTTCTTCTTCAGGTCTTCACGCTTGTCATATTTCTTTTTCCCTTTGGCGATGCCGATCAAGACTTTGGCATAGCCGTTTTTGACGTACATCTTGAGCGGGATGATCGCAAATCCCTGTTCCTTCGTCTTGCCGATCAGTTCGTTGATCTGCCGTTTATGCAAGAGGAGCTTCCTTGCCCGGAGCGGATCATGGTTGAAGCGGTTCCCCTGTTCATAGGGGCTGATGTGCATATTGGAAATCCAAGCCTCATTGTTGCGGATCCGTACGAAGGCATCACGGAGCTGGACTTTGCCGTTTCGCACTGATTTGATCTCCGTCCCCTGAAGAACAATTCCCGCCTCGATCGTATCTTCTATAGAGTAGTCATGGCTCGCCTTCTTGTTCTGGGCCAGCACACGGCTGTCTTGCTTGGCCATTTTTCTTCCCCCTTAACGGCAACGGGACGGCAGGCTGCCGTCCGTCGCGTCATTGATAGGTTTTGTTAATCAATCATTTTTTCGGTCCGCGGCTGCCTTGGCCGCCGCCTTGGCCGCCGCGCCGGCTTCCGCCTCCCTGGCGTCCCTGCGGCCGGCCCGAGCCGCCGGAGCCGCCGGAGCCTCCGCGGTTGCCGCCGCGGCTGGAACTTCCGCCGCCGCGTCCACCGTTGCGGCCCCCGCCGCTGCCGCTCCGTCCGCGTCCGCCGCCTTCACCTTTGCCGGGCGCTTTGCCGCGCGTGTCCCCTTTTGTCCGGATGACTTTCGGGGTTTCCTTGCGCGTGCGCCTGACCGGTTCCGGCATGCCGACGATTTCAAAGTCGATCGCCGATTCTTCCGGCTTCACCGATACTACGCGCACTGTGATCGGATCACCGATGCGGAACTGCTTCGCCGTGTGTTCACCGATCATGATCATCTGGCGGTCGTCGAACCAGTAATAGTCGTCCGTCATATAGCTGACGTGTACAAGCCCTTCGATTGTGTTTTCAAGCTCCACGAACAAGCCGAAGTTCGTGACGGACGAAATGATGCCTTCGAACTCCTCGCCGATCTTGTCGACCATGAACTGAGCCTTCTTGAGCGCTTCTGTATCGCGCTCCGCGTCCACGGCGCGCCGCTCCATCTCGGAGGAATGCTGGGCGATGTCCGCGATTTCCCCTTCCCATTTCGCCTTCGTCGCCGGGGACGTGTCGCCCTCAACAAGATACGTCCGGATCAGCCGATGGACGATCAAATCCGGATACCGGCGGATCGGGGATGTGAAGTGAGTATAGAAGTCAGTCGACAGTCCGAAGTGGCCGAGGCTGTCCTCGGAATAGCGGGCCTGCTGCATCGAGCGCAGCAGCATCGTCGAAACGACCGGCTCTTCCGGCTGTCCTTCGATGGAGTCGATGATCTCCTGCAGGGCACGCGGATGGACTTTGTTCGACGTTCCGCGCACAAGCAGTCCGAAATTCGTGATGAACTCGAAGAACCGCTCGAGCTTCTCGGCCTTCGGATCTTCGTGGACACGATAGATGAACGGGACGCGCAGCCAGTGGAAGTGCTCTGCCACGGTCTCGTTGGCCGCCAGCATGAATTCCTCGATCAGCTTTTCGGCGATGGTGCGCTCGCGGACCACCACGTCCACCGGCCAGCCTTCTTCATTGACGATGATCTTGGATTCCTTGAAGTCGAAGTCGATTGCGCCGCGGTCCATCCGCCGTTGCCGCAAGATGGCGGCGAGTTCGGCCATATGCTCGAACATCGGGACGAGCGGCTCATACCGCTTCATGAGCTCTTCGTCTTTTTCCTCCAGGATTTTGTATACATCGTGGTAGGTCATCCGCTCGGTCGTCTTGATGACACTCTGGAAAATCTCATGGGAGGTCACTTTGCCGTTGCCGTCGATGATCATTTCACAGCTGAGCGTCAGACGGTCCACTTGCGGGTTGAGCGAGCAGATCCCGTTGGACAGCCGGTGAGGAATCATCGGGATGACCCGGTCGGTCAGATAAACGCTTGTCCCGCGTTCGTAGGCTTCCTGGTCAAGCGGGGAATTTTCCGTCACGTAGTAGCTGACATCCGCGATATGGACGCCGAGCTTGTACGTGCCGTCGGCATTTTTCGTGACCGTGACCGCGTCGTCCAGATCTTTTGCATCGGCGCCGTCGATGGTGACGATCGTTTCGCCCCGGAGGTCCCGCCGCTTGAACAGATCCTGTTCACGGATCTCATCGGGAACCCGGTTTGCCCACTCGATGACCTCGGCCGGGAACTCGGTCTCGATTCCGTATTTATAGATGATCGACAGGATGTCGACGCCGGGATCGTTTTTATGTCCGAGCACCTGGACAATGATGCCCTCGGCGGATTTCCGGTCGCTCGGCCACTCTGTGATTTCCACGACGACTTTATGGCCGTCGACTGCGCCGAGCGTATTTTCCTTCGAAACAAACACATCCATCGGAAGCTTCTTGTCATCCGCGATGACAAAACCGAACCCTTTGTGGGCCTGGAACGTCCCGACGATCTTCGTGTTTTTCCGTTCGGCGATCCGGAGAACCGTCCCTTCCTGGCGGTCGCCGCCTTTTTCCTTCAGGATCCGCACCAGGACCGTATCTCCGTTCATGGCCGTGTTCGTTTCATCGGGCGGAATGAAAATGTCATCCATTCCTTCTTCTTCAGGCACGACAAAGCCGAACCCTTTGGCGTGGCCGATAAATCGCCCGCGGATGATGTCCATGCGCTCCGGCACGCCGTAGCGGTCCGCGCGGGAACGGATCACGTCCCCTTTTTCTTCAAGCGTGACGAGCACTTTGACGAGTTCCTTGAAGTCATCTGCATCCGTCATGCCGAGCTCTTCCTGGATCTCCTGCACCGTCATCGGCTTGTACGATTCCTCTTCCATGAACGAAAGAAGCCGATCTTTTAACTCCGTCAAATAATCTTCCACGTAATCCCCTCCATCCGGTGCCTGTCCGGCACTGGCAGTCAGTCGTTCCAATCAAGCGATTCCAGAAATTCCAGTATGTCCTCATGCAGCTGTTCTTTTTCAGGTCCAAGCGTAATGACATGTCCCGAATCCGGATATTTGTTCAATTTCTTCTTCGGGGACTGCACTTCCCCGTAAATGTAATCGGCGGATGCCGGGTCGATCACATCGTCCTTTTCTCCCTGGACAACGAGGATCGGTGCATATACTTCATCCACATGCTCCCGGACGTCCAGGACAAATTCCCGCAGATCCGGCAGAGAATCCATTCCGGCCTCGCGGATCGAGCCGACTTCCTCCCGGATCGTTTCAGGTTCCTTGCCCTGATAGCGCTTGTATTCCTCCGCATACTGGAGCACGCCTTCAAACATTATATCCGTTGTCTTCATCGACATCGGCGCACACATCGAAACAAGCCCTTTCACAGGATAGCTATACCCCAATTTGAGGGTGAACACACCGCCGAGCGACAGCCCGGCAACCGCAATTTCCTCATAGCCTTCCTCTTTCAGCCGCTTGTAAGCCTCCACGGCATCTCCCCACCAGTCTGCGGGTCCGGTTTCCAGCAATTTTTCGGGACCCGTGCCGTGGCCTGAGTAATGCGGGGCATAGCATGTATAGTCATGTTTCTCCAAGAACCGCCCGAGCATGCGCACATCCGCCGAATTTCCGCGAAATCCGTGCAGAAGCAGTACGGCTCTCGGTCCATGCCTGAAGAAAAACGGTTGCGGAGGAGCCAATTTCACTTTTTTCATCTTTCACGCCTCCTATTTTAACAGCTTCCCCAAGAGCGGGCGAAGCCAAACGGGACGGCAACGGGCGCCGCGCAAGCCAAGTGGACAGCACCTTCATTTCCTGAACCGGATCCAAAAAACCATTGCGACTCACTCAAAGCACATTGCGTCTCACTCGGTTCCCATAGCGACTCACTCGACGCTCTTTGCGTCTCACTCGACAGGCACTGCGTCTCACTCGCCGCGCGTTGCGGTTCCCCGCCCGTCCACGTCTGATTCAAAAAACGCCCGGCCGCTCAGGCGGCCAGGCGGTCTGGGTGTATTCAGATCTTCGTCACGGCGATGGCCAGGACAAAGAAGAGGACTGACAGAACGATTGTCACACGCTGGAACACGAGGTCAAGGCCGCGTGCTTTCTGCTTGCCGAAAAGTTGTTCGGCTCCGCCGGAGATGGCTCCTGAAAGACCCGCGCTTTTCCCGGATTGCAGGAGGACGACCACGATCAGTGCGATCGACACGATCAGCAGCAGCGTCATAAGCAGTGTATGCATTTTTCCACCTCCTGAAACGGTTCTATTCTATCTATATTTTAGCAAAGCAAAGCCGGGGGCACAACACCCCCGGCGAACATTATGGCCCTACGTCAATTGTTGGGGTGAGGACATCGTCCTCACTCTTTTTTAGGCCACATGAATTTCCA
>NZ_JBHLWY010000016.1:0-32706 GCF_042432615.1 Bhargavaea ullalensis
AATTGTCCGTTTTATAGGGTTCGGTTCAGTCACAGAAAGTCGTTTTTATCGACTTTCTGGACAGCCCCGCTGAAGTGAATTTTTTTCTATTTATAGTGTCGCCTCCAGGACAACCGGGCAATGGTCGCTGCCCATCACGTCACAGTGGATGTCAGCTCCGGTCAGGACGGGCACGAGGCGTTCCGATACGAGAAAGTAGTCAATCCGCCATCCGATATTGCGCTCGCGGACTTTGTTCATGTACGACCACCAAGAATAGACGTCTGTCTTTTCCGGATAGAAATGCCGGAATGAGTCGACGAATCCGGCGCCGAGGAGTTCGGTCATCTTGCTGCGTTCCTCGTCCGTAAAACCGGAATTCCCGACATTCGTCCGGGCGTTTTTCAAGTCGATTTCCCGGTGGGCGACATTCATGTCACCGCAGACGATGACCGGCTTCATCTGGTCGAGCGCAGCCAGATGCCCCCGGAAAGCCTCCTCCCACTCCAGCCGGAAAGGCAGCCTGGCCAAATCCCTCTGTGAGTTGGGCGTATAAACGTTCACCAGATAAAACCCGGGAAATTCAAGCGTCAGCACACGGCCTTCCTCCTGAGTGTTTTCCCCGCCGAGCCCGTAGCGGACTTCCATCGGTTCCTCTTTTGTGAAGACGGCCGTGCCCGAATACCCTTTTTTCACGGCATAGTTCCAATATTGATGGTAGCCCGGGAACTCCAGGTCGATCTGTCCTTCCTGAAGCTTCGTTTCCTGCACGCAGAAAATATCTGCATCCACTTCCCGGAAATACTCTTCAAAACCCTTTTTCACACAGGCACGAAGCCCGTTCACGTTCCAGGATACAAACCGCATGGAAAGCCCTCCTTTTCAATCAAAAAGGGGCTGTCCGGCAAGAGGTGAAGTTCCCGTGAGACAGCGAAAAGCAAGGACGGCGGGTGACTTCTGCGGGAAATCCGGCCGGCCAAGACTCCAGAAGAACGCAATGCGCCTGCTAAGCCCCAACAGGCAAAAGCCATTGCGCAAAGCGGAGCCTGCTCCGCGGCGTGCAATGGCTTTTGACCCGAGGGGCTGGCGGGTGGAGCCTGCCCCGCACGGCTGTAAGCCGGAGGAGGCTTGGCGGTTGGCCCGCGGAAAGCAACCAGAGTCCCTGCTTTTTGCAATTTCTAAGGGGAAACCGACTTTTGGGACAGCCCCATTCCCCTAACGCAGCCTGATCAACCGAGGTCGACGTTGTGGTAGACCTGCTGGACGTCTTCCAGATCGTCGAGCACATCGATCATCTTCTCGAACTGCGCCTGCTCTTCTTCGGAAAGAGACACTTCGTTCTGGGGCAGCATCGTCAGTTCGGCCACCTGGAATTCGGTGATGCCGTTTTTCCCGAATGCTTCCTGAACGGCGTGGAACTCATCCGGCTCCGCATAGACGATGACGGTGCCGTCTTCTTCAAATACGTCACGAACCTCGATGTCTTCCTCCATCAGGAGCTCGAGCACTTCCTCTTCGGATTTCCCTTCAACGCCGAACACCGCCGTTGAATCAAACATATAGGAGACCGATCCGCTGACTCCCATGTTGCCGCCGTTCTTGCCGAATGCGGCACGCACTTCGGATACCGTCCGGTTGACGTTGTTTGTCAGGGCATCGACGATGACCATCGAGCCCGAAGGACCGAAGCCTTCATAGCGCATTTCATCGAATGTTTCGTCGGAACCGCCCTTCGCTTTGTCGATCGCCCGGTCAATGATATGCTTTGGAACATTATAGGTTTTCGCCCGTTCCAGCACCATCTTCAGTCCCTGGTTCGACTCGGGATCCGGCTCGCCCCTGCGTGCGGCCATGTAGATCTCCCGGCCGAATTTGGCATTGACCCGGCTGGTGCTCTGGTCTTTTGCCGCTTTTTTATCCTTGATGTTATTCCATTTACGTCCCATTTTCGGTTCACTCACTTTCACATTTGAGCTTACTCAACAACTTATTATACCATTTTCTTTCATCAAAATAAAAGATGGAGACGTCCGCTAAGATGAATCCGTTTCTCTGTGATATGATGGGAGGAAAAGACAGCTTCAGAAAGGCCGGGATAAATCATGGAAACCGTACGTCTGACCACACTTACGAAAAAAGGCGGCTGCGGCTGCAAAATCGGACCGGCTGACCTGGCCGGCGTCCTGCGCGAATTGCCTGCCGCAGTTCCTGACCCGAACCTGCTCGTCGGCCTCGATACAAGCGACGACGCGGGCGTGTATCAGCTCACCGACGAGCTGGCTCTTGTCCAGACAACCGACTTCTTTACACCGATCGTCGACGATCCGTATGATTTCGGCCAGGTTGCCGCGACAAACGCGATCAGTGATATTTATGCGATGGGCGGAAAGCCGATCACCGCATTGAATATCGTCGCATTTCCGATTGCGAACCTGGACAAAAAGATCCTCGCCGACATTCTCCGCGGTGCTGCGGACAAAATGGCGGAGGCCGGCGTCACGCTTGTCGGCGGACATTCGATCGACGACCAGGAACCGAAATTCGGACTTGCCGTCACAGGCACCGTTCACCCTTCCAAAATCAGGACGAATGCAGGAGCCCGTCCGGGGGACAAACTGATCTTGACGAAGCCGATCGGGGTCGGCATTTATACCACTTCCCTCAAACGCGACCTCTTGTCGGAAGAAGACGTCCGTGAGGTCACCCGCATCATGACGACGCTGAACAAAACAGCCGCCGAAACGATGGACAGATTTGACGTCCACTCCACGACGGATGTCACCGGATTCGGGTTGCTCGGCCATGCCACCGAGATGGCGGAAGGAAGCGATGCCGGCCTCGTCATCTATTCCGAAGACGTTCCGGTTCTTCCGCGCACCCGGGAACTTGCCGGACAGGGCGCGGTTCCGGGCGGCACAAAAAATAACCATGCCCATGTATCTGATCGCGTCTGCTATGCCGATTCAATCGATGAAATCGGCCAGTGGATCCTCTGTGACGCCGTCACGTCCGGAGGCCTTCTGGCTTCGGTTGCCGGCAACGAAGCGGATGATCTGTTTCAGGCGCTCAGGGAAAATGGCGTAGACGCGCATATCATCGGGGAAGTGACCGAAGATCATGCAGGCAGGATTGTCGTAAAGTGAGAAAATGCAAGCAGAAAGAGATGAAAAGCTCCGATGAAACGTGAATTGACGCTCGATGAACTGTTCAAGCTGAGAGAGGCCGGCGGACATGCCCTGATCGACGTGCGCTCTCCGAAAGAGTTCGAAGAAGGCACCATGCCGGGCGCGGTCAATATTCCGATCTTCAACAACGAAGAACGTGCCGAAGTCGGAACGATTTATAAACAAAAGGGTCAGGAAGCAGCCAAGAAACGGGGGCTTGAAATTTTCTCCGCAAAACTGCCGGCTTTCGTGGACGAATTCCGGCAGATCGGCACCCCGTTCACCGTGTTCTGCTGGAGAGGGGGCATGCGGAGCAAAACGGCCGCAACCGTGACCGATCTGATGGGCCTCCGGTCCAGCCGGCTCACCGGGGGCATCCGGACCTACCGCCAATGGATCGTCTCCGAACTGGAAAAGGGACAGTTCAAGCCGCCGCTCATCGTTCTGAACGGCTATACCGGCTGCGGCAAGACCGCCATCCTCCACCGCCTGGCTGCGGACGGGTTCCCGGTCATCGATCTTGAAGGGATTGCCGGCCACCGCGGTTCCATTTTCGGTGGGATCGGCCTGCAGCCGAGCAACCAGAAGAAATTCGACGCCCTGCTTGTCGGCGAGATGAAGCGTCACGCCGATTCGCCGTATGTTGTCATCGAAGGCGAAAGCCGCCGGATCGGAAAATCCGTCCTGCCCGATTTCTTTGATCATAAAAAAAAGGACGGCACCCACTTGTTTCTCCGGCTTCCCGCCGATGTGCGGGTCGACAACATCCTGGCCGATTATGATCCCGATCAGGATCCCGCACGGTTCCTTGAAGCCTTTTCAAGGATTGAGAGAAGAATCCACACCCCCATTGCCCGGGAAATCCGCGGTTATCTGGAAACACGGGAGTTTCCGGACGCGGTCCGGCTGCTCCTTGAATACTATTACGATCCCCGCTATGAGCATTCCGCCGGCCTGACCGAGGATGATGAGCGGCAGATCTTCATTGATGCAACGGACATGGAAGATGCCTACCGGAAAGTTCGTCAGACCATCCAGCGGCTCAGCCGCCATACGGATGAACTCGAAGCCGCTGCAGATCTTGGCTCGGAAAACTAATCATCACAACGAAAAAACAGGACCCCCGCTGCGCAATCAAGCGCTGCCGGAGAGTCCTGTTTTTTCGCATTGACTTTGACTTCAGTGAAGTCTTTCCCGCTCGATCCGGTCAAGCAGCGCGATGCAGCCCGCCGTCACCAGCTCATACGTTTCGTTGAAATCACCCGTATACCATGGATCCGGAACGTCACCGGCTTCCACCGCCCCGTCGAGCAGCCGGACAATCTTCGGATTTTCGGGCTGTCCGAGCATCCCCCGGGCATCCCGGATGTTCTGCTCATCCATGCAGACAATGTAATCGAACTGATCAAAATCCCCTTTTACGAGTTGTCGGGCCTGCATGCCTTCATAAGAAATCCCTTTCTCGTCCAGCTTTTTCCTCGTGCCTTCATGGGGTGCTTCCCCCGCATGCCAGGAGCCGGTCCCGCAGAATCAACACTGATTTCATCAGATAGGCCGCGGTCCTCGACAAGGCGGCGCATGACCGCCTCAGCCATCGGGGATCTGCAAATGTTGCCGAGGCAGACAAATAATACGGATACCATGCTTTTCCTCCTCCCCCATTCTCCATGGCCGGAGAACGGAATCTTCTCCCCTGCACTATATCGGAATGTGTGCCGGCTCTCCATTTTGCATTCCCCTTATGGATATGCTAAATTAGAATTATTACAATCTGAGAATTGGAGTGGACCGCTTGAAATCCTACATACCGGCAATCCATTTCCGCTCCGTTTCTTATGAGGCGGGAGGAAAAAAGATTTTAAAAAACATCACCGGCTCTTTCCCCGCCGGTAAAATCACCACGCTTGTCGGCCCTTCCGGTGCGGGCAAGACGACTGTGCTCAAAATGTGCAACGGTCTCCTTTCTCCTTCATTCGGAGACATCGTTGTGAGCGGACGGCCGATCGGTGACTATGAGCCAACCGATCTGAGACGCCGAGTCGGCATCGCACTGCAGGACGCGCCTGTCATAAAAGGGACCGTCTTCGACAATCTGGCATTGCCGCTCCGGCTCCGGAAAAAAGAGCTGTCCGAAGAAGCGGCCGAAGCCTGGCTGGAGGACGTCGGTTTGGAGAAAGAGTACCTGGACACAAAAGCGGCCGAATTGTCGGGCGGCCAGCGTCAGAAAGTGTCCATTGCCCGGACGCTCATCAACGAGTCGGAAATTCTTCTTCTTGATGAAATCACCTCGGCGCTGGACCGGACTTCCCGCCGCGAAGTGGAAGACCTGATAGTCCGCATCAATCAAAAATACGGGACGACAATCATCTGGATCACCCATAACCTCGAGCAGGCCGTTTCAATCGGTGATTATACGTGGGTTCTCATCAACGGGAAGCTGGTTGAAACCGGAGAAAGCAGTTTATTGGAGCATCCCCAAAACGAACGTGTCCTGGAATTCGTGAAAGGAGGAGACGCATGAGTCCGGTCGCCCTGTCACTCACACTCATTTTCGTCCTGATCCCGCTCGTGCTGTCGAAAACCCTTCATCTCGGGCTTGAGAAAGACACGCTGATCGCAACTGTCCGGTCGATCATCCAGTTGTTTGCGGTCGGCTATATTCTGAAATTCGTGTTCGAGTCCGACAGCTGGACCTACATCCTGCTTATGGTGGTGCTCATGATCTTGGCCGCCGTGCAAAACGCCAGGAAGAAAGGAAAGTCGATTTCCGGCATCACATGGAAGATCACGGCGACCATTGTGGCGGTGGAAGTGCTCACTCAGGGGATTCTCCTCGGGTTCTCGATCGTTCCGGCGGAGGCCCAGTACATCATCCCGATCAGCGGAATGGTCGTCGGCAACTCGATGGTTCTGTCGATTTTGTTCCTGAACCGCTTCACCGCCGAAACGGAAGCCCACCAGGACCGGACCGAGCTCATTTTGTCTCTTGGCGGAACGCCGAAGCAGGCGATCCATGCCCAGCTGACTGACGCCATCAAGGCCAGCATGATTCCGACGATCGAAAGCCAAAAAACGATGGGCCTCGTCCAGCTCCCGGGAATGATGAGCGGACAAATCATCGCCGGTGCCGATCCGGTTCAGGCTGTCCAGTTCCAGCTCCTCATCCTGTTCCTCCTCCTTACGACCGCCGCAGTCTCGAGCATCCTCCTCGGCTTCCTGTCTTATCCCTCGCTGTTTAACGAACGGATGCAGCTTCTGAGAGAACGGGGCATTGACTGACCGGCCCGTGCACGTATCAAATGAGATTGATGGAACGCGGCCGAAGAGGGTATAGGAGAATACCCATGAACGCAAGGAGGTTCACTTATGTACAAACGAATTTTATTGGCGGTCGACGGTTCCGAAAACTCGCTCCGGGCGGTCAGGCAGGCGTCGGAGCTCGCCAGGATTTCGGAGGGCGCTGTCGAGCTCGTCTTTGTGATTGACTTTTCCAGGCCCAAGGAAGCCATGATGCATCCTGAGGGGATGGATCAGCTCGATCTCCAGCGGCAGCAGCAGCTTCTGCCGGCAAAAAGCCTGCTGGACGGCGAGGGAATCCTTCATGAAGTGACCATCCTGCGCGGAGAACCCGGCCCGACACTCGTTTCGTACGCCAATGCCAATGCGTTTGACCTTGTCGTGCTCGGCAGCAGAGGGCTGAATCCCCTGCAGGGACTGGTGCTGGGAAGCGTCAGCCACAAAGTCATGAAGCGGGTTCACTGCCCGGTTCTGATTGTGAAATAGAAAAGACGGAAGCCGCACAAGCGGGCTTCCGTCTTTTTTAAGTTTCAGGGATCAATGTTTCCAGTTCTTCACCATGCCGAGCGCAATGATGGCGATAAATGCGACCAGTGCCACAACAATCAGGATCTCCAGAAGGTTGTCTCCCAAGTAATGAGCGTTCATCGTGGTTCCTCCTTAACTACATGCAATCTGTCGGTCCTAGCGGGCCTGCCTCTTTATTGTAACGCATACCCGGATTTTGCGGTATATATGCAAGCATTATTATTTGCCGCTGCTTTGCCATTACCGTACCTTGCCCCGGTGAGCGGCATCCATGCAGTCTCTTTTCACCTGTTCAAACCGATCCTGCAAAATCTAATGCAGATTTCCTGAAGTGTTATCTTTATCTGGAAAAGCGTTATCTTTATCTGGCCGACCCTTTGGCCCGCCCTAAGAAACATAAAGAACACGCAAATATCTTGCGTGTCCTCTTTTCCTTCCAGCATTCACTGGGCCTTTGCCTGCAGTTGTTCACGGGCACGGCCGTCGACGACTTCCACCTGCCACTGGTCATTGACATAGAGTCCGATGATTTCCACATCCAGTCCCCACGTAGAAATCAGTTCGATGGATTCGCGGATCCGTGCTTTCTTGAGTTCTCCGTCCACTGCGTGGCCGGCGCAATCATAATGCCCTGCGATTGCCAGCACTGTGGATCCGTGTTTATCGGTGGACACCCGGACCCGCTCGATGATCGCGTCGATTTTGTCCTGATTGTTGCTGAGCAGGACTTTGTTCGGCCCGGCCTCGGTGACCGAGTCCACATATTTAGCGTTATAGCGGTTTTTCATCCACTGGATGACCGGCTCCTGCACTCGCCCATCCATACAGTTAATGACTGTGACAAATTCGTGCTGTTCCATTCGCTGTCCCTCCATATTTCCGGGCCGAGAACGGCCCGTAGGATCGGCTTTGTCCGCCAGCGGAAAACCTTACACCTTAGCATACCAATTTTCAGACGGGATTGACGAACAATTTGTCGAAAAACCGAAAACTGATTCGATTGACATGCGCCTTTCAGACTATCCCCCGCAGCTCAAACCACTTTTTTTCTGGACATTCTGTGTTCCTTCATCCCGTGGATGAGGATATAAAGAATCAGCGACACGATGATCACCGCACCGAGCCATTTATACATCCCCGCGTAGCCGAGCGTCGGAACAAGCAGGCCCAGGACATACGGACCAAAGCCCACTCCTGCATCAAGCGCGATAAAGTAAGTGGAAGTGGCAAGGCCGAGACGATGGGGATCGGCCACTTTGATCGCGATGGCCTGTGCGCTTGACTGGAAGTTGCCGAAACCGAGGCCGATGAGCACACCAGCCACCAATAGCATCCATCCGGCCGAAGAAACACTGAGCATGTACAGACCCACGGAAAAAAGAAGCAGCGCCGGCACAACGACAAGATTCGCTCCTTTCAGATCCAGCAGGCGGCCCGTGAACGGACGTGACAACAGCACCGCCACTGCATAGACGAGGAAGAAAAAGCTGGAAGCTGTGACAAGTCCGATTTCTTCGGCATAAAACATGATAAAGCTCAGAACACCCGCATAGCCGAGGGCCACCAGCAGAGTAACAAGCGCGATCGGCAAGGCATTCCTTTCCATGAAACTCCAAATTCCGAACTTCGCCTTCTCCTGTCCGGCCTGTTTAACATCGTCGGCGGCCGGCTTCTTAAGAGAAAGACCCATCAGCAGGGCAATCACCGCCAGCGCCAGACAAAACACAAAGACCATATTGAAGCTCATGTATTTCGTGAGCAAAATTCCGAGGAACGGACCGATCGCCGCAGCCAGGACGGCGCTCATGCTATAATAGCCGATTCCTTCCCCGCGGCGGTCAGGCGGAAGAATCTTGGCGACGATCGTACCCGTAGCCGTCGATCCGATACCCATCCCGATTCCGTGGAAGAAGCGGACGAGCAAGATGAGCGGAAGATTCACTGCAGTAAAGTACAAAGAGCCGGTGATAACATAAACGACCAGTCCGATTAATAAGATCTTTTTGCTGCCGACCTTTTCCACGACAGCCCCTGCCATAAATCTGGCAACGAGCGCACCGATGATAAAAACACCGGATACAAGCCCGGCTGTGCTGGCACTGACGCCGAATGTTGCTGACGCGTACGGGCCGATCGTCACCATCAGCAAATACATGACGAGCATCAGAAAGAAATTGATTGCCGATACAAAAACGAAATCCTTTGTCCAAAGCTTGTGTTCTTGATTCATTGGAACCCTCTTTCTAAACATTAGGATGAAAAAGCCGGATCAGTCGGCCAGCTTGCTGCGGATGGCGGTAAGCAGTTCCGCCATCCTTTGCTGTTCACTCACTGGAATACCCCCGAGCAACTCTTTCTCGACTCCGGATACCGCGGCAAACGCCTTTTCGAACAGGACTTTGCCTTCTTCAGTAAGGAAAATGATCTTTTCCCTCCGGTCACGGCCGGCTTTGGAATCGATCAATCCCCGTTCATGCAGCTGCTGGAGATTCCGGGACACGGTCGGCTTTTCGACATACTGCCTGGCGGCAATTTCGGCCGGGGCCATCTCTCCTTCCTCGGCAATGAGCCTCAGCACCGACCAGTGCGGAACCGACAAGCCTTCAGCGGCGAGCACGGCACCGACTTTCGCGACGAGCGGCCGGTACAGATCAGTGTATCTCCTGAAAAACAGCTGATGCGGAAGCAAATCCATCGTGCACCTCCAAGCTCTCAAATTAGTTAGTTTCGCTAATCAACTATTACATCATAACATAGCCGGACCCTTCATGAAAAGGCCCGGCTGCCTGTTTTTTTAGCAAAGCGTTTGCAAAACTTTGTGTTTTGTAACCTCAGATGATCTTCGGCGACTCTTCCTTCCTTTTCTTTTCCGGCATCGGCAGCACATGGTCTGCCGTATAATCGAGTTTCATCTTTTCCAGTTCCAGCTTCATCTGCTCGGTCTCCGCGATGAAGTTTTGTTGCTTCAGCTGTTCAAGCTCAATCTCCTCCCTGACGAGTCCTGCCTTCAGTTTTGTCATTTGGCGCTGATGGTCGGTGATGATTGCAGAAACCGGGATGGTGGCTCCGATGGCGACAATGATGATGATCCAAAGCATGCCGGGTCCCTCCTTTGTTTAGTCCATTTCCTCATCTACTCTCAAAAGTCCTTTTCGGTTTCATTTCTCAGGATTAAAAAATATTTTGCGCCAACATTTTTTATTTTCACTGTTGATTAATTATCCTCCTTATTGCATAATCATTCTAATCATTCAATTGCGGAGGGGCTCTGATGAAAAAGAAACGGATCATCGTGAAAATCGGAAGCAGTTCAATCACGGACCGGACGGGCAGCCTGGCGGGTCCGCTTGTCGCGGAACATTCGGCCGCCATTGCCAAGCTGATGGATGCCGGACACGAAGTGGTCCTCGTTTCTTCGGGCGCCGTGGCGGCCGGGTTCAAAAACCTCGGCTATCCAAGCCGCCCATCGGCAATCGCTGCCAAACAAGCTGCAGCCGCGGTCGGCCAGGGCCTGCTCATGGAAGCTTATGCGGAGGAGTTCAAAAAACACGGGATCGTCACTGCGCAGCTGCTCCTCACCAGGCAGGACCTCATGAAAAAAGATCGTTTCCACAATACGGGACGGATGCTGGAAGAACTGCTCAACCGGCGGGCCCTCCCGATCGTGAATGAAAACGATTCAGTATCGGTGGAAGGAATCACATTCGGCGACAATGACATGCTGTCGGCATTGGCGGCAGGCCTCGTACATGCCGACTTTCTGGCCATCCTGACCGATGTCGACGGCATTTATGACGGTAATCCGAATGACAATCCAAATGCCCGGAAATACACATTCATCGCCGAAGTGCATGACGGACTGATCCAGGCAGCCGGTGGGACGGGATCTTCTGTCGGCACAGGCGGCATGCGTTCGAAGATCCTCGCGGCCCGTACAGCAGGATCTCTCGGCGTCAATGTTTTCATCGGTACAGGACGGGGAGCCCGGAAGCTTCTCGATATTGTGGAAGGCCGCGGAAACGGGACCTATATCGGAAGCTCTTCCCGGTTGTCCGGCAAGGACTCCAAACGATGGATGGCCCTCTGTTCCGTCCCGGCCGGCTCGATCACCGTCGATGAGGGCGCTGCCAAAGCGCTTTCCTCACGGGGAACGAGTTTGCTTCCCGTCGGTATCACAGAAGTGACCGGAACGTTCGGGGCCGGAGAAGTGACAGATGTTTTGAACGTTGACGGCGACTTGATCGGCAGGGGGATGGTGAATTACCCGTCCGGAGTTATCCGGAAAATCATCGGAAAATCAGGGGATGCAGCGATGGAAATTTCCGGCGGGACCACACCGGAAGTCATCCACTGCAACCGCTGGATCCATCTGAAAAAAGAGGAGGCTGTGCGATGAACATGCACTTGAAAACCGGACCGGCCGAAGAGCTGGCGTCCAAAGGAGCTGCCGCAAAACAAGCTGCCGCAGAGCTCGCATTGCTGGAAACGGAACAAAAGAACTCTGCACTGCTGGCGATTGCCGATCAGCTCGGCAAAAGGAAAGCCGATATCATTGAGGCGAACCGCTTCGATATCCAAGCCGGCCGCGCAGCCGGGATGTCCGAATCACTGCTTGACCGGCTGCGGCTGGACGAAGGAAGGATCCGGGATATGGCGTCCGCACTGAGGGAACTTACCATGCTCGAAGATCCTGTCGGCAAAACAGTGGACAGCTGGGACCGGCCGAACGGGCTTGAATTGTCATCGGTCCGGGTACCGCTCGGCGTGGTCGGCATCATCTATGAGGCGAGACCGAATGTCACGGTCGATGCAGCCGCCCTCTGCCTCAAGACCGGGAACGCCGTCCTGCTGCGCGGCAGCTCCTCCGCCATCCGCTCGAACATCATGCTCGTTTCCATTATCCAGGAAGCCATCAGCGGGCAGGGAATTCCGGCTGCGTCCGTCCAACTAATCGAAGACACGAGCCGCGAAACAGCGGCCAGGCTGTTCAAGATGAATGATGTGCTAGACGTGCTCATTCCCCGTGGCAGCTCAGCACTCATCCGCGCCGTCGCCGAGCAGTCTACGGTGCCCGTCATCGAGACCGGCGCGGGCAACTGCCACGTTTACATTGATGATTCAGCGGACAAAGACATGGCCATCCGGATTGCGGTCAACGCCAAAACACAGCGGCCATCCGTCTGCAATGCGGCCGAGACCATTCTCGTCCACGCAGACTGGCCGCATGGCGCCTGCCTGATTGCCGCGCTTCAGGAGAAAGGCGTGCTCATCCGGGGGGACGAACGCATCTGCGGCCTCGCCGGCGGGACGCTGCCGGCGTCGGACGAAGACTGGGCGGCGGAGTTCCTCGGACCGGAAGCCGCCATGAAGACGGTGGAGTCAACCGAAGAAGCGATCCGGCATATCAACCGGTACGGCACCCGGCACTCCGAGTCAATCGTAACCTCTTCCCCTGACGAGGCCGAAAAGTTCCTGGCCGGTGTCGATGCCGCCGCCGTCTACCACAATGCCTCCACCCGTTTCACCGACGGATTTGAATTTGGTTTCGGTGCAGAGCTCGGCATCAGCACCCAGAAACTCCATGCTCGCGGGCCCATGGGTCTGTCCGCGCTCACCTCGGTAAAGACGGTGATCCGCGGAAACGGGCAGTGCAAGCAATAAACAGGAACAGGGCGTCCCGGTCGACGGACGCCCTGTTTATTTGCCGGAAAGCTGATTATCCGGACAAACCGGAGGCGATAATGAGCGGAACAGCTGATGCTCAGAAAGGAGCGGTCATCATTCAAGAAAGATTACCCGAACCTGAAAACCCGAAATTCCGACATCGATCCTTGAATCTTTGGGCGGGCATATTGTTCGGATTGGGGTTTGTGGCATTTATCGATGAGACGGTTTTCCATCAGATTTTGCACTGGCATAAGTTCTATGACCGGTCTTCCACGGCAGCAGGATTGGTCTCTGATGGATTGTTCCACGCCTTCAGCTGGTTTGCGACTGTCGGAGGCCTTTATCTTGTGGCTGACTTGAGGAGAAAGAAGGCGTTTTGGCACAGGATGTTCTGGGGCGGAAAGCTTCTTGGCGGGGGTGCTTTCCAGCTCTATGACGGAACGATTCAGCACAAGCTGATGCGGATTCACCAAATCCGCTACGAGGTGGACATCGTTCCGTATGACATCATCTGGAACGGACTGGCGATTGTGATGATCGCGTTCGGCCTGATCCTGATCCGCTCGGCAAAAAAAGATCTCTCCGGCCGGAAAGTGATCGTCAATGCCTCATGAATTCACCGATGGGTGGACAACCGCCATTTCAGCCATTGCTCTCCTCATCGGCTTAACCGGCGTATTCTTATACTTCTGGGGCATGGCAGCTTCCGGCCGCAAAGGCAGATACCGTCGCTGGCCCGGGCGGCGGCCATTGTGCTGGTCTTCCGGCATTTTTTTCGCGTGGCTGCCGTTGTCCCCCTTTTTCCTCGAAGCGGCCCATCATGATTTTCGTTTCCACATGACCGGACACCTTCTGCTTGGGATGGCTGCGCCGATGCTGATGGCTGCCGGCGCACCTGTCAAGCTGCTGCTTCGATCCTTGCCTGTCAACAAGGCAAGGAAGGTTGCGGGAGTGATCCGAAAGCCTGTTTTTTCTTTTTACCGTCATCCTGTCACTGCATCTGTCTTGAATATCGGGGGGCTTTGGATTCTTTATACCACTCCCCTGTTTGGACTCATGCATCATCACCCGCTCCTGTTTCTCCTGGTGCATGCTCATCTGTTTCTGGCGGGCTACCTCTTTACGGTTTCGGTGCTTTATTTTGATCCGGCGCCAAACGGTCACAGCCCCTTGTTCAGGACGATTGTATTCATTCCGTCCCTCGCCGCGCATGGAATATTGAGCAAACTCCTCTATGCTTATCCGCCGTCCGGTGTTTCTTTGGAACAAGCGAGGCAAGGGGCGATGATCATGTATTACGGCGGCGACTTGATCGACCTTGCCATCATCGTTGTGCTGTTTCACGGCTGGTACAAAAAACCCGGCTACCGACGGACCAAAAGCCGGTTCGGCGCCAAAAAGCCGGTCTCTTTGTGACAAGAGACCGGCTTTTTTTTCTGATCCTTACGAAACGAGCTTCAGCCCGATGGCACCGACGAGGATGACGAGAAGACTGAGCACACGTTGGAGATTGCGGGATTCCCCGAAGAATATCATATTTATCAGAACGGCCCCGGCGGTTCCAAGACCGATCCAGACCGCATAGGCCACGCTCAGCTGCAGATAGTCAAACGCCTGGTAAAGCAGCAAGAACGAAAGTCCGAACCCGCCGAGATACAGCAGTGTGTTCAGCTTGTTCCGGTGCTGACTGTACAAGTGAAGGCCGACCGCCCCCGTCACTTCAAATGACGCGGCCGCCATGACGAAAAGCCATCCCATTATGCTTTCGCCTCCTTTTCTTCTTTGCCGTCAGCCAATTTCAGTCCGATGACGCCGGCAACGAGCAGGACGATGAAGAACAGCTTCGCCCCGTTCATCGTGCCGCCGAACAGGAAGACGTCCATGAGCACCGTACCGATTGAGCCGACTGCCGCAAACACGGCGTAGACTGTACCGGTCGGCAAGTTTTCGCATGCCTTGGCAAGAAAATGAAAATCCACAAGAATAATTGTGACAATGATCGCCCACTGCCACAAGTGGGTCGCCGTACTGAAACCGTACACCCAGACCAGTTCGAACAAACAGGTCAGGGCGACGTAAATCCAGGACTTGTTCATGATATCGATAACTCCTTTTTAAATGAATGACTATCAGTCATCGAGTGGAAACAAGATCGCCCTACTCGCGCAGGGCGTTTCTCAGGAACACACGCAACTCTTCCTTCTGTTCTTGTTCCCGGACGGGATCGTATGCGTCATACAGATACACCTGCTCGGCGGCCGATTCGGTCAGACCGACCACAAGCCGGGCAAGTGCCGACGGATCCGCCGTCCTTACATGTCCCTCTTCCTGCCAGCGGCCGATCATCTCCGCGATGGACGCATAGAGGGATGTATAGATGTCCTCCCATTCCCGGACATGTTCCGTTGAGGAAAGACCCGCATAGACGAGGGTGGCGACGTCCCGGTATTCAGCCGTCACTTCAAACACCGCATCAATGAGTTGCAGGAGCTGGCCTTCCCAATCCGTCTCGGGCTTTACGTGACGCCGGGCGGTCTCCTCCAATTGACGGGCCATCCGCTCCGCAATTGCCGGCATGACGGACAGCTTGGAAGGAAAGTATAGATAAAATGTCCCTTGTGCAATTTCAGCTTTCCGGACAATATCCGATACTTTTGTGCCTTCGATGCCCTTGTCCCTGAATACCTCGACCGCTGCGCGGATGATCCGCTCTCTCTTGTCCAACGGGTATCCTCCTCTCTACTGACTGACTTTCATTCATTTTATATCAAAAACCACGGCAGGTCAACCGGGAATGTGGCGGTCCGATTGAAACCGGGGCGGAAGTTCTTTAAACTGAAGCTGAAGTCCAATTACTCGGAAAAGGATGATGACTTGATGGCAAAAGAAGTGGAGCTCGGTAAATCCGGCCTGTTCGTCAATCCGGTCGGCCTTGGCACTAATGCAGTCGGCGGGCACAATCTGTATCCTGATCTGAACGAAGAAACCGGAAAGGATCTTGTCCGCACGGCAATCGGACAGGGAATGAATTTCCTTGACACGGCATTCATCTACGGCCCCGAGCGGTCCGAAGAACTTGTCGGTGAAGTGGTAAAGGAAACCGGCAGCCGTCAGGATGTAATCATTGCCACAAAAGGCGCCCACAACCTGGGTGTCGGCAGACGTTCCTACGACAACTCCCCCGCCTTCCTCCGCAATCAGGTCGAGCAGAGCCTGCGCCGCCTTCAGACAGACTACATCGACTTGTATTACATCCACTACCCCGATGAAAACACGCCGAAAGACGAAGCGGTCGGCGCCCTGAAAGAAATGAAAGACGAAGGACTGATCCGCGCGATCGGCGTCTCGAACTTCTCGCCCGAACAGCTGAAGGAAGCGAACAAGGACGGATATGTCGACGTGCTTCAGGGCGAGTACAATCTGCTGAATCGCACGGCCGAACAGGACTACTTCCCGTATGTTGCGGAACACGGCATTTCGTTCGTCCCTTACTTCCCGCTTGCGGCAGGTCTGCTGGCCGGAAAGTACACGCCGGAAACCGTGTTTGACGACCTGAGGAAAAACAAACCGGAGTTCCAGGGAGAAGCGTTCCGCAGCAATCTTGAGAAAGTGGACAAGCTGCGGCCGATTGCGGAAGCAAAGGGTGCCGAGATCGCCCACGTGGTCCTTGCCTGGTACCTGACCCGCGACACTATTGACGCCATCATTCCGGGTGCGAAAAAGCCGTCGCAGGTGGCCGACAACCTGAAAACGCTGGATGTCCGGCTCACAGAAGCGGAAATCAGCGAGATCGACCGGCTCTTTTCCCGAGAAGCATAAAAAGCGAGCAGATCCCCGATACGGGATCCGCTCGCTTTTTTCTTAAATCGTTTCAGGCACGGGCCGGACGTCATCTGCCGCTTCGTCCTGAGGCTGGACGAGCGCGTGGCTCTCCCAGGCGCGGCTTTTCCACCGGAGCGCCATCGCGATGCCCCTCGTCCATTCATCTGCGGCGATCGCCAGCCAGACGCCGACGATTCCGAGATCCATGACAAACACGAGGAAATAGCCGAGCGGCAGGCTCATGAGCACCATCGAGACCGCCGCCATGAGAACCGGAAACTTGGCGTCCCCGGATGCTCGCAGCGAGTTGATGATGACAATATTGAATGTGCGCCCGGTTTCCAGCAACACCGACAGGACCAGCACCGAAGCGCCGAGCCGGATGATTTCTTCATTGTCTGTGAACAAGCGCATGAGCGGATACCGGAGTACCGTCACGGCCCCGACCATGCCGAATGTAAAGACAAATGCCCATTTCAGGCTTTTCCAGAGAGAATGATAAGCGACTTCCTGCTGCCCGCTCCCGACGAGCCGCCCGGTGATGATCGACGTGCCGAGACCGATTGCCAGTGCGAACAGATAGCTGAACATCGAAATATTGACGGCATACTGCCGGGCGGCAAGCGCCTCGGTGCCGAGATAAGTTACATAATAGAGGAACACGAGCTGGCAACCCTGATAAAGGATCTGTTCAAATGCCGACGGCAATCCGATATGGAGGATTTTCCCGACAAATTCTTTTGTCCAGCTGAAGTAATAACGGAACTCAATCCGGTAATCAAGCACTTTATAGAGCACCCACAGGAAGACGAACAGGGCGATGAGCCGGCTTGCGACGGATGAGATTGCCGCCCCCCTGACGCCGAGTTCGGGCAGACCGAATTTGCCGAAGATCAGTGCGTAGTTCCCTGCGATGTGCAAAATGTTCATTCCGAGCGACACGAACATCGTCTGCTTCGTGAAGCCGTGGACGCGGATGATGGCGGACAGCGAATTGATGACCGCCTGCAGGAAGATTGCGCCCCCGACAATCACCAGGTAGGCCTGAGCATGCGCGAGCACTTCTCCGCTCAGATTCATCGCGGACATGATGCGGCCGGTGAACAAGATGAAGATTCCGCTCAAAGCCAGTCCAACAAGCAGATTCAGTGAAACGGCGATTGCGGAAATTCGGGAAACTTCTATATAACGTTTGGAACCCAAGTATTGTGAAACAACAATCGCCGCTCCGTTGCCGACGACTTCCAGGATCAAGATGGCGATCTGGACATACTGATTGGCGGCTCCGACCCCGGACACCGCATCGTCAGACAGTGAACTCAGCATAAATGTGTCGACGAGCCCCATCAAAGTGAATAAAAACAGTTCTAAAAAAATCGGCCACGTCAGCTGAAAGAGATTCAGCTTGTTTTCTGTCCCGGCGCCTGCGTCCGCTGCCATTTCTGCATTCCTCTTTCATCGGTAAAATAAAAACAGGATGTATCATAGCACACCCTGTCGTTATTTGGAAATACTATTCTCGAAGAAAAAGAACTGTGAACTGTGGCTCAATTCTTGATTGTCCGCCGGTTGCACCATGCCCGCTTCTGCTCTTTCCGGCTTCATCACATCATTTTTGGGTATATCAGAACTACGAACCTATGAAACGGGTGAACGTTATGAACGGAAAATCAATGGCTGCCGGTTGCATGGCCGCCGCAGCGACCGTGGCCGCTGGCAATGTTCTGGCCACGGCGGCGATCCGGACAACGGGACTTGGCATCATGAAGAAACTCCCGGACAAAAACGGGATTGCCCTCACATTCGACGATGGCCCGCATCCGGTTTATACCGCCAGACTGCTTGATGTCCTGAAACAGCACGGTGTCAGAGCCACCTTCTTTGTCATCGGTGAAAAAGTCGAGGCCTATCCATGGCTGCTTAAACGGATGCGGGAGGATGGTCACGAGATCGGGATCCATCACTACAAGCACCGGTCGGCCTGGCGGCTCACCCCACGGGCGCTGCGGAACCAGCTTGAACTCACAGACCGGGCAATCCGGAAGGCGTCGGGTATGGTCCCCCGGTTGTACCGGCCGCCCTGGGGCAGGCTGAGCCCTTATACACTGACGGTGGCAAAAGACTATGAAACGTTGATTTGGTCCCATATATTCGGCGACTGGAAAACGGCGAACTGCAGCGGCCTTGCAAAACGGCTCAAGTGTGTTCCCGCCGACGGGTCGATTGTCCTGCTGCACGACGACGGCAGCAATCCGGGGGCGGATGAAGCGGCCCCCGCGTCCATGATCCGGGAATTGGATCTGTACTTGCACGCAGCCGTCCGCGACGGCATCCCGTTCGTCACGGCCGAAGGAAGTCCCGTTCATGAACATTGACCTGGCAATCGGCTACCTGCACCAATACGGCTACCTTATCATTTTCCTTCTCGCGCTGTTCGGGATTGTCGGCATTCCCGCTCCCGAAGAGTCCATGGTGTTTCTGACCGGGATGCTCATAGCTGAAAATCAGCTGGGGGCCGCCGGTTCGGTCGTCAGCACGGTGACCGGGGCATTCGCCGGAATGCTGATCGCCTATGCCGGCGGAAGATGGATCGGCGCCCCGCTGCTGCGCAAAGTCGGACGGTGGGTCGGCCTCACGAAAAACCGATTGAAGAAACTGGAGGCCAAGTTTCGGAAGAGGCGCGGCCCGATCATCCTGTTCGGCTTTTACCTGCCGGGCTTCCGCCAGATCAGCCCGTACTTCGCAGGACTCACAAAAGTTCCGTTCCCTCTTTTTGCGGGTCTGTCACTCATCGGCGCCCTGCTCTGGACAGGGCCTTTCCTGCTGGCCGGCTATGTACTCGGCAGTCTGTTTGACATCGACCCTGTGTATGCCGCCTATGCAGGTTTTCTGTTTCTCGCCGGGTTTGTGATTTATTTGTTCGTCAAAAGAGCCGGCCGGCGAAAACGGGACGCATCTTCATGAACAGGAACATACCGGCGCAACGTGTGTGCCGCCAGTTTATGGGTAAAGGTAAATAACAGGGTTGTCCGAGGAGGAGTTGGCACAATGAGAAAGATCATCTTCTTTTCCCACCTCCGCACCCAATCCGGCCATCACCAGGCAGCGGAAGCACTGATGGATCTGGCGGAACGGAGGATGGGAAATGTTTCGGTCAAAAAGCTGGATCTTCTGACCGAAACCAGTCCGCTGGTAGAACGGCTCATTTCATTCGGATACATGAACTGGATCCGCTCATTCCCCGAAACGTACGACCGGGTGTATGAAAGCTGGTTTTGCCATGGTCCGGACTCTGATGAAACGAACTTCAAGTGGTATCAGCCGTTTCTCATCAACAAAATGAGGGACATACTGGAGCGCGAAGAGCCGGACCTCATCTTCTGCAGCCACTCCCTTCCCTCCCTGATTCTGAGCAAAATGAAGATCAAAGGTCAGTGCCGAATCCCCGTAATCAATGTCTACACCGATCTGTTCGTCAACTGTGTCTGGGGCAGGCAGGGCATCGACGCCCACTTCCTCCCCACACCCGAAGCGAAGCAGAAACTGATTCTTGACGGACTCGCCCCCGAACGTCTGCAGGTTACGGGAATACCCGTGCACCGGGCATTCCGGACCGTCCAAAGGCGTCCGGCCATCCCGGCGGGCCGACCGGTGCATGTATTGATCGCCGGTGGGAATACGGGACTCGGCAGCATTGACCGGCTCAGGGAGGAGCTGCGGAACATGCAGCAGATCCGGTTCACGGTGCTCTGCGGGAAAAACCGGCGGCTTTTTCGGACAATCCGGTCGTGGGAGATGCCGCATGTCACGCCGGTCGAGTTCATTTCCTCGCGCAGTGAAATGAATGAGCTCTATGACCGGGCGGATGCACTCATCACCAAACCGGGCGGCGTGACGCTCAGCGAAGGGCTCCGAAAGAAACTGCCGATGTTCATCCATTCGGCACTGCCTGGACAAGAACGGCATAACCTTGACTATTTAACACAAAAAGGCCTGGCATTCAGCTTGAAAACCGGCGTCCCGCTGAGTGATCAAATTCTGGGAGTCATGACTGACGCGCTCCGGATGCACCGGTGGAATCGCGCGGTGGACAGATTCCGCAGAAGCATGGACGTGAAGACGGAAACCGGCATGGTTGAGTTTATCGAAAGCCTGCTCGCAGTACATGAAAACGACCCGGCCGCCATCTGGCGGAAACCGTCCCTCCATCCCGTCGGGAAATAAGATAAGGGAAATGCGCGGCAAGTGCTGAGTTTCTTCGTAGGACAGCAAAAAGCAAGGACCCTGGTTGGCTCGTGAAAAGCAACCCGAGTCCTTGCTTTTTTTCTGTGGTGTAACTGACATACGGGACAACCAGCGCTTTTTTTGTTTCTCCCCTTTCACCAAAGCGGTTCTTCTTCTCCGGTCAGCTCCACCCCTTTTGGATAAAATACAACTATTGCATCCGTGACGATAAAAAGATAAAGCACAAGCGAGCCCCATCCCCAGTCAACCAGCATGCTCAGCAACATGGTGACCGGAATGACGGCGAGCAGCATCGAAGTTTTCTTCCTGGATCTTTTTGTCTGATATTGTTCGGCACCGCAATGCGGGCAAGTCATTGACGGCTTGAGCGAGAGCGAGGCTTTCCATAACTCCCTTCTTGTCCACTGATGATGGCAATTCGTGCAGATTGGCATGATGCGCTCTCCTTTCTCATTGATTCCTGACTGATCGAACGATAAAGAAGATCAGCGGAACGAAAGTGGCTGCAAGGAACAAAGGAAGAAACAGCATCCCGAGCGACTCGGCTTCCCCGAGTGCCACCCGGGCGGACTGCCAGGAGAGAAAAGTGAACACAAGAAGGATCATGTTTTTGGTCACGTTCAGCATTTGCCTGGAGTTTCTGTATTGAAATTCGATATTTTCCTCGTTCAGGCTGACCATGTAATTATGCCACTCCGGATGCCTTTCAAAAAACGCCATGAACGCAGTGGTCGCAGCGGCGATTGCAGGCAGCAGAAGCAGCTCCCATTTTGAACCCCACCTGTCCACTTCGCCGGCTCCGTTAAAATGGCCGGGCACCCGGTCCGGAAGCTCCCCCCAGACAACAGCGAGGTACACAAGGCCGGCAATGAACACGAGGCCCGCCACCCAGTCAAACAGCCGCTCGAGAGTGGTTTTCGGAACGTCAATTTTTGGACGATCATAAGTTTTCATCGCTAACACCCCTAGTCCGTAATACGGACGGAAGCAGGCAATGGTTTCATGGAACGAACAAAAAACCGCCCGGCGGACGGTTGGCCGGGCAGATTCATCAAGCCCACACGTACGGCGTTTCCTGATAGACATAGTAGTTCAGCCAGTTGGAAAACAGCAGGAAAGTATGGGAACGCCACGTGTTCAGCGGTTCATTTTCCGGATTATCCTGCGGGAAGTAATTCTTCGGCACGGCGGTCCCGAGGCCTTTCGCCCGGTCCCTGTGATATTCCTCCGCGAGCGTATCCGCATCATACTCAAGGTGGCCGGTGACCATGATGCGCTTTTCATCCTTGGAAAGAACGAGGAATGCGCCCGCCTCGTCGGATTCCGACAGCAGTTCCAGTTCAGGGTGATTGCGGATTTCCGCCGCGCTCACTTCGGTGTAGCGGGAGTGCGGCGCGACGAACCGGTCACTGAACCCGCGTGCCAGCTTGACCGTCGGATCCGAAACGGCATGGCGGAAAACACCGAAGCACTTTTCGGACAGCGGCTTTTTGCCGATGCCGTAGAAATGATAGAGCGCCGCCTGGGCCCCCCAGCAGATCGACATCGTCGACGTGACATTGCGGCCGGACCAGTCAAGAATCCGGGTGAGTTCTTCCCAGTAGTTCACTTCCTCGAACGGCAGGTGCTCAATCGGTGCCCCCGTGATGATCATTCCGTCAAAACGGCGTTCACGTATATCTTCGAACGTGACGTAAAACTCGTCCAGATGCGACTTGCTCGTGTTTTTGGATTCGTGCGTAGCCATCGTCATGAATGTGACATTCACCTGCAACGGCGTATTCCCGAGCAGCCGGAGCAGCTGCAGTTCGGTCCGCTCTTTTTCAGGCATGAGATTAAGGATCAGGATATTGAGCGGCCGGATGTCCTGAGAGCCCGCCCGGTCCGTGTCCATGACAAAGATCTTCTCTTCCCGCAGTTTCTCCGCCGCGGGCAGATGTCCCGGAATGTTGATCGGCAATTCGATGCGTCCCCCTTCTCTTGAATCTCATTTTGAGCTGCCGGCGAACCGGCTGTCCAATGAATTCGCAATACTCAAATGATAGACGATTCAATCGGGAAATGATAGAGGGACGCACCGACAAAAGAAGAGAGCCCGTTAATTCACGGGTATAAGTTTCCTCGGGTCATGCCGGTTTTCCTTATAAAACTCAACTGCCTTCGGAATGTATTCCCCAAAGTCGGGACAGCGGATTCCGGCCGGCTCGAGATCCGCGGTCGCCTGGCTGCAATCAAATTCTGCTTCCAGATGGAAGTACGCGAGCGTTTCCCGCTCCACCTGCACCCACCTCCTGATCTGCGGGACGCTGAGCATCATATAGACCGATGACCGCGGCACCGTGAACATCGGTTTCTTGCCGGACAGTTCCTCCGCAATCAGCCGGTACGCTTCCCTCGCGGTATACGGCGACGGATCCGCCAGGTGGTACACTTTGTCCGCAGACGCCGGATGGTGGGCCAGGTGGCAGACGGCTTCGGTGATAAAGTCGGCCGGCACGAGATTGATCGTCGCACGGCTCCTTCCGATATATGGAACGGGCACGCGGGAAAACCTGTCGAGGAAGCGCATCATGAAATAGGGACCATCGAACTTCTCGGTTTCGCCCGTCCGGGAATCTCCCAGGACGATTCCCGGACGGATGATCGTGGTGGGAACCCGGTCGCGCACATACTGCACGAGCACTTCCGCATCATGCTTGGTCCGCTCGTAATGGTTTTTGAACCCCTGCCCGCAGGCGAGCTCGGTTTCCAAAATCGGGCCTTTCCGGTCACCCGAAACATATGCCGTGCTGAAGTAGACATAGCGGCGGATCTTCTTGCAATGGAGCACCCAGGCATTCACATTGCGGGTGCCCGTAACATTCACGGACTGTGCCAGGGCTTCCGGAACGGCCAGGTCATAGACGGCGGCCAGGTGAAACACGTGCGTGACCGTTTCATATAACTCATCGGATACGGATGGGGCCAGTGCCAGGCCCGCTTTCGTGATATCTCCTTCAAACAGGCGGATCCGTCCGGTGTCTCTTCCGCCGGAGGTCAGTCTTTTCACGCGGCTTGTTGCCGTTTCCATCGCGGAAGGATGGACCAGCAGTTCAAAATCGGCATCGGGATGCTCCGAGATCAATCGATCGATGATCCGGGTTGCCAGAAATCCGGGAAATCCCGTAAAGAAATAAGTCCGCTTTGCCAACGAATATAGTCTCCCTTCCCCAAGCTTTACGCAGTTCACAGTGTGACGATTGATTCTGACGCGCATTTCTACGCATGCAGGCCGTTTTCCTTCTTTGGCAGAAAGAAAGTCAAGACATTCGGGATTCCCTGCAATTTCGACAACGGTTTCATCTGCGGAGGTTCAGGGAATTGAAACACTATCAATCAATCTGGAGGGATGGATCCATGCCAGGAAGAAACGATAACGGACCGGAAAAATACTTTGGTGACCGCGAAGGAACCGAAAAAGCGAATTATCATGTCGTGCCTCATGACGGAAACTGGGCATTGAAACGAGAAGGCGAGGACGCCCCGGTCGAAACCGGGGGAGATCGGGACAAGCTCGTTGAGGCAGGCAAGAATCGTGCCGGAGAGCATGGCGCCATGGTCATCGTCCACAATGAAGAGGGAAAGATCGAAGACCAGATCGAATGCTGAATGACGAGCGGGCAGCGCCCAAACGAAATGGACGCCGCCCGCTTTCTGTACAGCAGCAGGTTTGCGGCTGGCCGGAGGAATTCCCGTACGCGACTGACAGGGACCCTTGCCGCCGTCACAAATGAACTTTTTACCGGAAGGAGAAATAGCCATGTTGAAGCTGGACACCGTACTGCAGGGAAAACAAGCCCGATACGGAGAGATTGAGCCGATTATGAGTGAGCACGGATTTACGCTTTCGGGAAACTGGGAATATGAAGAAGGCATGTTCGACGGCATCCTGAACCGGGAAGGCGGCGAAACGGTTTATCTGAGGATGCCGTTTGACGTGATTTCGGGAACACTGGAACACCCCGATACATTGCTCGCCTTCGGGCAGCCGTTTGTCATCAAGCACGTCGTCAACGTCGGACTGGATCACGACGAGAGCGCCTTGCTGGCGTCGACCGGTTTTGATCAGTTTCAGAAGCCGCTGGCGAAAGACGCCCATATCGAGAAAAAGACGAAATGGGAAATCCGCGGCGAAGAAAAAGTTGCGGAGATGTTCGGCGACCACGAGTTTATTCATTCCTGATGCCTGCTGATGTTTGGGGTTTGATCGGTATGCGAATAAAACAAAACAGGAACGCCTGCCGTTTGCAAAGACGGCCCGGGCGTTCCTGTTTTGCATCTGGTTTCTCATCCTCCGGTCCGGTTCAGGCGCCGGGCAAGCAACCACGCGTTCAGATAAAGTCCCAGCCAGATGGCGGCATAAATCAGGAGGAACAGAAGAACCGGCCGGAACAGCCGGCTCATCGGGAACCAGCCGAGCACCACCCCCGTTGCGGAAAAAGCCGTAAGCGTCAAAGCCGCATGGGCGACGGTCCGGACAGCGAGCGAATACCGCTGCCAATCATAGATGGCCGAGGCCGCCCCGATCAATGCGCCCAGGAAAAGAAATCCGAGAGCCCGGATATTCAAATCCGGCAATGAAATGGCATCGACGCCTGCCGATGTCATGAATAACAGATGAATCCAAAATGCCGCAAAACTGATGCCCGTTCCGCTGCACGCATACCAAAAGATTCTCATCGCTAGTTCTCCCCCTTTCATTTCAGATTCAGCACCCGGTTTTACAGGCTCTTCGTGTAGCTCCGGGACACATATTCTTTGTGGCCGTTTTTGAAGACAATGACCAGGCTTCCGCCGAATGAGGCTTCATAGTAACGGACAAAATCCAGATTGGCGATGCAGGACTTGGAGATCCGGATAAAGCTGCCGCCTTCTGTCAGCTCGCCGAAAGATTTGAGCGTAGCCTTGTACAGATAGACCTCTTCTCCTGCGATCACTTTGCAGCGGTCACCTTCCACTATTGCATAGGCGATGTCGGCCGGCTCAAGCAAAAAAACTCGTTCTCCTTGCATGGCCTGAATCCGGCCGCTCTGTCCGCCGCCCTGCAACAGTTCAATCGCCCGGCGGATTTCAGGCGTCAGCGAGCGGACATGAATCTCTGCGTATTCCGTTTCTGTTTCGGGATTCAGATTGAGTTTGACTTTCAATGGCAGCCCCCCCTTTATTCATACTTTATCTCTTTTCAAGCAATCGGGAACGTTTCGGACGCCGAGAGGTCGCTTTTGCCCGTCAAGATGTTTGATTTCCTGTGTGAAATGCCTATGTTTGCCGTGGAAAACAGAAATTATTTGCACAAATGTTTAACATGTAAGATATCGGGGAAAATAAAACTAATCACGCGGAAAGGAGGAGTCGCTTTTGAGAGCGCTCGATGCCATTGCACTGACACTGCTGATTGTCGGAGGCCTGAACTGGCTGTTGGTCGGACTGCTTGACTTTGATCTGGTCGCGACACTGTTTGGCGGTCAGGATGCACTTCTTTCCAAAATCGTTTACGTACTGGTCGGCTTGTCCGCGCTGTATTGCCTGAAGCTTTATGGACTGCTTGGTGCAGACCGCGACCGCCGCACTTATTGATATGAAAAATCCTCCCTTCCGTGAGTGATCGGAAGCGGAGGATTTTTTTCAGTGCTTTTTGATGAAAGCACCCTGAATGACATGGCCGATGCCGGTGTGCCGCCTGCCTTCTGTGCGCTCCGCTTCTCCGTAGAAGAAATGAAGGACTTTGTGCGGCCGGATCCAGGAAAGAACATCGGCCGGATCATACAGGCTGTCGAGCTTCCCGGGGCCTCCCGTGCCATATGCCATCTGTTCCTCGGAATACACTTCAAACAAAACGATGCCGCCTTTTTTCACTGAACCGGCGAGATTCGAAAAGAGCTCCGCCTGGCTGTTTTTTGGCACGTGGCCAAACACCAAAATCGACGCGTCAAACGACCCCGCCGGAACGCGCTCGCGGATGAGATCCATCTCCGCAGTGTTGACCTGAACCCCGTTTTCCTCCGCAAGAACATGCGTCTTCTCCAGACCGACCGCTGACTGGTCATACGCGGTCACGCGGTGTCCCGTGCGGGCGAGGAACACGGCGTTGCGGCCTTCCCCTTCCGCAAATGCCGCAACCTCCGATTCTCGCGGAATCAGCCCCGACATCTTTTTGATGAACTCATTTGCCTCGGTGCCGTACGCATAGCCTTCTTCTGAAAATCGTGCATCCCAATGTTCTCTTGTCATTTATGTTTCGCTTCCTTTCATTGTGGTCTGTATGCGAGATCATCAATCACCGAGCAACCCGTGGGATTTCAGATAGTTCCGGGCGACATCCTCCGGCTTCTCGCCCTCAACATCCACCCGGTAGTTCATCTCCCGCATGTCATCGTCCGAAATTTTGCCGGAAAGCCGGTTGAGGGCTTCCAAGATTTCCGGATGCCTGTCTGCCGTCTCCTTTTTCATGAGCGGGGCTCCCTGGTAAGGCGGAAACAGGTGAAGGTCGTCTTTGAGCACCCGAAGTTTGTAACGCTTGATTTCGCTGTCGGTGGAGTAGGCGTCGACAAGATTGATCTCTCCGCTTTGCACGGCGCTGTACCGGAGTTTCGGCTCCATTGTCACCAAGTCGGGGAACTCGATGCCGTAGAGCGACCGGATGCCGAGATAGCCGTCTTCCCGGTCCGAAAACTCAAGCGTGAATCCTGCCTTGACTTTGTCCTGGATTGGTCTGAGATCTGAAATCGATTCCAGCCCGTTTGCCTCGGCAAAGCCGTCCGGCACGGCGAGTGTGTAGGTGTTGTTGTAGGCCATCGGCTCCAGCAGCACCATTCCGAATCTTTCCGACATCCCGTCGCGCGCCTGCTCGTACACTTGCCGGGCATCGGTGCTCCGGGCCGTTTCGTTCAGAAACTCGGAAATTGCCGTCCCCGTGAATTCAGGATAAAGATCAACGTCCCCCGACTGAAGCGCGTTGAAGACGAACGACGTTTTGCCAAAGCCCGGCTTGAGCTCTACGCTCAGATCCGTCTCATCCTCGATGAGCTGCTTGTACATATTGATGAGGATTTCAGGTTCCGCCCCAAGTTTCCCTGCAAGCACAAGCTTTTCGTTTTCCCGGCCGAGCAGCGGAATGACAAGGACGAGCACCGCGATGGCAGCGATCATCCCCATCACTGCCAAGCTTCGCCTAAAATGCATCCCTTCCAGCTTCTTGAGCAGGTAATCAAAAACGAGCGCCAGCAGAGCCGCCGGAATCGCGCCGAGCAGGATCAGGCCCGTATTGTTGCGGTCAATGCCGAGAAGGATCAGGTCCCCGAGGCCGCCCGCCCCGATGAGCGCGGCGAGCGTGGCCGTCCCGATGATGAGGACGGTCGCGGTGCGCACGCCGGCCATGATGACGGGCATGGCGAGCGGAAGCTCCACTTTCAGCAGACGTCGCTTCGTGTTCATGCCCATCGCGCTCGCCGCTTCGGTCAATGCCGGATCCACTTCGCGGATTCCGGTGTATGTATTGCGCAGGATCGGAAGCAGCGCGTAGGCCGTCAAAGCGATGATGGCGGGGACGCGGCCGATGCCGACAATCGGGATGAGCAGTCCGAGCAGTGCAAGCGACGGGATCGTCTGGATGACGGACGCAACTCCGATCACGCCGTCTGCAATCTTTTGGCGGCGGGTCAGCCAGATGCCGGTCGGTACGGACAGGAGCACCGCAAAGAAAAGCGCGATGAATGAGATTTCCATGTGCTGGATCATCGCATTCCATAAATCTGATTTCCGGGCGGCGAATTCGGTGAACAGTTCATTCATCCTCCCCCGCCTCCTTTCCGGAAAGTTCAGCAAGCAGACGGAAAGCGGAAGCCCGGTCGATCGTGCCGATGAACCGACCGTCTTTTTCGACTCCGGCCCTTTCATGGTTTGCGAGGACTTCCAGCAGCCGGCGGACCGGAACGTGTGAAGGCAAGGTCAAGGCGGAAGGCGCTGCAATTCCGTTTAGTGCGAGCGCCGGTGCCAGGTCGATCCGTTGTTCCGCATCACGGCTGCCGATGAACGAGCGAACAAAGTCATCCTGCGGCCGGTGAAGCAGTTCCTCCGGCGTTCCAAGCTGAACAATCCGGCCTTCCCGCATAAGACAAATGCGGTCGGCGAGCTTCAGTGCCTCCTGCATGTCATGCGTCACAAAGACGGTCGTCTTTCCGAGCGTTTTCTTCAGGCGGAGCAAGTCATCCTGCAGCTTTTCACGGCTCACCGGGTCCAGAGCGCTGAACGGCTCATCCATGAGCAGAATATCCGGATCGGCCGCCAGTGCCCGGATGACGCCGATGCGCTGCTGCTGGCCGCCGGACAATTCCGCCGGTTTTCTTGCGGCGTACGTCGAAGGATCCAGGCCGACCATCTCAAGCAGTTCCGCGGCCCGCTCCTTCAGTTTATCTTTCGGCCATCCCTTCATCTCCGGAACGACGGTGATGTTTTCCTCGATCGTCATATGGGGGAAAAGGGCGATCTGCTGGAGCACATAGCCGATGTTCCATCTCAGCTGGTCAAGCGGATACGTGTCCACCGGCTTCCCTCCAATGAAAATTTCACCGGACGAATACGGGATGAGCCGGTTGATCATCTTCAGCGTCGTCGTCTTTCCGCATCCGCTCGGCCCGATCAGGACAAGGAATTCACCTTTTCGGACTTCCAGCTCCAGCCGGTCGACGGCCACCGTCCCGTCCGGATACTTTTTCGTGATTTGGTCGAATTTAATCATGTCATTCTCCTTCGTGCGGACTTTCCTCACTATACCCTTTTTCCCGGAGGCTTGCTCACTTCATCCTGACAAAGCGCTGCTGCATTACTTAACGGCCGCCATCCAGACGTAGCGGGATTTCAGCTGCGGGACCTGCTTTCTGTGGCGCCGGTCCCTCCGCTACCCGCCAACTTCAGCCGCCAGGCAAAACCCGGCCTGAGATAGCGGCCGGGGTGAATGTCGGGATTGCGTTGCTGAATGTCGGGTTACGCGCCGCGAATGTCGGGATTGCGCTGCTGAATGTCGGGATAGAAGCTATGCCGGGGTGAATGTCGGGATTGCGCTGCTGAATGTCGGGTTACGCGCCGCGAATGTCGGGATTGCGACGGTGAATGTCGGGATAGAATCCGTGCCGGTACGTTCTCCGCACACAAAAAAGAGCCAACACGATGGACCGAGCGTGTTGGCGAGTCATTTTATTCCACCGTCACCGATTTGGCGAGGTTGCGCGGTTGGTCCACGTCGCAGCCGCGGTGGAGCGAGGCATAATAGGAAATGAGCTGAAGCGGAATGACCGAAACGAGCGGCGTGAGCAACGGATGCACCGCCGGGATGACGATGCGGTCTGACTCTTCCGCCGTTCCGTCCATGGAGAGAAGGCATGCATGGGCACCGCGGGCCGTCACTTCCTTTACATTGCCGCGGATGTTGGCCGACAGCTCCGGCTGGGTTGCGAGCGCAAACACAGGAGTGCCTTCCTCGATCAGCGCGATGGTGCCGTGCTTCAGTTCCCCGCCGGCAAATCCTTCCGCCTGGATATAGGAAATTTCCTTCAGCTTAAGGGCGCCTTCGAGGCTGACATGATAATCGATGCCGCGTCCGATGAAGAAGGCATTCCGGCTCAGCTGAAGAAACTCGAACGCGACGGCTTCCATGTCTTCTTTCCGGTCAATGACCGTTTCGGCCGCGTTCGCAGCGATGCCGAGTTCTTGGATCAGGTCAAAGCCGATTGACTTCCCCTTTGTTCCGGCCACGCAAGCAGCAAGGATCGACAGGACCGCAATTTGTGCCGTATAGGCTTTCGTCGAGGCGACGGCGATTTCGGGCCCCGCGTGCAGCAGCACAGTATGGTCGGATTCCCGTGACAGCGTGGAGCCGGAAACATTCGTCAAAGTGACCGACGGATGGCCCATCTCCTTCACCTTGACGAGCACCTGCCGGCTGTCGGCCGTTTCGCCCGACTGCGAGATGAAGATGAACAGCGGCCGCTCAGAAAGAATTGGCATGTTGTAGCCGAATTCGCTTGAAATATGAACTTCCGCCGGAATCCCCGCAAATTTCTCAAAGTACTCTTTTCCGACCAGGCCGGCGTGATAGCTTGTGCCGGCGGCGATGATATAGAGCCGGTCTGCTTCGGTGATCGCACGGAGCGTGTCTTCCTCAAGCCAAAGGCCTCCGTCCGGCCCCCGGTGAGCTTGGATGATTTTCCGCAGAACGGCCGGCTGCTCATCAATTTCCTTGAGCATATAGTGCGGATAGGTCCCTTTTTCAATATCCGCCGCGTCGAGCTCTGCACGGAACGGCTCCCGGCTGACCGGTTCCCCGGAAATTGTCCGGATGCGGATGCCTTCTTTCTTCAAGATCACCATTTCTCCGTCATGAAGCTCAATGAACCGGTCCGTCACCTGCAGCATCGCAATGGCGTCGGATGAGACGACATTGAATCCGTCCCCGAGCCCGACGAGCAGCGGCGATTTATTTTTGGCAACGAAGATCGTGTCCGGGTCCTCCCGGTCAAGCATCGCGATGGCATAAGAGCCGTGGAGAAGTCCGAGCGTCTCGGCAAACGCCTCTTCGGTGGAAAGGCCGCCCTGCGCAAACTTCGCCACGAGCTGTATGATGATTTCCGTGTCGGTATCCGACTGGAGCCGGACACCGCCGAGATGTTCCTTGGCGAGTTTGCCGTAGTTCTCGATCACCCCGTTGTGGACGAGCGTGAACCGCCCGGAAGCGTCCTGGTGGGGATGGGCGTTTCGGACATCCGGCACGCCATGGGTCGCCCAGCGGGTATGTCCGATCCCCGTTTTTGCGCCGGCCGAGAAGTCCACTGCAGCGCGCAGATCCGCGATCCTTCCCTTCTCCTTGATGACCGTGACACCCGCTTCACCTGCGAGGGCGATCCCGGCAGAGTCGTAGCCCCGGTACTCCAGTTTCTCCAGCCCTTTCAGCAAGATTTCCTTCGCATCTTGTTCTCCGATATAGCCGACAATTCCGCACATATTCTGTTCCTCCATATTCAAGCAATGTGAAATAAGCGTCCCGATGCCGATTTTTTCGAGGCCGGGGGCGCTGCATTGCCGATTCGATTGATTCCGCTTAAGCACAGTGCCTGCGCTTCCGTCAGCGGATGAGCATGCCGGCTTTCCCTTCTGTCCGCCTTGATCGCTCAAGGATTTTGCAGGAAAGCATGACAACCGGGCATCGCGGTCGGGAGGCATCCGCCGAATGATCGATAAACCTCCACCTCGTCTGCTGGAGTTATGGATTTCCCCAGCTCAGGCGCTTTGATTGTTTTCCGTTTTGGCGCGTCTCCGGCCCTCCTTCGCCTTGATTGCTTTTGTACTTTATTACAAACAGTCCTTTTTTGTCAATCAAAACTGCAAAGTGGCTCATTGTAATTAATTTTATGCCCGCTCGGCGAAATAGGAACCGGCTGCTCCGTCCGGTCCGGCGCCACTTTCCTCACTCGCGGTCCCACTTGTCTCACTCGTGTTCCTCTAAGTGCGAAAAGGTCGCTCTATGTGCGAATTCTCGCCGCTAAGTGCGAAACAGACGCTCTAAGTGCGAATTCCTCACGCTAAGTGCGAAACGGACGCTCTAAGTGCGAATTCTCGCCGCTAAGTGCGAAATGGACGTTCTAAGTGCGAATTCTCGCCGCTAAGTGCGAAACAGACGCTCTAAGTGCGAATTCCTCCCGCTAAGTGCGAAACGGACGCTCTAAGTGCGAATTCTCGCCGCTAAGTGCGAAACGGACGCTCTAAGTGCGAATTCTCGCCGCTAAGTGCGAAACGGACGCTCTAAGTGCGAATTCTCACCGCTAAGTGCGAAACGGTCGCTTTACGTGCGACATCTCTTAACTCACATACAATCGAGTAGGAGGGGGTGACTAACCCCCGACCTCTCACACCACCGTACGTACCGTTCGGTATACGGCGGTTCAATCAAGATGAATAACGCAAAGTTTCGTAA
>NZ_JBHLWY010000017.1:0-21149 GCF_042432615.1 Bhargavaea ullalensis
AACCCCCGATCCGTACGGTTCAACGCCGCATCCGTACGACTCAGAGCCTAACCCGTACGACTCGCCCACCCGAGCATCAATGCGTACGACTCAACCCCCGATCCGTACGGTTCAACGCCGCATCCGTACGACTCAGTGCCTAACCCGTACGACTCGCCCACGAGAGCATCAATGCGTACGACTCAAACCCCGATCCGTACGGTTCAACGCCGCATCCGTACGACTCGCCCACGCCCACGGGAGTCCCAGACAGTGTCTAGTTCTCTGTGTAATTTCATTCAGAAGAAACTGGGAGACAGGCAGGTAAAGCGTTGAGCAGCAGCCCGCTCAGAGCACAGTTTGAGCAGACTGAGTGAGAGCGGGTAATGGAATTAAACACTTTCTGGGCACTATCCGTGTTGGTGCCGAGGAGAGTGGAATCATAGGGGCTGTGAGTGAGCGCGTTGCTGCGGTGAGTGGAATCATACGCCTTGTGAGTGAGCGCATTGCCGGGGTGAGTGGATTCATGGAGGAGTGATTCGACTGATGGAGTTGACACGCTTTTTCGGACACGATTGAGAACCGATCCTTCGGCGCGACGCCCCTCCCTCCCTCCCTCCGCCCGCAGCGAATTCCCTTTGATCAAACAAAACCCCGGAAACGGCGCAATCGCCGCTTCCGGGGTTTTCCATCCATCAGAAGAACTTCATGCCCATCGGCAGTTTGAAGCCGAGGAACATGGTTACGAGAAGGCTGATGAAGAACAGGATCCACATGACTGTGACCGGCTTGTTTTTGTTCTGCCGGACGAGTGTCATTTCCATGAAACCAATCGTCAGGATGCCCATCAGGAACTTGATGCCGTACAGCATCGAGTCGGAACTGGACCATTTAAAGAACAAGAATGCCCCCGTCACAATGATCAGGATGTAGAACAGCCGAAGCACCATGTGAACGATTTTGCGTCCCTTCGATCCCTTTGCCATGATGGCAGCGATCAGAAATAGAATAATCCCGACCACCCATGTGAAAATGTGGAGATGTGTAGTATCCGTGAGTACGCCCAACTTGTCACCTCATTTACTATGATTGCTCTTCTATCCTACCATAGCTTTCCTGCGCATTCGAGCGGCAAGGTCAGGCGAAGGTGTTGGAAAGCGTGCCGATTCCTTCGACAGACACCTTCACTGTGTCACCGGCCTTCAGGAATTTCGGCGGGTTCATTCCTTTGCCGACGCCCGCAGGAGTCCCCGTCAAAATCACGTCGCCGGGCTCGAGTGTGACATACGTTGAAACTTGGGCGATCAGTTCATCGATCGGGAAGATCATGTCGCGTGTATGGCCGTTCTGCCGCACTTCGTCGTTCACTTTTGTGACAAGCGACAGATTTTGCGGATCCGGAATTTCGTCTTTCGTGACGATGTACGGTCCCATCGGGCAGGACTGATCCAGGCTCTTGCCGAGGAAATATTGAACATGCGCGGCCTGGACGTCACGGGCGGTCAGGTCGTTCGCAATCGAATATCCGAAAATATGGTCGAATGCAAGTGCCTTGTTGATGTTCCTGCCGCCTTTTCCGATGATGACGGCCAGTTCGCCTTCGTAATCATAGCTTTCCGTCAGGTCCGCATGGACAGGCAGCTCGGATTCATCAGCGGCGATCGCAGTCGGGGCCTTCGTGAACACGACCAGTTTTTCCGGCGGACGCTCCGCTCCCATTTCCGCTGCATGGTCGGCGTAGTTCTTCCCGATGCAGATAACATTTTTCGGCGTTCTCGGAATCGGGGCCAGCCATTCGATCTCATCGAACGAACGCTTGAATTCTTCGCTGCGGCCCGACGACTCCGCTCGGCTGACGAGCTTGCGGATCTGTTCGACGAATTCCATGCCGCCCGCAACGCCGTCGATGAGGTGATCCGGGAAGCCGGATTCCCCTCCGAGTTCCTCCCGGATGGCGATCACATCCCAGACCGCCTCTTCCTTTTTCACTTTCGGGCCGAACAGTTGCTCCCCGCCATAGCGGAACGACAATAATTTCATGGTTGGCCATCCTTTCGTCATGAGATTTCGTATCTTGATAAAGTACGACACGGAGCGCCGGAATCCCTTTTTTCTTTAAAACGGATTCAGCGCACGGAAGGACGATCTGGTTTTCCGTAGGTGAGCCGGCGCCACACCGCTTCAAGCGGGCCCTGCCTGAATTTCTGCAGGTACAGCCCGGCCAGGATCGCCTGGATGGCAAAAATGCCGACTGCCATCCAGGTCCCCGTGCTGACGCTCACTTTGCCGTAATAGCCCAGTCCGTACGAATAAAAGATGAGCGTGGCGATGATCGACTGCATGATGTAGACGGTGAGCGACATCCGCCCCGCCATCCGAACCGGCGCGAACACGCTGCGGAACAGCCCCGACCGGAGCAGCAGCAGGATGAGGCCCGTGTAGCCGACGGTCAACAGCGGGCCGCCGAACGCATCCTGGACCGTCCCGGCCGTGTACCGGTATTCGGTGAAGTAAGGCAGCGCCTTCAGCGCAAGCCCGCCGAGCAGACCGGCCACCGTCGGCAGGATCCAGCGCTTCCATTGAAGGCCCGCCTTTTCGACGAGTTTCCATTTTCCGGCCGCCGCTCCGAACATGAACAGCGGCAAAATCATAATGGGAGCAAGGGGAATCGCGGAACTGTTCATGTAGATCCAGTCCGCTGCCCGCTGCGCCGTCACCTGGCCGAAAGAACCGTTTGAATAAGCGGCGATCGAATTGTTGACGGCATTGATGTCCGCGTACTGTGCGAGCGACCCGCCCGGCGTCAGCAGCTCACCGATCCAGACGAGAAGCGTGAGGCCGCCGAGTCCCGCCACGTAGACCCCGGCTCCGATGCCCGCCAGTGCGCCGGCCGGCAGCCGGAGCATCAGCATGAGCAGAAAGCCCATGAGCGCATAGGTGATCAAAATATCACCCGGCCAGATAAGGAAAGCATGGATGATTCCGAATGCAAGCAGCACCGCCATCCTCCTGGAAACCATGGGCAGGAACGGGCGGCCGGCCGCCTTCGCCTTTTCAAACTGCATGTTCATCCCGTAGCCGAACAGCATCGCAAACAGCGGATAGAAACTGCTCTGGAATAAAATATCGACCCACATATGGGACAGTTCATCCTTCAGCGAAGGGAACCAGGTGAACGGATCGACGTACACGTACGGCATGTGGAAGAACAGCATATTCGCCACAAAAATGCCGAGCAGCGCGAATCCCCTTAAATAGTCAAGGCCGTCGATCCGCTCAGCCGATGCGGTCGGTTTCAAATTCGTCAAAATGATCCCCCCGGATGCTGATGACCCGTTCTCCGTCGAACAGGTACAGAAGTTTCTCTTTGATCTCAATGTCCAGGATGTCCTGAAGCGCCTTTGCATACAGGCTCAGCTGGACCGCGTACCGGTTTTCCATCTCGGAGGAGAGCGCGTCTTCGGAGGCGAACATCCGGGTCCTGTCCGTCTTGTAGTCGAGCAGCACCCAGCCGTCTTTTTCTCTGAACAGACAGTCGACGATCCCCTGGATGATCTGCCGGTCGTCATCTCCGGCGTCATATCCATATGTGAACGGAAGCTCGCGCCGGATGTCCGCCGACTTTCTCAGCCGTTCATAGAGCGGCGTCGCGAAGAACCGGGCGATGGCCGTTGCATCCACGTCCCGTGCCTCGGCGTCCGTGATGATCTCGCGGTCGACGAGCCGGGTGATGAGTTTTTGGATGTCCCGGACGTTCTGCGGCTTAGACAGGTCCGCGTGCTGCATGACGGCATGGACCGCAGTCCCGATCTCCGCCGCGGACAGCTCGCGTTCCTGCATGAATTCCGGCCGGTCATGCATGTACACCGGCCGGATCTCGTCGGAACGGGTCATAAACGGATCCGGCTCCTCCGCGTTCTCCAGCAGCCACATCCGCTTCACTTCGCTGACCGACTGCTTCGACCGCTTCAACACCGACGATGCATGAGGGTAGGAATAGTCAAAAACGTGCCGAACCCTTCCCGCGGCATCCAGTTCTCCCGACGTTTCCTCCCGGTCCGCCGCCTGCTCCGCAAGCGCCTCTTCCACTCCGGGTTCCCAGGCGGCCAGTTCATCCGACGAAACGAACGACACATCCCAGCCGGACGGGTCATCGATGAGCCGTGCTCCGGGCAGCGTGCCGAACGGGGCAAAGTCGCGGTGGCGGGCAACAGCCGGTCCGATCCAGTCCAGATAGCCGGCTGCGCGGGAACGGACATATTCCGGCAGCATGGCATCCGTCGGAGTGAGCTGGCCCTCCTGCCATTTCATGACGGCGGCGGGCAGGTCCTTCACAGAGCCGATCAGATGAAGCTTTTCCTTCGCCCGGGTCATCGCGACGTACAGGATCCGCATTTCCTCCGCCCGCATTTCCAGTTCCTTTTTCTCCTTGATGGCCAGGAACGGGAGAGACGTATACTGGATGCGGTTGTCGGGATCCACCGCCTTGACGGCGAGCCCGAAATGCTGGTCGAACAAGTACGGTTCGTTGAAGTCCATCTTGTTGAACGACCGGCCGATCCCCGCGACGAACACATGAGGGAACTCGAGGCCCTTTGATGAGTGGATCGTCATGATCCGCACGACATCGTCGCGCTCCCCGACGGCACGCGCTGTGCCCATGTCGTCCCCCCGCCTTCTCATCCGGTCGATGAACCGGAGAAAGCGGAACAATCCGCGGAACGACGTGCGCTCATACTGGATCGCCCGGTCATGGAGCGCGCGCAGGTTCGCCTGCCGCTGTTTGCCGTTCGGCATTGCGCCGGCCATTTCATAATAGTGCGTGTCGATGTACACCTGCCAGATCAGATCGGCGAGCGAGCCGCGGCGTGCGAGGTCCCGCCAGTTTTCAAAATGAATATAAAAGCGCCGGATCTTCTCTTCGGTCGCAGCCGGAAGGCCCGTTGCGGCATTGTTTCGGACATACTGCTTGAGCGCCTCGTAGAACGGTTCGCCGGGAGCCGCCAGGCGGATCCGGGCAAGCTCGTTTTCCCCGAGGCCGATGAACGGCGCACGAAGCACGGAAGCGAACGGGATGTCCTGATACGGGTTGTCGACCACACGGAGCGTGTTCAGCATGATCATCACTTCAAGTGCATCAAAGTAGCCGCCGGACGTGTCTGCATACACCGGGATGCCGGCAAGCCGGAATTCATCCGCGATTTCTCCGGACCAGGTCATCGAGCGCAGCAGGATGACGATGTCGCGGTATTCGAGCGGCCGCCTGTTTCCGCTCCACGGATCGGTCACTTCGGCGCCGGAATCCATGAGACGCCGGATTTCCCGGATCATGGCGCGCGCTTCTGCCTGGGACTGCTTGATCGTCTCGCCGTCGCCGAGATCCGTAGCGGATTCCGCCTCCGCTTCTTCTTCCCCGTCTTCATCATCGGCAGGATCATGGATGATCGTGAGCGCCGTCTTGTGCCCGTCATCCGGATAAGGCGCGCCCGGTTTCAGCGCGGCCGCCTCGTCGTACTCGATCTCGCCTACGCGGGCGCCCATCACTTGGGAGAACACATAGTTCGTCGCCTCGAGCACCTGGCTCCGGCTGCGGAAGTTCGCGTTCAAGTCGATTTTCAGGCCGGTCCCTTCCGCCGTTTCGTCAAAACGCAGGTACTTGCCGAGGAACAGCATCGGCTCCGCCAGGCGGAACCGGTAGATCGACTGTTTCACATCGCCGACCATGAACAGGTTGCCGTCTTCATTGCCGCCCTGCTTCACGAGGCCGACAAGCGTTTCCTGCAGGCGGTTCGTGTCCTGGTACTCGTCGACGAGCACTTCCTTGAACCGCTCCCGGAAGTCCTTTGCGACCGGCGACGGCACAAGACGGCCGTCCTTCTCTTCGGACAGGATGGCGAGCGCAAGGTGCTCAAGATCGGAAAAGTCGACGATTCCCCGGTCTTTTTTCACTTCCGCATAGCGCCGGCCGAATCGGATGGTCAATTCGATGAGCGTATCCATTATCGGGGCCATGAGCCGCATTTCTTCAAGCAGCCGGTCCGGCGTCCGGATGAAATACGAATCTTTCAGCGCATTGACGATTTTTTTCACGTCATTGCGTTTTTTCTTAGCCCGGTCGGCGAGGTCCATGTCGCAGCTGTCTTTTTTGATCGAAGCGGCGGTGGCCCATCTGAGTGCGGAAAACGCCTCAAACGTTTCTGCCCATGTGCCTTCCGACAGAATGCGCAGCAAGACGGAAATCGTCTCGATGTCTTCTTCCGCCGTCACGGCCAGCGGCGCCGGTCCGTCCGGCATGCGGGCGATGCGGCCGACTTCTCCGGCCATCGCCGCCGCTTCCTCGAGCCGGTGGCGGATCGCTTCCTTCAGCGGGCCGATGAACGGCAAATGGTCGATGTCTGCGTCTTCGGACAGGTGGTATTCGCGCGGGATCGAGCGCAGCCATTCTTCCGGCCGCGGATGGACACGTGAATAATCGTACAGCCGGTCGATCAGCACTTCGATCGCCTGGTCGTCCCGGTCCGACGTGAAGCTGTCGGCAAGTCGGTAGACCGGCTCCGGATCATCCGCCCCGTATGCTTCTTCGAGCACGCGGCCGATGCAGTCATCGCGGAGCAGCGCCGCCTCCGCCGTGTCTGCGATGCGAAAACCGGGATCGACGTCCAGAATGTAGGCATACTGCCGGACGACGTTCATACAGAACGAATGAAGCGTGGAAATTTGTGCCTTGTTGAGCAGGCTCAGCTGGCGCCGCAGACGCGAGGAGCCCGGATTGTCTTCGATCGCTTCCTCGAGTGCGGAAGCCATCCGGTGGCGCATTTCCGCCGCCGCCGCATTTGTGAACGTCACGACGAGCAGTTCGTCGACGTCAATCGGGCTTTCCGGATCGGTCACTTTCTTGATGAGCCGGTTGATGAGCACCGCGGTCTTGCCGGATCCTGCCGCGGCGGACACGAGGATATCGCTGCCCGATGCATGGATCGCCCGCCACTGGGCGTCCGTCCATGTCGCATCAGCGGGTTTCGCCGGAATGTGATTCATCTTCATCAACCTCCTTCTTCATGCGCACGACCGAATCTTCCGGCGAGAGCGGATGCAGGTGTTTGTACTTCTGTTCGGGATCTGCCGGGTCAAACTGGCAAACCGACCGGAACGCGCACGTCTGGCAAGGCATTTTGTCTTTCAGCCGGTAAGGCATCACCCGCGTGTCCCCTAGGATCATCGAGTCCCCCGCCTCCCGGTGCTTGTGCCGGACGAATGATCGCATGAGCTCGATGCTCGCCGGATTCAGGACTTTCGACGTTTTTGAGAAGGTGCCGTTTTTGTTCATCCGGACCGGAAGCGATTCCGACGAGCCTTCCAGATTGCGGTCCATCTCCAGCACAACGTCCGGATTGTCGATGACATAGCCGCGCATCCGATAGGACTTCATCGCTTCCGCCTCGATTTCGCGTGCCTCCATGACGCCGGCATCTGCCCGCACCATCGGGTTGTGGACATGCATGTACAGCACGCCGGCCGGAAGCGCCTCCGTCCCGAGCCATTCTTTCGAATGCAGCAGCGCAACGTCTAGATAAGTGAGCATCTGAAGCGACAGGCCGTAATACACTTCGGTCAGGTCGAGCGCACGTGCAGAGGATTTGTAGTCGACGACCCGGATGTACGGCGTGCCGCCGATTTCCGCGGCGTCGACGCGGTCGATCCTGCCGCGCAGCTGCATCGCCCGTCCCCGCTTGAGCGGGATTTTCAGCGGAGGGAATGTCTCCCCGGGTCCGAATGCGGCTTCGATCGCCACAGGGCGGAACCCCGATGCCTTTGATTGTTTCGAGAGGGACAGCATCGTCCGCTGCATGATGCGGGTGATTTTCCGCTTGATGTAATGGTAACGGCTGGAGGAAAGCAGGATCTGATTGAAGAAGTACGGCGTGATCGACTCCACGGCGTCCCGGGCGAGCGTCAGGCAATCGGTTGCGCTCAACTCTCCCCACGTTTTGCCGGTCCGCTCCGTTTCATCGGCGATCCACTTCAGCGCCGCATGGAACAGGTCCCCGATCGCCGGCGGATCCAGCTCGTACTCGCTCCGCTCCTGCAGCTTCAGCCCGAAATTGGCAAAATGCTGGAACGGGCAGCTGAAGTACGACTCGACGCGCGACACGCTCGAGGCGATCTCCTCCCCGTAAAGGCCCTCCGTGACATCGGCCTCCAGATTCTCCGTCCGCTTCCTGCCGGTCGCAGGACGGAGAATCCGCCCGACGATCGGTGACCAGTATGGATCGTCCAAGTAGTAGTCAACGACCGCCCGCCAAGGAGCCGACAGTTCGCCGCCGTGTTCTGCAAGCCGCATCTGCATCGACGCGTGGCGCAGCGTTGCACGCGGATGACTGATGTACTCTCGCCAGCTCTCCTCATCCGGCAGGCCGGATGGGTCATTCAGGACGACCGATTCCGGGACGTCCGGCAGCAGCTGGGCGATCCGTTTGATGTAAAGCGACGGGATGAGCGCCTTTCCTTCCGCGTCGGAAGCCGGATAGGAAATGAACAGCCGCGACGAAGCAGTCGTGAACGCCCGGTACGCCATGTACAATTCGTCCATGAGACGCATCTTCGTCGTCGGTGCGAGCTCGAACCCGATCTCCATGAACCATTCCCGTTCCCGGTCGGACAACAGCCCTTCCTGGTCGATGCGTTTTGGCAGCACCCCGTCGTTCACGCCGATCACGAACACCGCCTCGATGTCCATGAGCCGCGAAATGTCGATCGTCGTCACCGTCACTTCATCGATCGACGGCGGGATCCGGGCGAACTCCAGCGTATCAAATCCTTCGTCGAGAATCTTGACGAACTCCGCAAGCGGCCGCTCCTGGTCTCCGAACATGAGGACAAACTGATCAAGCACCTCAATCCACGTGTTCCACGCCTGGTCATGCTCCGCCGCTTCAAACAGCCGCCCCGCCTCTTCCTCGCGGCGGCGCAGGTCAACGATCTTGTCAAACACGTTCAGGTCCTCCATGAACGTGAACAGCGTCGCGGCGATGTCCCGGCCGGTCCGTCCCCGCCGGAGCCGCGCCTCGAAGTTTGCGAGCGGCTCGCGGACCGCATCCCTCATCATGTGGAGGTCTTTTTCCGCCGCCAGCTCCTCGTCCGTCTGAACCGGACTGTGGAACTCCAGGCCCCGGTACCGCTTCACCTTCCAGCGCTTCTCGTCAAACCATCGGTCGCCGTAGATGCCGTTCGCCAGCACGAAATTCTCCAGCCGGTCCGCCCGGTCGCGCCATTCCGGAATGTCCCCCCCGTGCGGGAAAAACAAGTCCGTCTTGATCGCACGGAACAGATCCTCATACTCCCATCCCCCGGCCGCGGCCTCGAGCACCGACCGGCTGAACTCGATGAGCGGATGATGGAGCATCGGCTTTTTCCGGCTGATGAACACCGGTACATCATAAAGCGGAAACACCGTTTCGATCAGCTCATCATACACTTCGGGCTGCCGGTACAAAATCGCCATGTCCCGGTAGCGCATCCCCTCCATCATGAGACGCCGGATCCGTCTCGCCACTGCATGGACCTCGGCGCGGGCATCCGCCGCCCGGATGATCTCGACGTCCCCGTCCGAAGAAGACTGCCCGGCGGGATACCGGTCGAAATCCGATTCCAGATGCGCCAGCGCACGGCTCTTGAACCGCCGCTGCCCGTATTCATGCACTGCCTCTTCGGTCTCCACGCCGTTGCGCTTCGCCGCATCAAACAGCCGGGCCGCACTGCCCATGGCATTGAAGAAAAGCTGCGAACCGTCGGCGGAACTGTACGGATCTTCCATCGGCAGCACGACGGTGACGCGCTTTGCATGCTTCATCAGTTCCTCGACAATCTCGAGCTCGCGTGTCGTGAACGTGACGAAGCCGTCGATGTAAATTTCCGCTTCCTTGATCAGATCGGAAAAATGAACCTGTGACGCGAGCAGCGCCAGATAGCCTTCGCTGTCGACATATGCGGTCCCGAGCCGCTCCTCGATCTTCTGCATGAGCAGCTCCAGATCATCCGCCTTGTCGAGCAGAACCCGAGGCGCCCCGACCTTTTCCAGCTCACCGTGCATGTCTGTCATTTTCGTGCAGTCCAGGCAATACCGGCTGAACTCCTTCAACAGCTCCTCCACCTGCTCGGTGAAGCCGCGCTTGTCGGCCGCCTGCCGGAACAGCTTGAACTCATCCCGGTTTTCCGCAAGCAAACTCCGGATGAGCATCCGGTAGCCGAAGCCGTTCACTTCGGTCCGGGTGATGCCTCCCGTCTCCTGAAGAATGCGCCATGCCAGCCGCTTGAACGTCGCCACCTGAGCCCGGATCGTGCCTTTAAGCCCGTACTGCGTGGACAGGCTCTTCTCCATCGAGAAGGACATCTGATCGGGCACGATGACGAAAATCGGTGCTCCGAGCGGATCCGCTTTCAGCCGCTCCGCAATCTCGAGCCGGACCCTCGTCGTCTTTCCGGAGCCCGCACGCCCCGTGATCAATCTGAATGACATCGCTGCCCCTCCTTTATGTATGGCTTTTTTCTATTATAAACGACGGCGATAAATAGAACAAATGTTCCTGTTTTGTTTCCGGTAGAATGAAAGAACCCGTTCCCTCCCATTGTACCGAAGGGCACGCGGGAATGAAAACGGGACAGACGGCCGGCTTGCAGCCTTATGGATCTTCGGTTTTGTTGTTTGGACGGTCACTTTCCGCCTTTTCTGCAGGTCGCCCGGCCGGCACCTTTTTCCCCTTCCTCCCCCGCTTCCCGCCCGGCGGCGGCCTGCTGCTCGGAAAGCTTGCGGAAATCGGCCTCCACTTTCTTGTTGAGCCGCGCCTCCAGACGCTTGCCGGCAAACCAGAGCAGGACAATGACCGCGATGACGATTGCGGTGCGCACCGGCTGCGTGAAAAGCGCTTTCAGGTCGTAGCCGATGAAGCTGGCAGTACCAATCATGACGAACTTTCCGGCCATAAGCGTCAGAAGGTACACCTTTTTCTTCATATTTGAAAGACCCGCGACGAGATTGACGAGCGCGGACGGGGTGAACGGCAGGCAGATCAGGACAAACAGCGGCCCGAAGCTGTTGCGCTCCACCCAGTGGATCAGCTTCCGCACTTTTTCGCTTTTCGTCAGGAAGCGGAACGGGCGGGTCTCCCCGTATTTTCGGATGAGCAGGAAAACCGCATAGGAGCCGGCGACGGTCCCCGCCCAGCTCAACAGAAAGCCGAAGACGAGGCCGTAGGCGGTGGCGTTCGCGATGACGAACACGAAAAGCGGCAAAAATGGCAGGAATGCCTCGATGAACGGAAGAAGAAACCCGATGAGCGGACCGAATGCGCGGTAATGGCGCGTGAGTTCAATTACAGTATCGATGTCAAAAGAGAATCCCATGTCTCCAACCTCCGACCGGTTCTTGACTGTCTTTACCCTTATTTTACGACAGATGATCCCGGCTGAAAAATCCCTTGTCCAAGCCTTAACCGAATTGTAGTATAATAACTCGTACTATTCACTCAGAAAGCTGGGATCTCCATGCAGCAAGACGGATTCAAGGCCGGCATCAAATCCGGCTCCATGATTGCGATCGGCTATTTTCCGATTGCCCTGACTTTTGGCCTGCTCGCCAAGACGACCGGTTTGACGATCCTCGAGGCGGTCGGAATGAGCCTGCTAGTTTTTGCCGGCGCTTCGCAGTACATCGCGCTCGGCCTGATCGCCAAGCATGTCGATCCGATTGTGATCGTCCTGAATACATTCATCGTGAACATCCGTCACTTTCTTATGACGGCCTCGCTCAACGAAAAGATGCAACCCGCCCCACGCTGGAAAAAAGCGGTTTATGCGTTCGGCGTGACGGACGAGACCTTCTCCGTCATTTCAACTCACGGGGAGGGCCGGGTCCGGACCTCATTCGGCGCGGGCGTCATCCTCATGGCGTACGGCAGCTGGGTCCTCTTCACGGGCGTCGGCCACGTGATCGGCGCGAACCTTCCGCTGTTCCTGCAGGCAGCCATGTCGATCGCCCTGTATGCGATGTTCGTCGCCCTGCTCATCCCTTCGATGAAAGGCAACCGGAAAGTCGTCCTGCTGGCGCTCACCGCAGCAGCGCTGAACGGCTTCTTTTTCTGGACGGAGCTGCTGTCGACCGGCTGGGCGATCATGGTGTCGACGCTCGCCTCTTCCGTTTTCGTCGAACTCATCTATGCCCGCCGCAGTGCCCTCATCCGGCACGCGGCCGAAAGGAGGGAAAGTGCATGATGGGATCCTGGTATTGGTGGATGATTCTCGGCATGGCTGCGGTGACGTACATCCCGCGCGCCATCCCGCTCACTTTTCTTGAAGGTCGTGAACTGCCGCCCTCCGTCTCCGGCGTGCTCCGGAACATCCCGTATGCGGTGCTCGGTGCTTTGATTTTCCCCGCCATCCTGTACGCCCAGGAAGCCGACCTGATGTTCGGCGTCATCGGCATGGCCGCCGCCGTCGCCATCGCCTGGTTCGGCGGAGGCGTCATGGGCACCGTACTCGGCACGATCGCCATTCTGGCGGTCTACAGCCTGATCATCGGCTGAACAGGAATAGGCCGGACGGCTCCTGGAATAAAGAAATGTCTCAGTAGCGGAATTTCGGTGAGTGTTATCTTTATCGGGTAAAGCGTTATCTTTATTGGGGGAAGCGTTATCTTTATTGAGGAAAACGTTATCTTTATCGCCGGAAGCATTATCTTTATCCGAAAGTCTGCTTCACGAAATAAAAAACGTCCCGCACCGGCCCATATCGGCCGCCATGCGGGACGTTCTTTATTTCCTGCCTTTTTGTGACCTCATCCGGCCGGCGAAGTAAAAGCCGGCCGTCAGCGACAGGGCATCGACGGTGTAGAGGAGCCAGGTATGCGTGTAGCCGGCGTAGACCGAGGCCGCGATGAGCGCGACGGTCAGCACGAGCCCGACAACGTGGTGGTACGTGATCCGCGTGAGCAGGACGACGAGCAGTCCGGGGATGAATAGCGCCAGGATGATTTTAAGCACGTAGGATTCGAGCATGGTTCATTCCCTCCTGTTGACAGGGTCAGCGGATGACGAGCAGGCCGATGCGGTGGTGGTCATGACGGAAGATGACGTGCTGGCAGAGCCGCAGCTCCCCGTCGCGGTTGAGCACTTCCACCCGGCAATGGGCGGCGTTCACCTGGATGGCGTCATACAGCTCCCGCTCATCCTTCACCGTGACGCCGTTGACTTTGCGGATCGTCTCGCCCGGCAGGATGCCCATCTTGTCGGCGGGCGAACCCGGCAGGACGGCAGCGACGGTCACGCCCTCACTCCTCGGAGAAACGGCGAAGTTGCCCTTGCTCTCCGCCGAAGCCGCCCGGATGGAAATGGCCGCACGGACGATCACTGCAGCGGCGATGACCGCCCAGCCGGCTTCCATCCGCCAGAACGACAGGAACGACGCGGCGGATGCAAGGATGCCGGTCCACAAAACGGCTTTGCCGAGCCCCGGATACAGGCTTTCCGGCATCCGGTGTTTGGCCGTCTGCCGGAAGCCGATGACGACCGGGATGAAGACGAGCGCAAATGACGATTCGCCGAGCGTGATCTGCGGCCAGTACGGCAGCCACTCTGCGATCGCCTTTCCCGGCACGACGAACAGCACCGGCAGCAGCCAGAGCCGCTGCGTCCTGTAGGCCGCCCCCTTCAGCCCGCGGGCCGTCTTCAGCAGGAGCGGCGACGCATCTTCCGCGGCTCGCCTGCGGATGAGCAGGCCTTCGGCGATCAGCAGCATGCCGGCGATGAGCGGCACGGTGAACGCCACGTCTTCCGTCATGCCTCCATAGGTCCAGCCGAGCAGCGGAATGTCCGAATTGACACGGTAATGGCCGAGCAGCCAATACACAACCAGCGCTGCCCCGGCCGCGTACACCGGGGAGCCGAGCGCAAACTGGAACGACAGGACCGCAATCAGCATCGCCGCGCAGAACAGGACGAGCCAGCCCTTCGGCACCGCGAGCCCCGCCGCTGCGATCAGGACGGACAGGACCGCCGCATACGGCCAGGATTCCCTCAGCACATTCCGCAGCTCGGTCAGCCCTTCATCGACGCGCACGCGAAAATCCCGCCGCTCCCGCTTCACCCGGACATATCCGAGAAGAACCGAGAACAGCAGGATGATATAGAACAGCGGGTTCAGGAAAAAACGTCCCGCCGCTTTCAGCAATTCCAACAATATCTCCTGGATCATTGACTTCTCACCATCCCCGATAGAACGTACAACTTCCTTCCATTCTATCAAACGCGGAGGTGGATAGGAACGGTTTTTTAATTTCCGGTCTTCAGGGCGTGTTTCATGTAGCCGATGGCGAGCTGCAGCTGCTCGTCATTCCCCTCGTCCGCCTGATGCTCCGCGATCTTCCCGCGGAGCGCCCGGAAGAACTCGCGGTCCATCGCCCGGTTCGGCTCCAGGTCCAGATCATCCCTGAATTTCTCAACCGCTTTCTTCGTCATCTCGTCATAATAGCCGTCCGCCCGGGGAACGTCGTAGCCGAGTGCGGCCAGCACCCGCTGCGCATAACCGACGTCCTCTCCGTATTCGCCCGGACGGTAGCGGCCGTCCACCGGCATCGACGGGATGCCGTACAGCGGGCCCTGTTCCGACTCCAGATCCGGAGCGATCCCTTTCCCGTGGATCCAGGAACCGGACGGCGTCAGCCACTTGCGCGTGGACAGCTTCATCTCCCCGCCGTTTGACAGCGGCATCGTCTCCTGGACGGTCCCCTTGCCGAAACTCACCGTCCCGACGACGAACGTCCGGCCATTGTCTTTCAGGGCGCCGCTCAGCACTTCGCTTGCGGAGGCGCTGCCCTTGTCCTGCAGGAGCACGGTTTTGATTTTCCGCATCTTCCCTGCATACTCCTCGTCCCCCGGCGCCTCGGTCTCAAGCGGCTCCTTCACCCCGTCCGCATCCTCCATGTAGGCGAACACGGTGCCCGGACGAAGCAGCGAGCCCGCGACCTGTCCGACACTTTTGAGATAGCCGCCCGGATTGCCCCGGACATCGATAATGAAGGCATCCGCGCCGCCTTCGATCAGCTTTTTCGTGTGGGCTTCCCACTCTTCGGCGGTCTTTTCGCCGAACATCGATACGCCGACGTAGCCGATTGTGTGGCCGTCCCGCTCGATCAGGCGGCTCTCGACGGTCTTTTGCGGGATCGCCGCCCGCTTCACAGAAACTTCCACATGGCGGCCCTCATCCGGACGGAACAGCGTGAGGCCGACGTCCGTGCCCTCCTTGCCCCGGATGAGCCTCAGCAGCTCCTTCATCGTGCGCCCCTCGACCCGCTCCCCGTCCACCCGGACAATCTCGTCGTACGGCAGAATGCCCGCTTTTTCGGCCGGTGAGTTCCGGACTGGCGCCACGATGATGAACCGCCCACGGCTTTCGGTGATCTCCGCTCCGATGCCGACCCGCTCGTCTGACAGCGACTCCTCATGCTCGGCCGCCTCCTCCTCGGTCAAGTATGTACTGTACGGATCGCCCAGCACATCCGCCATCCCCCGGAGGGCCCCTTCGACCAGCTCGTCCGGCCCGACACGGTGGACCGCCCGCTCTCGGATCAGGTCATACGCCTCATCTATCGGCTTCTGGCCGCTCACCGGCTCCTCGCTCACCGCCTTGCCGTTCATGATGAAATAAACCAGGCCGCCGGCAGCCGCGGCAACCGCCGCCAATAAAAAAATCCGGCTCATGCGCATCTGCATTCCTCCTCCGTCCAATTGTATGAACGGCCGGAAGATCATACGACACATGAACCGGCATTGATTTTATTCCACGCTGTTGACGAGATCGCGCATCATCGCTTCATCCATCGGTCCGCGGACCATCTGGCGGACAATCCCGCCGGAGTCGATGATGTACGAAGTCGGGATGCTGATCGCCTTGTAGACATCGCCCTGCTTCCCGTCCGAATCGAGCAGCACCGGGAACGTCATCCCGAATTCGCCGACGAAGTTCGTGATGTTCTCCATCACTTTCTGCTCATCTCCACGCTCTGCAGCAGACAGATTCACCGCGAGCACTTCAACGCCGAGCTCCTCGGCCTCCTTCTTGTAGAAGTTCTCCATGTGCGGCATCTCCGCGCGGCACGGTCCACACCACGAAGCCCAGAAATTCAGGATGACTTTCTTGCCCCTGAAGTCAGACAGCGACATCTCGCCTCCGTCCAGCGCCTTCAGAGTGAAATCCGGCGCCTGCTCACCCGGCCCGATGCCGATGACCTCTTCTTCGTCCGGGGCCCCTGTCTGAGTCTGCCCCGTCTCCTCGAGCTCGCGCTTGAGCTGCTCCTGCCGACCGCTGTACTCGTCGCCCGCCGCATTTTTGATCATGATGGCGACAAGCGCGCCGATGAGGACCAGGGCCACGATCGACCCGAACACTTTTTTATTCATTCATGCGCCCCCCGTTCTGCTTTGCTTAAAAGTACGTTCTGCAAAATGAAATATACACTGAAAGCGGCCGTGGCGATGACCGGGAAACCGCCCACGCCCTCCGGCTGCATGGCCGCAATGAACAAATGGACAACCGGGAACAGCACCGCCAGCTGAAGCGTCCAGCCTGCCGAGCTTTCGTTCTTGATCAACACCGCAGTGAGCAGGATCAAAAATCCGGCGATCGTGACGGTGCCCGGCAGCCAGCCGGTCCGGTTCAGCAGCACCATCGCCGTTTGATAAACCGCCTGCACGGAGACGGCCGCCGTGAGCAGCCAGTCCTGATCCGCCGCTTTTTTACGGTACAGGAAAAAAAGCGCCGACAGTAGGCCGAGAGTGGCCCCGGCCGTTCCCCCGTTGTAGTAAAGAACCGAAAACGGGGAGCGGATGAACACCCCGAAGTGAAACAGGATATAAGAACCTTTCCACACGAGGATGAACCAGAAAGCGGCATCCGCGAACAGTCCCGCCGCTGCTTTATCCGCACGGACCCTGACAATGGAATATGCCGCCGCCATGGCGATGAGGACGGCGATCCATGAGGACGGAACCGTCAAACTGAAAATGGTCAACCACCGGGTCACCGGCATACCGTCCCGCCTCCGCTCCTGTTGCTTCTGCCTTAAGGGTAGTGGATGAAGACCGCTTCCGTCCACCCCTCTGCTCCATTTCGATTTCATAATGTGTCCGGATATTGAAATCGGCTCACCCGTTCCATGATAAAAGCCCGCCTGGCCGGCGGGCTGGGTGGATTCGGTTTAGATCGGAACGTAGCGCATCGGGTTGACCGGGTTGCCGTAGCTTCCGATATGGAGTTCGAAGTGGAGGTGAGGTCCGCTTGTCCGGCCGGTGACGCCGATCCGTCCGACCTGCTGGCCCTTGCTGACATGCTGCCCGCTGCTGACAGTGAAGCCGGACATGTGGGCATACAGGGTCGTGTAGATCGTGCCGTTGATCGAGTGGGTGACCATGACGACGTTGCCGTAAGTGCCGAACTGGCCGGCGAACGAAACGACGCCGTCTGCAGCGGAAACGATCGGCGTGCCGATGCCGTTGGCGATGTCCACACCGGCGTGGTTGGACGAAGCCCAGCCGATCGCCCGGTATCCGAACGTCGAGGAAATGCGGCCCGATGCCGGGCGGGTCCAGGCCCCGGATGTAACGGCAGGGGCAGGAGCAGGGGCGGCTGAACTGCTTCCGGAGGAATGAACAGCCGACGAAGAGGCGCTCTGTGATTTGCTCGAAGCGGCGGCTTTCGCTGCTGCCTGACGCCGGGCTTCCGCTTCTGCGGCAGCCTTGCGCTTGCGTTCTTCTTCCGCTTTGCGTGCGATTTCCGCAAGACGGTTTTGCTCGGCAACAATCTTCTGCGTCACTTCTTCGCTCACTTCGTGCGTTTCTTCGTATTCAGCTTCCATGTTCGCCTGCTCTTTCTCAAGACGCGACTGCTCTTCTTCCAGTTTCGTCACGAGACCGTCCAGTTCTTTTTTCTGGGCGTCAAGCTGGGCTTTCTGCTCTTCAAGCTTTTTCTTGTTCTGTTCTTGCTCGGCGAGCTTTTGCTCGACCATTTTCTTTTGCTCTTCCAGCTGTTCCTTGTCCGCCTTCTGTTCACGGATGATTTCACGGTCGGCTTCGCGGAGCGTGTTGACGGCAGATACCCGGTCGATAAAGTCGGAGAAGCTGTTTGCTCCAAGAAGGACATCAAGATAGCTTGTCGACCCGCCGGTCACCTGCATGGCGCGGACACGGTCACGAAGCAGTGCATCGCGGTCTGCGATTTTCTGCTCAAGTTCTGCAATCGATGCCTGAAGTGCTTCGATTTCGCTCTTCGTCACGCTGATTTCTTCTTCAAGCGTCTGAATCTTGCCCTGTGTTTCATTGATCTTCTCATGGAGCGTCTTGATCTGGGCAAGCAGCTTGTCCATCTCTGCGGATTTCGCCTGGATTTCGGTCTTCGTTTCATTGATGTTGCGGTTCAGGTCAACTTTCTTCTGCTCCAGCTGTTTCTGCTCGTTCTTCAAATCATCCAGCACGGATGCGCTCGCATTCCCCGCGCCGAGCCCGAAGCTCAGCAGCATGGTGGCGCAGACCGTGGCGATCAGCGGCTTCGACTGCTTCAACATTCATTTCCCCTTTCAGAGACAAAACGATTTCTATCTGTAATTGCTTTTTTGCTTTAAACTTTCAAGAACTTGCGCACGGACATGAAACTGCCCCACGAGCCGATGAAGATGCCCATGAACAGGACGAGCCCGTTGACGATATAGAGGAACGGAAGCGGATGAAGGATCTGGATCATTTCCCCGCGCAGGCGCGGTTCCGCGTAGTCATAGAATTCCAGGTAGCCGAATGTGATGGCGATCATCGGAATCAGGGAACCAAGAATGCCGAGCCAGATCCCTTCCAGCACGAACGGGATGCGGACGAAGCTGTTCGTCGCACCGACGAGTTTCATGATGCCGATTTCGGTTTTTCTCGCAACGATCGTGATCCGGATCGTGTTTGCGATGAGGAACATCGCGGTAAAGAGAAGGGCCAGGATCAGCACGAGTCCGACGTTCCTTCCGAGATTGAGGAAGTTGAACAGCTTTTCGACTTTCCCCTGTCCGTAAACGACTTCATATGTATTCGGAAATTCGTCGATCTTCTTGGCCACGCTGGCGATCTGCTGAGGTTCGGTCGCTTTCACATAGAAGGCTTCGCGCAGCGGATTGCTCTGTTCATACAGTTTCAGGTCTTCCCCGAAGTCCTTCACCATCTTGTCCAGTTCCTGTTCCCTGGTCGAGTAAACGACCTCGGCGACGCCCGGCGTTTCCCTGATCAAGTTTTCCAGTTCGCGGGTCGCGGGTTCATCCGCAGCCAGTTCCACATAAACTTTCATCTCGACGTCTTTTTCCAGATCATCGGCCACCTTGTTCAGGTTCAGCATGATGCTCACGAAAACGCCGACGAGAAGCAGTGTGACGGTGACGGCCGCCACCGAGGCGAATGTCATCCAGCCATTGCGGCCAAGTGTCTTGAAGCTTTCACGGAAGTGGCGGCGGACTGTTCTAAATTTCATAGCCGTAGCCCCCTCCCACTTCGTCCCGGACGATAAGGCCGCCTTCGATGGCGATGACACGGTGGCGGTTCCGGTTGACGATGTCTTTGTTGTGGGTCGCCATGACAACTGTCGTGCCCCGCTGATTGATCTCTTCAAGGACGTTCATGATCCCCCACGAAGTCTCGGGGTCGAGGTTGCCGGTCGGCTCGTCGGCGATGACCACTTTCGGCCGGTTCACGATGGAGCGGGCGATCGACACCCGCTGCTGTTCCCCGCCCGACAGTTCAGTCGGCAGCATCCGCGCTTTCTGCTTCAGTCCGACAAGATCGAGCACTTCGGTCACTCGCGGCCGGATGCTTTCGACCGGTTCCTCGATCACTTCGAGGGCAAATGCCACATTTTCAAATACCGTCAGCTTCGGCAGCAGTTTAAAGTCCTGGAACACGACGCCGATCTGGCGGCGCAAAAGCGGGACCTGCCGGTTCTTCAGCTTCGGCAAACTTGTTTCATTGATGAGGATGTCACCGGATGTCGGCTTTTCCTCTCTGTACATCATTTTGATGAATGTCGATTTCCCTGCGCCACTCGGACCGACGACGTAGACGAATTCGCCTTTGTCGATTTTTACGTTCAGTCCGTTCGCTGCTACGACACCATTCGAATATTTTTTGTAGACATCTTTCATTTCTATCATTAAAAAAATCACCTGATTGCCCGTTCTGCGGGCGGAATTTTTCCGGCATGCCCATTATAGCATTATTAAACTCGCATACTATTACAGTTATATTTCATTTTATTACGAGCTGAAACATTGACATCAGAGGAATTTCGTCAAATTTCGCCCTGCCGGAATGCTATATTTCACATCGGCGGGGCGCCGGCTGAAGACAACAGCCCGAAGTAGCGAGAGAAGTCAAAAAAGTGACAAAAAGAACCGTTCCGGGCGGGATGCCCGAAACGGCTTGTCTTTCGTCATCATTTCTTTTCGGAAAGCCATTTTGCTACTGCGTCAAGTTCTTCCCCTTCGATCAGTCCGCCCGGCATGCCGCCGCGGCCGTTCTTGATCGTGTCATGGATTTCCTGTTCGGAAAGGCGGGAACCTACGTTGTCGAGTTCAGGGAAGCTGCCCTGTCCTTCAAGGTTTTCGCCGTGGCAGGAAATGCACTTTTGCTGGACGACTTTTTCAGGATCCACACCGGCAGTTTCTCCGCCTGTGTTTGTGTCCGTGCCTGTGTCTGTTTCTTCGGTTGCATTGTCGTTGGTGCCGGCGTTGTTGTCGTCGTTTGCGTTGTCATCGTTACCGCCGCAGGCGCCGAGAACAAGCGCAGAACCGAACAACAGCATCATGAGTTTTCTCTTCATGCGCTTTCCCTCCTAAATGTCAGTTGTATGTTGTTCTCCATTAGTATACCAAACCCGCCGGATTTGAAACATCCTGCCGCCTTGATGTCGACAATTCGACATGACATTTCGTGACAGAAAAGGGCGGCCAGGACTGACTTTATATCGGGTTTTTGATATTTCAAGCTGTTTTAAGACGTTTTATAACGAAATAAAGGATGCCCAAAAAGTATTGTGAACTGAACCCCGAAATACGGACACTTTAAAAAAAGTCCGGTTTCGGGGTTTTTGCGTGCTTGAAA
>NZ_JBHLWY010000018.1:0-183249 GCF_042432615.1 Bhargavaea ullalensis
TTTCAAGCACGCAAAAACCCCGAAACCGGACTTTTTTTAAAGTGTCCGTATTTCGGGGTTCAGTTCATTGATTCCCAGGCCGGCTTTGTTTGATTTATTTCGGTCAAGCCACTTTCGGCGGTTCCGCCTCCACTTTTGACGCCTTGCTGCCGGCGACCGACAGCCAGATGACGCCGACGAGCATGATGAGCGCGCCGCCGAGCTGCCACTTCGCGAGGATCTGGCCGAACCAGAACATCGAGACGATCATCGCAGTGAGCGGTTCGAAGCTGGACAGGACGCTCGTTTCCACCGGCGAGATGAACTTCGTGCTGCCGAGCAGCAGGATGAACCCCGCCGTCGCGAATACGATGATGAGCATCATCATGATGAGCACCGTCGGATCCAGCAGCTTCGGGAATGTCCTGACCACGGCGAGCGGCTGAGCGACGAGCAGGACTGTCCCGCCGATGACCATTGCCCAGGCGACCGTCTGGATGACGCCGAACTCATGCATGAGGCGCGCCGGAAACAGCGTATAAAACGCGAAAGTGAAGCCGAGCGTCACACCCCAGGCAAGGGCCGCATTGCTCACCTGGAGTGATGCAAGGGAACCATTCGTCAGCAGCAGCACGAGTCCGCCGAGCGTAACGAGGATGCCGAGCATCTGATAGACCGGGGGCCATTTGCGCTGGCTATAGGTGACAAAGGCGATGACGAAGATCGGCGCGAGAAACTGAAGGAGTGTCGCAATGACCGCGTTGCTCGCCTCGATCGTCTTAAGAAACGTGAACTGCACGCCGAGCATGCCGACAACCCCGAAAATGACGAGTTGCCGCGCCCACGCTTTCTGGCGCCAGACGAGCGTGACCCGTTTCCCCTGCCGGTTCAGCATGAACAGCAATGCCGCTCCCGCGATGAGCAGTCGGATTACGATGAACGGCGCCACCTCGATGGGCTTTTCCGCGAGCAGCCATTCCATCATCGGCCCCGTCGCCCCCCAGAGCATCGCCCCCGAGACGATCATCCCGATTCCTTTCATGCGGTTCATCCGACCGCCTCCTCTCCTTGGCCTTTTTTCAAAGTCTCTGTCCCTTCGTCGGCAGCGGACAAAATCTTTCTTTATTCTACACAAAGCGGCCGCAATCCGCTGACTGAATTCGGCAAAAGAGCAGACTTTCTGGCGGATTCTGGCCGAATGGGGTACTTTGACCCTTACGGCCGTCTTCCCCTTTGCCGTATACTAGAATTTATATGACGATCCATCGATCCAACTTGTACGGGAGGTTTGTGAGATTGGACAATAACAGACGGCTTGAAACGGAAGTGGCCGCCGACCGGGACCAAAGTGCATTCGGCAGCCTTCTGGACGGCCTTGACAAGAAATTCATGATTTATAAAATCGATTCTGAAGGATTGATCCTTGATACAAACACACGATTTCTGGACAAAAGCGGCTGGACTCCGAAACGGGTGCTCGGCAAGCCGTTCAAGATCATGTTTCCGGACACGAAGGACGGCAAAGCCGATCTGATGAAAGTGTGGCGGCGCCTGCGCTCCCTCCGCCCATGGCAGGGAGACGTTCTGCAGGTCACCAAAACAGGAGAGCCGTACTGGGTTTCGCTCACCGCCATCCCCGTCATGTCGGGGACTCAGCATCTGTATACCCTCATGATCGAGGCGGACCGGACAGAAGAGCGGAAACTGCGGGAAAAGCTTGAGTCGATCGCCTACACCGACCCGGACACCGGTCTCATGAACCGCCATAAACTGACGGAGGAAGCTGAGCAGCTCATCCAAACCGACCGGCACTTCACGTTCGTTTACCTGGCGATCGAGAACTTCCACTCGCTGTTCGACCCGGGCGACAAGGAAGCGGAAAACCGGATCCTCAGCGAATTTGTCCACAGCATGAAAGTGTATTTCCGCAACAGCCGGTTCGCCCGGATCGGGATGAATGAGTTTGCCGTCCTGACACCCCTCGGCAGCTGGTTCGCGGAAGGCTTTCTGCAGTTTCTCGACGAACATCCGATCCAGTCCGACATGACCGGAATCCCCGTCCGGGTGAGCGGCGGCATCGCGAAATTCCCGGATGACCAGCAATCGTTCAAGCATTTGCTGAGCGCCTCCTCGATCGCCCGCCACCGTGCGATGCGGGACGGCGGCGGCCTGATCACCTCGCTGTCCAAGCCTGAGCAGCGGGCCGTCGCTCGCCGGCTCCGGATTGAACAGAAACTGCCCGGCGCTCTGGAAGAAGGCGCCATCCAGGCATTCTACCAGCCTCAGGTGGACATGACGACCGGGCGGATCATCGCAGCGGAGGCGCTCGTTCGCTGGGAGGACCGCGATCTCGGCAATGTGCGCCCGGCTGAGCTCATCCCGGTCGCGGAAGATGCCGGGCTGATTTCCGCGCTCGGTGCCCATGTCATCGAAGCGGCCGCCCGGCAGGCCGCGAACTGGAAACAGGAAGGCATCGGCGTCCCGGTCAGCTGCAACACGTCGGTCCGGGAATTCCGCGCCGGCGACATGGTCACGAAAATCAGGGACATCCTCACACGCACCGCGTGCCCGCCTTCCCTTCTGGAACTGGAAATCACGGAGAAGTTCGCATTCGAAGCGGAAGCGGAAGGCGAGCTTATGCACCAGCTGAAGCTTTTGCACGATGACGGCATCACATTTGCGCTTGATGACTTCGGCACCGGCTATGCTTCGTTCCGCTACATGCAGACCGTGCCTATCCAGAAGATCAAGATCGGCGAAGAGTTCATCGCCTCTTTCTCGACGAACGAGAAAGTCGGCCGCATCGTGGACGGACTTGTCCGGTTCGGCCACTCGCTCGGCCTGTTCGTCGTGGCGGAAGGCGTGGAAGATGAAGCCGTCTACCAGGCACTCTCGATCAGCGGATGCGATGCGGTCCAAGGCTACCATACCGGCCGGCCGATGCCCGCAGATCAATTCACCCGGCTGTTGCGAGAACAGGCTTTAAGTGAAAAGAATTGAAAAACGCCGTTGCAGGAGTTGATTTGCCTGCAGCGGCGTTTTCTCGTTTTAAGCGGTCCGGCGTTTGTTCTTGAACACGAGCTGGATGATGACTTCGGCGAATACGAGCCCCATGGCGATCGAACCGGAAATCATGAACGCCTCCATCGCATGGACGGTCGCCACGTCATAGTGCGTTTCCATGACATTGCGCATTGCATTATACGCCGTGCCGCCCGGAACGAGCGGAATGATGCCCGCGACGCTGAAGATGATCATCGGCGTCCGGTACCGCTTCGCGAACAGATGGGCAACGACCGCGACCGCAAAGGCGCCGATGAACGAAGCCTTGACCGCGTCGCCGCCGAGGAACAGGTCCCGGGCGGCGAGAAAGGCGAGCCAGCCGACAAGCCCGACAAACCCGCAGTGGAGCAGCCGGTTCCGAGGCGAGTTGAAAATGATTCCGAACATGGCGGATGCGATGAAGCTGCAGATTCCGTTGATGACCCAGATCATCACGCCACCCCCCGGAAACTCAGGACGAGCGCAATGCCCGCCCCGATGGCGAATGCCGTCAGAAAGGCTTCCGCCCCTTTTGCCGTGCCGGCCATGAAGTGGCCCGCCATCAGGTCCCGGACGGCATTCGTGATGAGCAGCCCCGGCACAAGCGGCATGACCGCCGCGATGATGATGAGGTCAAGCTGTCCGCCCAGCCCCGTCCGGACCGCCGCAAGCGAAAGGAGTCCGACAACCGCGGACGCCGTGAACTCGGAGAAAAACTTCACCCGTGTTTTTTCATGGAACGTCTCCGAAACGAAAAAGCCGAGCCCTCCGGCAACGAAGGCAGCGGGAATGTCGAGCCAGTGGCCGCCGAACAGAATAAGGAAACTTCCGCTCGCCACAGCCGCGGCCAGGAGCTGAAGCCAGAACGGAAACATGAAGTCCCCCCGCTCGATGCGCTTCAGTTCCTGATAAGCGGCTTCAAGCGTCATTTCCCCTGCCGACAGTCCTCTCGACACCGCGTTCACCCGGGCGATCTTCTCGAGGTCGGTCGCCCGCTTCCGGATGCTTGCCAGCTTTACATGCCGGTTGCCGCCAGGCGAGAAAATGATGCCGGTCGACGTCGTGAATGAGTCGGCGCCGGCAAGCCCCTGGCAGGCCGCCATCCGGGCCATCGTGTCGTCCACTCGGTATGTTTCCGCCCCGGCCTCCATCATGAGACGCCCGGCCAGCAGGCAGCAGTCGACCGCCAGCTCTTCAGTTGAATCAATAATCATGAACCCATCGCCGTCCGTCCCGTCTGCTTTTTTCTCATCGTATCCGAAAGCCCGCCAAAACTCAACGCCGCGGCAAAGGTTCAGGCGATTCGAAACTTACCAGGCTCCATTTCCGGCGGCCGGACCAACCTGCAAACGCTGCGCGATCACTCGGAAGTCCTATGACGCCACTCACCCGCCATATGCGCTCACTCGCCCGCTCTATGATTCCACTCGCCGCCTCCATGATTCCACTCGCTGCGCCCCTTTATTTCCCCGCCGTCGTCCCGAGCTCCCGGAAGTCGTCAAGCGAGTATGATTTCACCTCTTTTGGCGTCACGGCGAACACAGCGTCGCCGCTCCAGACGATGCGCTGGATGACCGAATCGTAGTCTTCATACCCCATTCTGTTCTGCGACTTCTCCGTCAGGTCGCCTTTTTTCACGATGCCGCCTTCCGGTGTGATCTCGTAGATGAGCGCGCCGCCGCCTTCATAGGAAAGCTCGCCGGTCTTCCCTTTCTCTTCGTAGATCATGACCGGGAATCCGTACAGATTGCGTGCTTTGTGCTCAAACAACACTTTGTGGTCATACTCGATGTCCGAGTGGGTGCCCGCTCCGCCGATGATCTCACTCGCCTGTTCTTTTGGATTCGTCATGTCGGTGACGTCAAACAGTGAGATCTTCATACCGGCGGTGCGGACGACCGGCTCTTTCCCGTTCCCGCCGCCGGTGACGATCGTGTGCTGGCCGAACCCGATGAGGTGATTCTCCCCGAGCGGATGAAGATAGTTGCTGAAGCCCGGAATCTTGAGTTCGCCGAGCACTTTCGGTGCGGCCGGGTTGCTCAGGTCCAGCGCAAACAGCGGGTCTGTTTCCCGGAAGGTGACAACATATCCCCGGTCGCCCATGAAGCGGGCGGAATAAATCCGCTCCCCGCGCGCCAGGCCGCTGACCGATCCCGTTTCCTTCATCCCGGCGTCGAACACATGGATGGCCGATTCGGAAGGTTGCCGGTCATCCCACATGTTTCCGTCCGTCACGGCGACCCGGAAATGCCCTTTGTACTCATCCATCGAGAATTGGTTGAGCGGCATGCCCGGCACTTCTCCGGATGCCAGGAACCGGATGTCCGTGCCGTCCAGCCCGAACTTGAAAATACCGGTCGTGGATGATTCAGGCCCTGTGCCGTCCCTCGCCATGAGAACCGGTCCAAAGGTGGAAGACGTGATATACAGATTCTCCTTTGACATATAAAGACCGCTGCCGCTGCCGAGATATGCCTTCGTTTCAACCTTCCCCGTCTTGCCGCCTTTCAGGTCGACCGCCGTGATGACGCTGTACGAGTCGCCGTCCGTGCCCGGCAGGATCGTGATGTCTTTCGTGTCCATCGGGGCCACTTTCTCTTTCTTGCCGTCCATTCCGTATGTGAACGGGCGCACATCCCGCTCCTCCTGCGCCCACCACGTCTGCTGGACGTTCGTGACGATATACAGAATGCCACCGCTTAGGCGGGAGCTGAGATACCAGCCTTCCGAACCGGCTTCGCGCAGCAACACCGGTTTGGCCGGGTTGGTCACATCATACAATTTAACCGTCACCGCCGACTCTCCGGCCGGCATGATCCGGTCCTCCGACTTCGCACTGTCTCCCGACGGCCGGACCGGGACATCGAAATACCGGTTCCCGATCACGGCAAGCTTCCCGCCGTGCAGGTAAAGCTCCATCGGCATGAAGTCCTGCCCGCCCGGTATCTCGGCAACCCGCACCGGTTTCGCCGGATTCCGGATGTCCACAATCCGGACGCTTTCCCCGCCTGTCGTTGCGTACAAGTGTTCACCGTCCGTCTTGACGATATCCCCTTCGTCGACACCTTCCACCTGAGCGTTCGTCTCCGAGTGACCGCCGTCCGTCCCGCCGCCGGCCGAATCCGCCGCTTTGTCCTCCGAAGAAGCCATTTCAGCTTGCTCCCGGAAAAACCCCTGCCTTTCCCGGCTTGCGGTGACCCGGCGGAAGTGGGCTTCCAGCTCCTCAAGCGAGGCGACCGGCTTGATGCCGTCCTGCACGTTGAACTTGACCTCCTTGACGGCGGGTTTGGCTCCGAACAAGCCGGCGAACGCCGAGCGCTTCACATGGAGTTCATACGCTCCGGGTTCAAGACCGGCAACGGAAAGCCGGTTGCCCTCGACCGCCAAATCCGCCTCCACCGGCTTTCCGCTCTCCGTGATCGTCAAATCCCCGTTTTTTCCTGCCTGCCGGTCCAGCCGCTCGCTGAACACGGCACTCCACGAATCCCCGCTCAGCGCGACCGGAGAAGCACTCACGCCTACAACGTTCTCAAGCCGGACGGCAATCGCCAGTACGGCCACAACAACAAGGGCCGATACCCCGGCAATCCATGCAATTTTTCTTCGTTTCTCCATCCCAGGACCCCTCCCTTTTCCATTAGTCCGTTCTCCGGCCAAAAGAGTTTCATTCATGAGAAGCTGATCTTATGAATAAATCTGAAAAAGGGATGGCGCCCGTCCCGTTGTTCCGATACATTGGTGAAGGGGATGTTTTTAATAAATAAAGGGGGTAACTAAAAAATGAAAACGCTGACCAGATTCTCCAACGCACTCATGGAACGGTTTCTGCCCGATCCGTATATTTTTGTCGCCATCCTGACGCTCGTCGTGTACTTGCTCGGGCTCGGCCTCACCGACTCGGGGCCGCTCGACATGGTCGTCCACTGGGGAGACGGCTTCTGGGGATTGCTGTCCTTCACGATGCAGATGGTGATCGTGCTCGTCGCGGGCCATGTGCTCGCGAACAGCCCGGTGTTCAAGCGGCTCCTGAGCTCGCTTGCCGGTATCGCCAAGTCACCCGGCTCCGCCATCATCCTCGTGACGGTCGTCTCGATCATTGCGAGCTGGATCAACTGGGGCTTCGGCCTCGTCATCGGCGCACTTTTTGCGAAAGAGATCGCCAAGAAAGTAACGAACGTCGACTACCGGCTGCTCGTGGCAAGCGCCTATGCAGGGTTCGTCGTCTGGCACGGCGGGCTCGGCGGCTCGATCCCGCTGTCCATTGCGACGGCAGACCATCCGTTTGAATCGATCATGGGCATCGTGCCGACCTCCCAGACGATCTTCTCCGGCTATAACCTGTTCATCATCGCGGTGCTGTTCATCACGATCCCGCTCCTGAACCGCTGGATGATGCCGAAGCCGGAAGACACGGTGACCGTCGATCCCGCGAAGCTCGAAGACCCGATCGACGTCGAAACTCCGGAAGAAAAGACGCCGGCCTCGCGCATGGAAGACAGCGTCCTCCTGTCGATGCTCATCGGCGCGCTCGGTGTCATCTACCTCGTCAACCACTTTGTGCGCAACGGGTTTGACCTGAACCTGAACGTCGTCAACCTGATCTTCCTCATTCTCGGCATCATCTTCCACGGAACGCCGCGCCGGTTCCTTGCAGCCGTCGCCAATGCGGTGAAAACCGCCGGAGGCATCATCATCCAGTTTCCGTTTTATGCGGGAATCATGGGGATGATGACAGCTTCCGGACTCGCCGCCGTCATTTCGGACGCATTTGTGTCGATCTCGAATGAGCATACGTTCCACCTGTTCACGTTCTACGCGGCGGGCATCGTCAACTTCTTCGTGCCGAGCGGCGGCGGCCAGTGGGCCGTCCAGGCACCGATCATGCTCGACGCCGCCCAGTCGATGGGCGCCGATTACGCCAAGACCGCGATGAGCATCGCGTGGGGCGACGCCTGGACGAACATGATCCAGCCGTTCTGGGCACTGCCTGCCCTCGCGATCGCCGGGCTGAAGGCGAAGGACATCATGGGGTACTGCGTGTTCGTCCTCATCCTGAGCGGCATCGTCATCTCGATCGGGCTTTATTTCTTCTGATCAAAAGCGGATTTCCGGGAAGCGTTATCTTTTTCCGGCGGAACGTTATCTTTATTTGACGGAGCGTTATCTTTATCTGATGAAGCGTTATCTTTTTCCGAAACAGTCGCAGCATCACCATAAAGAAAAAAACGGGGCCTCCAGCCGGAGAGCCCCGTTTCTCATGCTTCCGGTTCCCATGCCGGCAGCATCTTGTTCAGTTTCTTGTCTTCACGGTAGCCGAGCACATATTCCGCCTGCATGACCGTGTGGATCTCGCGGGTGCCTTCGTAGATGACCGGTGCCTTCGAGTTCCGCAGGAAGCGGGCGACCGGATAGTCATCGGAATAGCCGTAGGCGCCGTGGATCTGGAAGGCATCATCCGCGGCTTTGTTTGCAAAATCACACGCCTGCCATTTGGCGAGGGATGTCTCGCGGGTGTTGCGGACTCCCTTGTTTTTCAATTCACCGGCACGGTAAACGAGCAGTCGGCTCATCTGGTACCCCGCCTCCATGTTGGCGATCATCTGCTGCACAAGCTGGTGCTTGCCGATCGGCTTGCCGAATGTTTCCCGCTCGTGGCAGTATTTCACGCTCGCTTCGAGGCACGCCTGGATGAGTCCGACGGCGCCGGCCGCCACCGTGAACCGGCCGTTGTCGAGAGAGGCCATCGCGATCTTGAACCCTTCCCCTTCTTCTCCGAGCCGATTTTCCGCCGGTACGCGCACGTCTTCAAAGAACAGCTCTCCGGTATTGCCCGCGCGGATGCCGTACTTCCCTTTGATCGCCTTGGAAGAAAAGCCGGGCATCGTGCGTTCGACGATGAATGCGGTGATGCCGTGGTGTTTCTTCGTTTTGTCCGTGTAGGCAAACACGAGGAAATGATCGGCCACATCACAAAGCGAGATCCACGTTTTCTGGCCGTTCAGCACATAGTGGTCCCCGTCGCGCACGGCCGTCGTCGACATCGCCGCGACGTCGGATCCGGCACCCGGCTCGGTGAGACCGAATGCGCCGATCTTTTCCCCCTTCGCCTGCGGCACGAGGTACTTCTGCTTTTGCTCTTCATTGCCCCACTGGAGCAACGACATCGAGTTGAGTCCGATATGGACGGACACGGCCGTCCGGAATGCAGTGTCGCCCCGCTCCAGTTCCTCGCACAGGATTGCCAGCGAATTGTAGTCCATCCCGCTGCCTCCGTACTTTTCAGGGATGCAGACGCCCATGAAGCCCATGTCCGCCAGACGCTTCCACAGGTTTGGATCGAATCCGCCTTCTGCGTCCCATTTTGCAATATGAGGGATGATCTCGTCATCCGTGAACTGCCGGGCGGTTTTGCGCAGCAGTTCCTGTTCTTCAGAAAATCCGAAGTCCAACTTCAGTTCCCCCTTTCACAATGACCGCTGCTCACACCGTCGCGGCTTCCTCGGAAGAAATCTCGGCGATGTTCACGCCGCGTTTTTTCATTTCCGCAATATACGGCCCGCCCGGCACGATAAGTTCCGGCGGATACACGCCGCGCTTCGTGATCGTCCCGTCCCCGATCATCTGGGCAACGACGGAGATCGTGTTGGCCGTTGCGCGTGCCATCGCCGTCACGTTCGTCTGCGGATCCTTCTCGGTGATCAAGTCGTACTCATAGCAGGCATCATGGCCGTCCTTCTTGCCTCGGACGATGACGCGGAGCAGGACGGCGTCTTTTTTGTCGCCGAGCCGCAGCTGAGGCGAAAGATGCTCTCTCATGACGTCGCGGACTTTCACGGTCTGGCCGCCGACCGTCACTTCCGCATCGCGACCGAGCAGGCCGAGATCGACGAGCAGGCCGAACTTTTCCGCATGACCTTTGTAGCGGATCGTCTTGTATTCCAATGTATCCAGCTCCGGGAATGACTTCGACAAGGTCGACGTGCCGCCCGATGTGTGGAATGCTTCCATTTCGCCGTATCCGTCGAACGTGATCGATTCCAGCTCGCTCAGCGACGGCACTTCCTGCCACTTGCCGTCCCGGATCACGTGGGACGGGTCCGTATAGTGGTCGAACACGCCTTCCAGGGAAAATACGATGTTGTAGTTGAGCGGCGGCTCCGGATCGACCGGGATTCCCCCGACATAAAGCTTCACGGACTCGGCCTTATCGAGCTTGCCGGCGCCGTAGCCCGTCAGGATGTTGATCATGCCCGGTGCCACGCCCAGGTCCGGAATGAGCGTGACGCCTTTCTTTTGGGCTTCTTCCGACAACTCCAGAACCGCATCCGTCGCCCCGCCGATGTGGCCGCCGAGATCGACCGAATGGACGCCGGCTTCAATCGCGGTGCGGGCAACTTTCTCGTTGAACGTGTAAAAGAGCGCGTTGATGACGACATCGCCAAGCGACATCACTTCCTTGAGCTGGACATCATCCGAGGCATCGAGCCGGAGGATCTCCAGCTTGTCCGACATGAGCTTCTCGGCGAATTCTTCCGCCTGCCGGACATTCAGGTCCGCAAGCCAGACCTTCTCGACTTTCTCGCTTTTCACCAGGTCGCGCGCCGCTTCTTTCCCCATCAGTCCTGCTCCGAGTACAACTACTTTCATCTGTATCTCCCCTTTCAGATTCGGTTCGTTCGGGTTGGTTCGTTATATTACTCCGTATCGATCTGCGCACGCTGCAGCTTGCCGCTGTAGTCGACGTAGATGCTCTTCCACTCGGTGAACACATCGAGCGCCGCCACGCCCGAATCCCGGTGGCCGTTGCCCGTTCCTTTCGTGCCGCCAAACGGCAGATGGATCTCCGCGCCGGTCGTGCCCGCGTTCACGTAGACGATCCCGGTGTCGAGATCGCGCTGCGCACGGAACACCTTGTTCACATCCTGCGTGAATATCGAGCTTGACAGGCCGTATACAACGCTGTTGTTCACTTCGATCGCCTCATCCAGGCTGCCGACTTCAATGAGGGAAATGACCGGCCCGAAAATTTCTTCCTGGGCGATGCGGCTGTCCCACTTTACGTCCGTGAAGAGCGTCGGCTCGTAGTAACAGCCGTCCGAGTACCCGGCTCCGTCAAGGATGTTGCCCCCTGCCAGCAGCCGTGCGCCTTCTTCCTTGCCGATCTTGACGTAGCCGTCGATCTTCTCAAGCGCCTTTTTGTTGACGACCGGTCCGACTTTCACCGATTCATCAAGCCCATCGCCGATCGTCAGACCCTTCATCGCTTCAAGCAGACGCTGCTCAAGTTCCGATTTCACATCTTTATGCACAATCACCCGGCTGCATGCCGTACAGCGTTGCCCCGCGGTCCCGAATGCACTCCAGAGAATGCCTTCGACCGCCAGATTGAGGTCTGCGTCATCCATGACGATGACCGCGTTTTTCCCGCCCATCTCAAGCGACACTTTCTTCAGATGGCGTCCGCCGAGCTCGGCCACATGGCGACCCGTTTCCGTTGATCCGGTGAATGAAATCACCCGGACATCCGGATGCTCGATCATCGCCGTCCCGACATCCGAACCGCTGCCGAACACGATGTTCGCCACGCCGGCGGGCAGGCCCGCCTCCTCGAAGATCTTCGCCATTTCATACGCCATCATCGGCGTCTCGGTCGCCGGCTTCCAGATGAACGTGTTGCCCGCGACAATCGCCGGGAACGACTTCCAAGTGGCGATTGCGACCGGGAAGTTCCACGGCGTGATGAGCCCGACAACCCCGATCGGCGCACGGACGCTCATCGCGAACTTGTCCTGAAGCTCGCTCGGCACCGTCTCGCCGAACAGCCGCCGGCCCTCGCCCGCCATGTAGTACGCCATGTCGATTCCTTCCTGGACCTCGCCTCGTGCTTCTTCGATCACCTTGCCCATCTCTTTTGTCAGTACTTGCGACAGATGCTCCTTGCGCTCTTTCATCAGACGCCCGATTTCATATAAATAGTCCGCACGCTTTGGAGCGGGGACGAGTGCCCACTGTTTCTGTGCTTTTTTCGCCGATTCGACTGCCCGGTCGACGTCTTCCCTGCCCGACAGCCGGACTTCGCACAGCGTTTCTCCGTTTGCCGGGTTGAGGACGGCCGTGTATTCTCCGCCGCTCTCCTGCCAAGCTCCATTGATATAGTTATCGAGTTTCATATCGCATTTCCCCTTTCTGTTGAAACCGCTTTCAATTTGACTATTTCGACAAGCTTAAGTGAAGTCCTTCAAAAAATTTAAGAACTTTCTGTGAAGGGTCTTCCGGCCGGCCGGTCTCCGCTTCGCCGCGTGCCTGCTTCATTTCTGCCAAACAAAAAAGCCCGCAAGCGGTTGGGCTTGCGGACTTTGGGATTATTCGGTTGCGGTTTTGCCGTTGCGGGCGGAAGCGGCGGTGTCTTTGCGTCCGACTTCCTGTGTCTGGCTTGTCGGCGGCATGACCCGCTTGACGAAGAAGGTCATGACGAGCGCAATCACGACGATGATCGTGCAGACGAAATAGGAGAAGTTGATCCCGTGGAGCAGCGCATGCTGGCCGATATCCGCCTTCATCGCGGCGATGTCGGCAGGCGACATGTCCGGAGAGGCATTTTTCATGGCATCTCCGGCAAGCGAGGCGGCCTCGGATTCAGTCCGCTTGTTCATGATGGTGATCAGGAAAGCGGATCCGATGGCGCCCGACACTTGCTGGAGCGTGTTGTTCATCGCAGTGCCGTGCGGGTTCTGCAGCTGCGGCAGCTGGTTCAGGCCGTTCGTCATGATCGGCATGTTGACCATTGACATCCCGAGCATCCGGACCGTATAGACGGCCATGATGTAAGAGTAGGTCGAGTCGATCTCAAGACGGCTGAGCAGGAAAGTCGTGACCGTTGTGATGAACAGGCCGCTGATGGCCAGCACTCTTGGTCCGTATTTGTCGAACAGCTTGCCGGTGACCGGTGACATGATCCCCATGACGATGGCACCCGGGAGCATGAGAAGTCCCGAGTGGAACGGAGAGATGCCTCGGACATTCTGGACGTAAAGCGGCGTCAGGAGCATTCCCGAGAACATCGAGATTGAAACGACGACCATGATTGCAGATGAGAGTGCAAACATCGGGTACTTGTAGATTCTGAAGTTGAGCAGCGGTGCCTGCATGCTGAGCTGGCGGAAGATGAAAGCTGCCAGGGCGAGGCCGCCGACCAGGATGGTGATGTACACATGCGGGCTCCCCCAGCCTTTGTCGCCCGCCATGCTGAAGCCGTAAAGCAGGCCGCCGAACCCGATGCTCGACAAGACGAGCGAGAACAAGTCAAGACGAACCTCACGGGTTTCCATGATATTGCGCAGTTTAAGCGCTGCTGCAATAATGACGATGATGGCGAATGGAAGCACCATCCAGAACAGCACGCGCCATGTATAGTGTTCGACGATGTAACCGGAGAGCGTCGGGCCGAGTGCCGGTGCGGTGATCATGACAAGGCCGAAGAACCCCATCGCCGTGCCGCGCTTTTCAATCGGGAAGAGCGTCAGCATGATGTTCATGAGGAGCGGCATCATCATTGCCGAACCGGATGCCTGAATCATCCGCGCTGCGACGAGAACTCCGAATGTAGGTGCAAGGGCAGCGGTGAGCGTACCGATTGTGAATAGCGTCATCGCCGTCAGGAACAGGTTCCGGTTGGTGAATCGCTGGATGAAGAAGGCGCTCGCCGGGATCAGGATTCCGTTCACGAGCATATAGCCGGTCGTCAGCCACTGAACCTGCGCCGGGTTCACCTTGAATTCTGTCATGATGACCGGAAGCGCCACGTTCAGGAGCGTGTTGTTCAGAAAAGCGACAAAAGCCCCGAAGAACAGAATGGCAACCATTCCGTATGGGATTTTATTGGATTTTACCTGGTCATTCAATTTCACGTTCCTCCGTTTCCAAGATTGATCCGATTGTTAGGGTTCCGAATCAAACAATGAAATTTATTTTATACCGGTAGTCCAATCAATGCAACAAAAAAAGAATGAATTCGGCATAAAAATTGAGAAAGTCTATAATAACCGTTAAAATGGGCTTATACTATCGGTATAAAAACGGTTTCAAAACGGGACTTTTCCATTACCGATTGAAAGGTGATTGTATTGAACGAACGGAAACAGCATGTTCTCGCTGCCGCCAGGCGGCTTTTTCTGGAGAATGGTTTTCTGCACACGTCGATCCAGAATATTTTGGATGAAGCCGGCATATCAAAAGGAACCTTTTATAATTATTTTTCTTCAAAGAACGAATGCCTGATTGAAATCATCCGGCAGTCGTGGGAGGAATCCGCCATTTTGCGCAATGAGATTGCTGCTGGCAGGCCGGACGGACCGGAAGTCATGGGCGAACAGATCCTGATCCGGCTGCGGCTCAACCGGGAGCAGAATCTCCTCCCCCTTTTTGACGCCATCCTGAGCTCCGGTGACGAGGAACTGCGCGAATTCATGAAAAAGATCCACCTGTCAGAGCTGGCCTGGTCGGAAAGCCGGATTGTCGAAGTGTACGGAGAATGGACACGGCCTTTTGCCGCGGACGCGGCCGTTCTTCAGTTCGGCATGCTCAGCCAGTTTCTGCGTTTCAGCGCCATTCTCAACATAAAGGAAGATTTTCCCGTCATCATCAGCTTTATCCTGCGGCGGCTCGAAGTTCTCTTGAGAGACATGGCCGACCACAATGAATGGTTGATTCCGCCGGGCCGCTTCGCCGCGCCAGGTGCTTCCCCGCCTCCCCCTCCCGTCTCAGAGACGGCGGAACGGCTCTGCCGGCTGGCGGGTTCCTTGAATGGTGAGAAACGGAAAACCGGTGAGGAATATGCCGAGTTCCTTTCCGGCGAACTCCGCTCCGGCCTGCCCCGCCTCATGATTATCCGGACCATCGCAGGGCCGTTCCGGAAGCTTTTTGAAGGGACGCCTCTTGAATCTGAAGCACGCAGCATCATGCGTGACGTTTGGCAGACCGTGCGGCAAAAAACCGAACAACCCAAGGAAGACGCCGCGGAATAAAATCGCCGGACGCTTCCCTTCATTTCCCGCACCCGGTTTCAGGCAAACCGGGTGCGGGTTTTTACAATCAGCGATTTGCCTCCGACCGGTTAATCCGGCTGGGCGGCCGGGTAACCTTATGACAGAGCGTCTTTATTTTCCGTCAAAGAGGTGACTTTCATGGAAGAAAAACTGACCAGGGGACCGGCTGAGGCCGGACCGGAAAAGAAACAGCCGAACCGGAAACCGTATTATCTGGCACTGTCCTTTTTGGCATTGATCATTGTTCTCATGCTCCCGTCCCCGGAAGGCCTGCCGGTGATGGGACACAGGGCGCTGGCCATTCTCGCCTTCGCCGTCATTGTATGGATGACCGAGGCGGTCACTTATCCGGTGAGCGCCGCGATGATCATCGGGCTGATCACATTGCTTCTCGGGCTCGCCCCTGATATGGACAATCCCGGAGAAATGCTCGGGACGAAGGGGGCACTGAAACTTGCGCTCGGCGGTTTCTCAAACAGCGCCGTGGCACTTGTGGCAGGAGCCCTGTTCATCGCAGCCGCCATGCAGGCAACCAACCTACACAAGCGGCTGGCACTTTGGATCTTGTCCAAGGTCGGCACGAAAACGAGCGCAATCGTCATCGGCGCCATCATCGTTTCGATCATCCTGGCGTTTTTCGTCCCGAGCGCGACAGCACGTGCCGGTGCGGTCGTCCCGATTCTCCTAGGAATGGTCGCGGCATTCGGCCTCCCGAACAACAGCCGGCTCGCTGCCCTGCTCGTTATTACAGCCGTTCAGGCCGTATCAATCTGGAACATCGGTCTGAAAACGGGTGCCGCCCAGAACATGGTAGCCATCGGATTCATCGAGGAGGAGCTCGGCCAGACAGTCGCCTGGAGTTCTTGGTTCCTTTATGCCGCCCCTTTCTCAATCATCATGTCGGTCGTGCTTTACTTCGTCATGATCCGGCTCATCAAACCGGAAACCGACAACATCGAAGGCGGCCGCGAAGTGATCAACCGCCAACTACACGAACTCGGTCGGCTGAAACCGGTCGAAATCCGGCTGATCGTCCTTTCTGTGGTACTGCTCCTGTTGTGGGCAACGGAAGAAAAGCTGCACCCGTTCGACACGACGACCGTCACGCTCGTAGCGGTCGCCATCATGCTAACGCCGAAAATCGGCATCTTTGATTCTTGGAAAACCGCCGAGAAAATGATTCCTTGGGGCACGATCATCGTGTTCGCCGTCGGCATTGCGCTCGGCACGATCCTGCTGAATACAGGCGGTGCCCAGTGGCTATCCAATGAAGCATTCGGCGCGATCGGCCTGGATTCGATGCCGCTGCTCGCGACGATTGCCATCGTTTCTCTTTTCAACATCATCATCCACCTCGGATTTGCCAGCGCGACGAGCCTGTCATCGGCGCTCATCCCGATCTTCATCGCGCTCACCTCGACGCTGGCGCTCGGCGAACAAAGCGTCGGCTTCGTACTCGTCCAGCAATTCGTCATATCATTCGGTTTCCTGCTTCCGGTAAGTGCCCCGCAAAACATGCTCGCTTACGGAACCGGCGCCTTCACGGTGAAGGACTTCCTAAAATCGGGCGTTCCCCTCACTCTGATCGGCTACGTCCTAATCCTTCTATTCAGCGCCACCTACTGGAAATGGATTGGGTTACTCTAAAGCGGAGGGCGACGTTTAGGGGCGTCAGGCCATAAGGCGGGACGCAGAGCGGATCCCGATCCGCGGCGCGTCATGACTTATGACCCCGACCCCCTTCCGCCCGCAGCTGGATACCATAAAAGCGTAGGGCGCCCTCTTCCAGCGGCCCCACAGGCAAAAGACAATCCGCAATACAAAACGACCCCGCCGGCATCATCCGGACAGGGTCGTTCTTTGTGTAAAGTTTTATTGAGCCAAGCGACCGGAAAGGGCGGCGGCGTATTTCTGCGCGGTGCCGGACGATACGCCGAAGCGTTCTGCGGCTTCCTTGGCGGTGAACGCCTCGCCCTTCAGAAGATTCGCTTCCTGTGCGGCCAAATAAGCGCCGGCGACGAATCCGCCCGGCTTGCGGACAATCGGGTTTTCTTCAATGAAGTAGCGGACGAGCAGGTCGCTGATCTTTGTGAATGTTTCAAGCGGCTCTTTGTCCGCCCGGAGGCTTTCGGACAAAATCGACACAGCGTTCGCCTGTCCGGCGGTGAGTCCGTCGGTCGGCATGGTTCCTTCTCCCGCTTTTCTGTCGGCCGCTTCGGTTGCGGCGGTTTCCAGGACCGCCTCATCCGCAGCCTCCGGTACCGCATCTTGCTCTTCATGGGCAGCCGGTTCGCTGTCGGGCTTTTGCGGGCTGAACAGGAGCCGGAAGACGTCCAGCAGGCGGCGTGCCAGGAAGGCGGCATCCGGTGCCGCGCCCTCCGCCTCCGCCATTTTGCGGATCCGGCCGGTGACCCAGGCGGACTCCGGCGGGATCGAGTAGAGCGTGGTGACCGGCTGGACGCCGTCTTCCCGCTCGCGCGGATCCTGCAGGACGATGCCGAAGAAGACCGTTCCCGCCGGTGCGTCCTTGCCGGAGTCGGCGCGCATCGAACGCGCCGTCCCGCCGAACACATCGGTCATGAGGAAGTGTCCGGATTCCTTGCCATCAAGTGCGGCCATGAGAACGAACGGTTCGCGCCAGGCCTTGAGGACCGTTTTCACTTCTTCGCGGTCTGTTTTGGCAAGCGCCGCATCCAGATGGCTTTCCCACATTTTTCGGTTGACGACGAACAGGAAATGCTCGAAGCCGGCCCCTTCGATGACTTCTGTTTCCATGAGGCCGCCAAGATGTGTCATCCAGGTCTTGATGTGGAGGGAGAGTTCGGTCCGGTCCAGCCGGGACGGCGCATTCTGGATATAAGCCGCCATGATGCGTTTCAGTTCCGAGTCGGCGAGTGCCTGGGCTCCGCCCTCCGTCCTGCCGTGGCATTTTTTATATTTTTTCCCGCTTCCGCACGGGCACGGGTCGTTGCGTCCGATCACTGCCATCATTCCTTTACTTTAAAAGCTGCCCATCTATTTTAACACTGCCGGTCAAGTCGGGGTACCTCGTTTGTCCCGTCTGTTTATTCCACGCCTCTTCCGGGGTATATGAAGGGGAGAATTATGAAAGGAAGGGATCCGGCGGATGGAGCACACTCGAATCGCCTACCGAGATCTATTTGATGCCGCGCAGTTTGAAAAACCTTCCTGGTATGACCGGGAATCCGGCCTTGTGATCCAGCATGAGGCACATCACGACGATGACCGTTATATCGAGCTTCCCCGGTTTGACGAGGTGTCGGAGCAGCAGATGAGGGTGGAGTTCGCCCATACGCTGCAAGACCAGCCTGAACTGCAGGACCGGATCGGCGAGATTTTCGCCTACAACCGGCCCATCGATGAATTCGAAGAGCTTCTGCAGAAGGAGGGCCTCTTGCACGACTGGAAAAATTACCGTGAACTCGCCCGGCAGCGGCAGCTCAACGAATGGTGCAGCCGGCACGGCATCCGCTATGACATGGACGGCATTTGAACCATCGCGATCAAGACAGGAGGTTTTATTCATGACAAAACAAAACGGACAGGAAGAGACCAACTACGAAAAAATTGACGAAGAAGTCGTACCCCAGGAACAGGAAACCCAGCCCGGCGTGGAATCCGAGATGAAGCCTGAGCCGATTTATGATGATCCGGAATACAAGGGCTCCGGCAAACTGAAGGGCAAGAAGGCGCTCGTCACCGGAGGGGATTCCGGTATCGGGCGCGCGGTGGCCGTCGCGTTTGCCAAGGAAGGTGCAGATGTTGCCATCGCCTATCTGGCCGATGAGGAAGACGGCGACGCCGAGCAGACCGTGCGCGACATTGAAAAGTACGGCGGCAAGGCGATGAAGGTCAAGACCGACCTGCGCGACGAGGAAAACTGCCGCAACTTGCTGAAACAAGTTGCCGACGAGCTCGGCGGACTGAACATCCTCGTCAACAATGCAGGCGTCCAGTTCCCGAAAAAAGACATCGAGGCGATTACGTCCGCCCAGCTGAAAAACACCTTCGAATCGAACTTCTTCAGCATGTTCTACCTGACACGGGAATCGATGGCTTACCTGAAAGACGGCGACTGCATCATCAACACATCGTCCGTCACGGCCTACAACGGGTCGCCCGGCCTGCTCGACTATTCGGCCACGAAAGGCGCCATCACGGCGTTCACCCGCTCATTTGCCCAGAACATCGCCTCAAAAGGCATCCGCGTGAATGCTGTCGCACCGGGTCCGATCTGGACACCGCTCATCCCGGCGACGTTCGACGCAAAGAAAGTCGAACAGCACGGCAGCGACACGACCCTGAAGCGCCGCGGCCAGCCGGCCGAACTTGCCCCGTCCTACGTGTTGCTCGCCTCAAAGGACGGCAGCTACATGACGGGCCAGACAATCCATGTCGACGGCGGCGACTTCCTCACCAGCTGAATCAATGACGGCAAAACCGGCATCCGCAAAAGCGGGTGCCGATTTTTTGTTTGAGGCTTCGCCTGATCGTGTCCATAGTATTGTGGAAACTCCAACAGTCGAAGAGTGGAATTTACACAGGGGCCGGACATTATCCTGCGCCTCACTGTAAGAGTCCGATTCTGCCTGCTATGAGTCCGATTCGCGGTGCTAAGAGTCCAATTCTGTGCGTTAAGAGTCCAATTCCCGCCGCTAAGAGTCCGATTCCCCTTCGCCGCTTTCGTTTCTGTGTAAATGTTATACTTATTTTCGGAAAGGGGAGAATCGTTTTGGACAAACAAGTGATCTACAAACAGATCGGCGGCTCCATCGATGAGATGATCCACATCCGCCGCCATCTGCATATGCATCCGGAACTTAGCTTTGAAGAGGAAGAAACACCCGCATTCATTGCGGATTATCTGGAGAATCTCGGGATCGAAGTGCGCCGGAATGTGGGCGGCCGCGGAGTCGTCGGAACCATCCGCGGAGGCAAGCCGGGCAAGACGATCGCGTTCCGCGCGGATTTCGACGCGCTGCCGATCCAGGATGCGAAAGACGTTCCCTACAAGTCGACCGTCCCCGGCGTGATGCATGCATGCGGCCATGATGGCCACACGGCTTCTCTTCTTTTATTCGCCAAGGCGATGAATGAAGTGAAGGACGAGCTGGAAGGGAACATCGTCCTCATCCACCAGCACGCCGAGGAGATGAATCCGGGCGGCGCGATTGCGATGATCGAGGACGGCTGCCTGGACGGTGTCGACATGGTGTTCGGTGCGCATCTGCAGTCGCAAATGCCATTTGGCAAAATCTACAGCCGGGACGGATATTTGCAGGCCGCGGAAAGCACGATCAGCATCCGGGTGAACGGTTCGGGATCGCACGGCGCCGAACCGCATACCGGACGCGACCCGATCCTTGCGGCAAGCCAGATCATGGTCGCCCTCCAGTCGATCGTCAGCCGGAACGCGCCCCCGCTTGAGCAGCTCGTCATCTCAATCGGCAGCTTCCACTCCGGCCAGGCCGCAAATGTCATACCGGAAACTGCGGAGATGGAAGGCACGATGCGGGTTTACGACGAAGAACTTCGGGACATGGCGTCGGAGCGCATCCGCGAAGTCGCCGAATACACCGCAAAAGCGCTCGGCTGCACGGCCGACGCGGACGTTGTCAAAGGCTACGATGCGGTGAAAAACCACACCGAAGGCATCGAAATCCTGGAAACTGCAGTCGCCGACGCCTACGGGCCAAACGTCTACCAAGAGATCGACCCGGTCATGCCGGCCGAGGACTTCTCCTACTACTTGCAACATAGGCCGGGCGCCTATTTCTTCGTCGGAGCCATGGCCCCCGGTGCAGACAAGGCCTACCCGCACCATCACGAGCGGTTCGATTTTCACGAACCCGCACTCGCCATGGCTGCCACCACTTTCGCTGCCATCTTCTTTGAGGCACAGGGGAAATAAAAGAAGTTGAAGCTGTCCAGACACGGGCAGCTTCACTTTTTGTGTGAGGCGGGAGCGTGGCCGGATGGACGGGGCCTCGTAGGGATCCGAGACCGCGGATTCCTATTCCTTACTCCGAATTTGTGTCACTTGCTCCGAATTTGTGGCCCTTACTCCGATTTTCCGTCCCTTACTCCGATTTTCCCGCCCTTACTCCGATTTTCCAGCCCTTACTCCGATTTTCCAGCCCTTACTCCGATTTTCCAGCCCTTACTCCGATTTTCCAGCCCTTACTCCGATTTTCCGCTCCTTACTCCGATTTTCTGCTTCTGCTCCCATTTCCCGCAATTCAAACAGCCGTGCCGGTCGCTGCGTTCGACCGGCACGGCTTGATTGATTGTCTTAGTTGGATGAAACGGTGTCTTTTTTCACTGTGAGCTTCTCCAGCCGGGCTTCGTCAACGTCGATGCCAAGGCCCGGTTTGTCCGTCAATAGCACTTCCGGAAGTTGGTATTCAAGATTTCCAATTTCTTCGCTGAAGAGAAGAGGCCCGGACAGTTCGGAGCTTTTAATGTTCGACCGGCTCATGACGACATGATAGCCTGCGGCGGACGCGACCGATGATTCGACCATCGAACCGACCTGGCACTGGAGCCCCGCCGCCTCTGCCGCCTTGGCGACATGGATTGCCGGGAAGATTCCGCCCGTTTTCATGAGCTTGATGTTCAGCACATCCGCCGCTTCAAGCCGTACAATTTCATGCAGTTCTTCCATGCCGTGGAGTGTTTCGTCCGCCATGACCGGCACGGCCACTTTTCTGCGGACATCGGCGAGACCGCGGATGTCCCCCATCCGGATCGGCTGCTCGATCCAGTTCAGGTTCTCCCCTTCAAGCTCGCGGATGGCCGCTGCCGCGATGCCCGGCGTTTTCCAGCCCTGGTTCACATCAACGCGGATCGGGAACTCCGGACCGACCGCCTTGCGGACCGCTTTGATCCGGGCGACGTCTTCCATCGGCTCCCCTTTTCCGACTTTCAGCTTGAGCGATGAGTAACCGTCTTTCACGGCCTTGACCGCTTTTTCCGCCATGATTTCAGGTGACTCGATGCTGAGGACGCGCGGATATTCAAGTTTCTCATGAGCCCGGCCGCCGAGAAGATTGTAAACCGGCTGCCCCGTCGCCTTGCCCATCAGGTCATAGCAGGCAATGTCGATGGCTGCTTTGGCGGCGGGGTTCCCCCAGATCGCCTCGTCCATCTTCCCGTGGATTTTTTCGATGTTGAAGGGATTTTCGCCGAGCACGGCCGGAATCAGGATCTCCTTCAGCACTTCAAACGCCGAGAGGAAATACTCTCCGGTCACGTGCTCGTCGGGAACGGCTTCCCCGTAACCGGTGAGCCCCGTGTCGGTTTCAAGCTTCACGATGACCGCCGGCATATCTGGATAGGTTGCATATGAGATGATGAACGGCTCCCTGAGCGGGAAACGGACTGCATGGATGGTTGCACGGATGATATTCATTTTGCCCCTTCTTTCCGAAACGTTTTCTTAATTCAGTCTATCCGGTAGCTGTTATTAAATCAATGCAATAAACACAAGGTAAAATAAATGATTTAATTCTCGAATTGAGTTCTACATCCTGGCACGAGGCCTCCGCCCTCTCCTCTGCGAAACCGAAACATAGACTGACCATTAGGGGGTGTAAATTTGAACAGAAAAAATTGTGGTTGCTCAGGATATGGAAAGAAAGATCCGGAATGCAACTGTAAAAAATGTTGCCGCGGACCCCGTGGACCAAGGGGGATTCAGGGACCGCCAGGCCCTCCAGGAGAACCCGGGGATGATGGCGCACAGGGACCGCGGGGACCGCGGGGATACACCGGGACCCAGGGACCGAAGGGCGACAAAGGCGACACCGGTGACCAGGGGCCTCCGGGACCCAAAGGCGACAAAGGCGACAAGGGCGACACCGGTGATCAGGGGCCTCCGGGACTCAAAGGCGACAAGGGCGACAAAGGCGACACCGGTGACCAGGGGCCTCCGGGACCCAAAGGCGACAAAGGCGACAAAGGCGACACCGGTGATCAGGGGCCTCCGGGACTCAAAGGCGACAAAGGCGACAAGGGCGACACCGGTGATCAGGGGCCTCCGGGACTCAAAGGCGACAAAGGCGACAAGGGCGACACCGGTGATCAGGGGCCTCCGGGACCTTCCGGCGGGATTGCCGAATATGCGTATATCTATAATGTTGGTGCCCAAAGAATTCCTCAGGAAGAAAAAGTTAGTTTCAGCAACAATGGACCAATGTCTTCAGGGTTCACCCACACATCCGGGAGCACAGACATCATTGTTAAAAGCGGCGGCATCTACGAGATTATCTACACGGTTACCGGCGGGAATCCGCAACAGTGGACCCTTTTTGTAAATGACTCGGCCGTCCCTGAGTCCAGGTACGGCATCCAGTCCGGCAATGCCGAAACAGTGGGGTTGCTGATCCTTGCTTTGCAAAACAACGATGTGGTGACACTGCGCAACAACACTTCAGAGTCAAACCAAGTCGATCTGGTCGTTCAGTCCGGCGGTAAGCTGAATGTCGTGAATGCTTCCATCACATTCAAAAAACTTGCCTCTCTTCCAGCTGTCTGATCTAAAAAGGGCTGTCGTCCATGCGGTAGCCCTTTTTGAATTAATTGGCCCCATTCCCCCTTATACCGCCCAAGAGGTCCAAAACTCTTATATACTATTCAAAAAGGAGGGTTCCCATGGATTCCACACTCATCAAACCGGAGGATACGTGGCTGCTCTGGGCGTTTCTCGCCGGGTGGGCCGCCGTCAGCATTTGGCTCGAACAGAAATACGCATGGGCGTCGAAAGTTTCTGGCGCCATCATCGCGTTGGTCGGGGCGCTCATCCTCTCCAACCTGAAAATCATCCCGGTGGAGGCGCCCGCCTACGATGTGGTCTGGGGCTATGTCATCCCCCTTGCCATCCCGCTTCTCCTCTATCAGGCAAACTTAAAAAGAGTCTGGAATGAAAGCGGCCGTCTGCTTATGCTCTTCCTCATTTCTTCCATCGGGACGGTTGTCGGAGTGTTTGCGGCGTTCTTTGCCCTTCACCGCTTCATCCCGGAACTGGACCGGATCGGGGCGATGATGACCGGTTCATACATAGGCGGCGGGGTCAACTTCGCCGCGCTGTCCGCCAAATTCGAGACGAGCGAAGGCATGATCTCGTCGACAATCGTCGCAGACAACCTCATGATGGCGATTTACTTTTTCGTCCTCATCGCCATTCCCGGCATCGGGTTTTTCAGAAAAAAATTCCCGACCCCACATATCGATGAAGTCGAATCGTCCGCAGACAAAGACGCCGAGACGCTCGCCGCTTCTTATTGGCAGCGAAAAGATATTTCACTCAAGGACATCGCGCTATCCGTCGGGAGCGCATTCCTGATCGTCGCGGTCTCCTTTAAAATCGCGGAACTGTTCGGCTCCGTCATTCCGGACGAAGGCGCCGGCTGGCTGCTGCTCGGCGGTCTGCTCGGGGACAAGTACCTCATGCTGACAACAATAACGGTCACGGTCGTGACGCTCCTGCCGAAGTTCTTCGACAGCCTGCACGGCGCGCAGGAGATCGGGACGTATCTAATTTATATTTTCTTCGTCGTGATCGGCGTGCCGGCATCGCTCCCGCTTCTGATCCAAAATGCGCCCCTGCTGCTCATCTTCGTCTTCATCATCGTGCTGCTCAACATGATCGTCACGTTCACGGCCGGCAAGGCGATGAAGTTCAGCCTCGAAGAAATCATCGTTGCGAGCAACGCCAACATCGGCGGACCAACGACGGCAGCCGCGATGGCAATCGCCAAAGGCTGGAAAAATCTGATTGTCCCGGTCATGCTCGTCGGGACGATGGGCTATATTATCGGCAACTACATCGGCACGATTGTCGGCAACATTTTCGCGGGTCTCGGCTGACTCGCTTGCCGAGTATTGCCAAAACCCCCAGTTCCCCATAGAATGAATAATGATTCATTTTTATTTGACTTTAGGGGGTTGCACTATGGGGAATCCGCTTGACGGACTTACGCTCGAAGAAATCTGGTCGCTCATCAAAAAGAAACTGGATGCCCATCCGGAGCCGTACAAGGATCAGGACATCCGTTACGAGTTTGTCGTGGACGGCAAGAACGAGCGCGGCCGTTGGCAGCTTCATCTAGACCACGGTCAGGCAGAAATCGTACAAGGAAGCCCGGAAGAGGCGGCCTGCACGCTCGAACTCGGCGGCAAGCACTTCCGGAAACTGCTCACCGGTGACTTGAACAGCATGGCCGCCTTCATGACCGGCAAGCTGAAAGTGAAGGGCAACGTCGGCTTTGCGCTGAAACTTGAACAACTCCTCAAAGAATACGACTTCTCGGGCTGACTGACGGATCTGGAAAGGAGCGTGACCGACATGCGCGTGGCCATTTTTGACTTTGACGGCACTCTATACAAGGGTGAAACATTCGGCTTCATGATGAAACACCTGAAGCACCATCCCGCATATGGCCGGCTTTACGGCAAGTTCTTCCGCCGAATCCTGCCCGTCTACACCGGATACAAGCTGAAACTCGTCCCCTCCCCGGTCATGCGCGAGAAATCCATGCAGCATTACCTGTCGCCGTTCAACGGCTTTCCCGCAGAAGAGCTCGATGATTATTTCCGCGGCATGGCAGCCGACATGCGCAGCGGATTCAATCCGGAGATCGAGCGTCGTGTCCGTGAACACGCGGATGCAGGCGACCGCGTCATGCTTGTTTCCGGCGCCTTCACCCCGCTATTGAAGGAAATCGTGAAGGACCTGCCCGTGGACGACGTGATCGGCACCGAGATTCCGTACAAGGACGGCCGGTTCGGCAATGAGCCGATCCGCCACATCCGGGCCGAACGGAAAAACGAACGGATCCTGGAAACACTGGGCGTTGCAGAGGTCGACTGGTCCGAAAGCTCGGCTTACGGCGATACCCTGTCCGATCTTTCCGTGCTGGAACTCACCGGCCATCCGGTTGCCGTCCGGCCGGAGGAGGCGCTCCGGCAGACCGCGTCCGGGCGCGGCTGGGAAATTATCGAATGAACGGCAACGAGGCACCCTGCAGGATGCAGGAGTGCCTCGTTTTTTTGTTATGTCAAATGAAATTCGGAGAACCGGAACTTGCAATAAAAGATGACCAATTGCTCCGGCAGGACAAACATCATCGCATAAAACAGCCCGAAGCCAATCACAAGGAAGCCGAGACTGCCAAGATCCGTCCATCCATTTTGTCTGATCACGTATTGAAGGATGAAAAAGATCCCCAATCCTGCTGCGGTTGCGGCAGGAACATAGCTTTTGTACTCGAACGTCTCCCGCCACATATCTTGACGGCCTCCTTCGCGGTAATCCCCCCGCCGGATTTTCAGGATCAGTCTCAATAAAACCAGGAAAAACACAAGCAAACCCGTCAACAGGCTGGTCAACGTGAAGGCCACCATCGAATGATCAGGAACGCCTGCCCCTTCAGCAGCAACGAAAAGCGCACAAAGATAAAACGTGATGCCGAACAGGTTCTGAGAAACCAGAATGCTGACAAGGTATTGCACTTTCTCGCTTTTCCTGTACACGGCAGGAATTGAATAGAGCAGCGAGAGGGAAATCAAAATGGAAGTGAACCAGAAATGAAGCGTCAAAATCTGCTCCTTCCAAGGATGATTGGACGTATATCCCAATATGAAATATTCTCCAGCAAACATACCTGCCTGAAGAAATGCTGCCATCACCATGTTTCCGGCGAGATTCTGCGGACTTTGCCTGCCGGATTCAAGCGGTTTTCTAAAGACGTAAACATCTTTCTCTTGTAGCAAAAGCTATTGCCTCCTTCCCGTACACCGAGCCGAATCTGTCAACGCGCTCAGTTAATCTCCTTTAATCGATTCAGACTGCCGGATTCATTAAAGTTGAAGCTGTTAAAGCGATACTTGCAGTAAAGGATAAACAGTTGTTCCGGCAGTACAAACATCATCGCAAAGAAAACACCGATGCCGATCACAATTAAAATCATGTCTTCCAAGCTTGCCCAACCCGACATTCTGATCATGTATTGCAAAACAAAGAATAGACCAAGTCCGGCAACTGTGGCTATTGGTGCAAAAGATCTATACTCCAAAGCTTTCCTCTGTCTGTCCGCCTTTGTGCCTTCCCTATAGTCACCTCTAGCAAGCTTTTTCCAAAAGCGAATGGCCGTCAACGCAAAAATAAGCGAACCCGCAAAAAGCACCACCCATGTGGCAGTCAAAGTGGAAGAAGCCGTGGCATTTGAACGTTCATTTCCCATGATGAAGAGCGCACTGATCGGAAGGATGGCGCCTGCTGTGTTCTGACTGATCAAGATTAAATACTGAAGGCGCTCTGCTTTCTTATAAACGGGCGGCAAGGAAAACACCAATGCCGATACAGAAAGGAAAACCGTAATCCAAAAATGCGTTATCAGAATCTGCTCTTTATGGGATGGATCGTTCGATCCGCCGCCACGTAATATTCTAATGCAAACAGGCCTGCATGGAAAAATGCAAAAAGGAAAAGGATCCCCCCAATGCTTTTGGACTCTGCCGCCCCGATTCAAACGGTTTCCTTAAAACAATGACATCTTTTTCTTGAAGCAAAAAAGGTCCCCTCCTTCATTGAATCACCCAAATCTTTGTCCATCAACGATCCTTCCTGAGCGAATTAATTCTAATATAGTTGAGCGCCTTCCACAAAACTGAAACCTGCTATAGAACCGTTGAAAGCAGCATGATAAACTATTATTGATAGGAATATTTTGACGGGAGGAAATACATTGAAACATAAGAAAAAAGTTGTTCCGGCCGCCGGTTCGCTTCTCCTTTCCGCGGGCATGCTCCTCGGAACGGTTGCCCCTGCATCCGCTGCCGCTCCTCAGCAAGACAGCACGATCAAACTGCGCATTCTCGAGACTTCAGACACCCACTCGAATGTGTTCAGCTATGATTATTACAAGGGGACGGTCAACGAAAAAATCGGTCTGTTGAAAGTGGCTTCTGCCGTTGAAAAGGCGCGCGGCGAAGTGAAGAACTCCGTCCTCGTTGACGGAGGCGACACGATTCAGGGAACCCCGCTCGGCACCTATTTCGCAACGGTCGATCCGGTTGACGAAGACGGCGTGCACCCGGTGATCCGGGCATTCAACGCCATGAAGTATGACGCTGTCACGCTCGGCAATCACGAGTTTAACTACGGCCTCGACTTCCAGGCGAAGACGTACGGCAAGGCGGACTTCCCGTACTTGAGCGCGAACGTTTACAAGGACGACGGGGACGACAATCCTGACAATGATGAGCTCATGTTCAGGCCATACGACATCCAGGACAAAGTCGTGACCGATGAATCCGGCAAAGAACAGACGATCAAAATCGGCTATATCGGCTTTGTGCCGCCGCAGATCACGATGTGGGACAAGGGCCACCTCGATGGCAAAGTCGTCACAAAAGGCATCATTGAATCCGCCGAAAAATATGTTCCTGAGATGAAGGAAAAAGGCGCGGACATCGTCATCGCACTCACCCATTCCGGCTTTGACGCCGATGCAGGGTCCGATAACCCGCTTGAAGAAAACGCGGTACTGCCGCTCAGCCTGGTGGACGGCATTGATGCCATCGCCTTCGGTCACGGGCATGATGTATTCCCGGCCGAGGAGGGTGCTGCACTGGCCTCCAAGTTCATGGACGGCGACAAGCCGGTCGTTTCCATTGATGCAGAGAAGGGAACGATCAACGGTGTGCCTGCCGTGGAAGCAGGATACGGCGGTGCGTTTCTCGGCGTAATTGACCTGACCATCAAACCGGACACCGACGGCTGGAAAGTGGCCGACGGACAGTCCAAAGTCCAGCCGGTCACCGACTTTGAGGAAGACGCTGAACTCAAGAAAGCTTTGCAGGCTGAACATGAAAAAGTTGTGGAATACACAAACCGGAAGCTCGGCACGACGACTGCGCCGATCCACAGCTACTTCTCACTCGTCCAGGACGATCCGTCCATCCAAATCGTGACGGAAGCCCAGAAAGCCTATGCGAAAAAGTTCATCGAGCTCAACAAGCCCGAGTACAAAAACACACCGATCCTCTCTGTCGGTGCTCCGTTCAAAGCGGGCGGCCGCAACGGCGTGACCGAATACACCGATATCCCGGCAGGCGATCTGACGATCCGGAGTGCAGGCGACCTTTATCTCCACGACAATACGCTGAAGGCGATCCTCCTTACCGGCAGCCAGCTGCGTGATTACATCGACCGTTCTGCCGCGAACTTCAATACAATCGATCCGTCATCTGACAAAGAGCAGCCGCTGCTCAATCCGGACTTCCGTTCCTACAACTTTGATGTCGTGGACGGCGTCACCTATCAGATCGATGTAACGAAACCCGCAAAATATGACACCGGCGGAAAAACCACCAATCCGGATTCATCACGCGTAGTGGACCTGAAGTTTGAAGGCAAGCCGGTCGCGGATGATCAGGAATTCGTCGTGGTCATGAACAACTATCGTCAGAGCGGCGGCGGATACTTCCCGCATATCGACGGTGCCCCGCTCATCGTTGATTCTGCAGACGAGAATCGCCAGGCACTGATGGACTATATCAAAGACCAAGGCGAGATCAATCCTTCCGCCGACAGCAACTGGTCAATCGCACCGCTCGAAGGCAATCCGAACGTGACGTTCATCTCCAGCCCGGTTGCGGAAAAGTTCGCGAAAGAATCGGGCAACATCACTTACACGGGCGAGAAAGACAAAGACGGATTCGGCATTTTCAAGATCGACCTGAGCGGCAAGAAAATCCCCGCTCCAGAACCGGTCAAGTCGTTCACCGATGTCAGCACCAAGCATTGGGCGAAAGAATACATCGACCATCTATCTTCGATGAAAGTCATCACCGGCTATCCGGACGGCACGTTCAAGCCCGAAAAACAGATCACACGCGGACAGTTCATGTCGATGACGGTCCGCTCGCTCGGCCTGAGTGACGGCACGAAACCGTTCAACGAGGAACTCGCCATTGCCATCGAAAAAGGCATCACCGTCAAGACACCGGAAACCTTCGGCTCTGCCGTTCCGATCAGCCGCGAACAGATGGCGGCCATGATCGTCCGGGCTTATAACGTCAAGACCGGCAAGGAACACGAAGCCACGAAAACGCCGGATTATCCGGACTTCGACAAAGTTGCGCCTTGGTTCAAAGAAGAAGTGAGCATCGCCTATGAACTCGGTTTTATGACCGGCGAACCAAGCAGCCACTTCAATCCGAAAGGGCAGGCCAAGCGCGCCCACGCCGCCAAAGTCATTTCGCTTTATATGACGAAGTAAAGAAACAGTTTCCGCCGGGGGCTTTTCAATTCTCCGCCATCCCGGCAGTCCCCCCATATGTACCACTCTTGCACCCCTCGCCCAGGCGACCGGGGTGCTTTTTGGGGCGCGAACCCATGACTTAATACCTATTTGTTTTGATAATTCAATTAACGTTACCTTTCTTGTCGAAAGAACGCTATTATATTGTCTAATCCCGAAAACAATTATGCGGGAGAATCATTCGCCATAGAATGCAGGCACCCAAGACAAAGCGGATAACTGAAGGAGACAAAGGGGGAAGGCAGAATGGAGCAGATTTTGGAAAAGATCGTCGGGTGGCTCTGGGGGTTGCCGCTCATCTTTACGGTATTGTTCGTGGCACTTTATTTTACGGTCGGCAGTAAGGTGTTCCAGATCACACACTTGCCACATATCTTTAAGGCTACATTCGGCAAAGTATTTTCCAAGAAGGACCGCAAGGAATCAGAATCGGAGAAAGGCATTCTCACACCGTTCCAGGCTGTAGCAACTGCCATCGGCGGCAGCGTCGGCGTCGGAAACATCGGCGGCGTGGCGACGGCGATCGCGGTCGGCGGACCGGGAGCGGTTTTCTGGATGTGGCTCACTGCCCTGTTTTCAATGATGACCAAAATGGTTGAAGTCACGCTTGCCGTGCATTACCGGAACTCTGACGAAAAAGGGGACCCGTACGGCGGTCCGACGTACTACATGCAAAAAGGACTCGGCGAGGAGCACAACATCAAATGGTGGAAAATCCCCGCCATCCTGTTCGGCTTCGGCATTTTCGCAACCTTCTTCATCACGCTTCAAAACTATACGGTCGCCGAGGCGATTGATTCGACATTCGGTTTCGGACTTATCCCGTCCGCCCTCATTTATGTGATTGGCATTTACATCATCATTCTCGGCGGGATCAAGCGGATCGGCGAAACCGCTTCGAAGATTATTCCATTCATGTGCGCGTTTTACCTGCTGGCGGGGCTGTTCATCATTTTCTCAAACGCCTCTGAAATCATTCCGGTTTTCAAGATGATTTTTAACAGTGCCTTCACCGGCATGGCCGCTGTCGGCGGATTTACGGGAGCTGCGATTGCACAAGTCATCCAGATGGGCGTTGCCCGCGCGGTCTACAGCAACGAGGCCGGATGGGGAACTTCCCCGATGATCCATTCCACCGCGAAAACCAGCCACCCGGTCAAACAAGGGCTGTGGGGCGCTGCCGAGGTATTCATCGACACAATCATCATCTGTTCGATTACGGCACTGACCATCATTGTGACCGGCGTCTGGTCAACCGGGCTCGACGGCGCCACCCTGACGCTCGCGGCATTCGAGGAAGGCGTGGGGTCTGCCGGCCGCTACATCATCACGGTGTCTGTCTTCCTGTTCGGGCTCACCACCACAACCGGCTGGTATACGTATTATGAAGTTCTTCTGCGCCACATCTTCTCGACCGACCGCAGCATCCAGGCAAAAAACCGGATTTTGTTCCTGTTCAAATGGATCTATCCGCTTCCCGGCCTGCTGCTCGTCATCTATGCGGTGTTTTATCAGCTGCCGGGCAAATATGTCTGGTATTTCGCGGACATCACGACGGCCATCCCGACGTTCATCAACCTGGTCGTGCTCCTGTTCCTGAGCAAGAAGTTCTTTGCCCTGCTGCGGGATTACAAAGCCCGCTACCTGAACATCGGAACCGTCGACCCGGACTTCAAGGTGTTCTACGAAGACCGGGACAAGTGACCGCCCCGTTTAATCATGCTCTCCGGAGGGAAGATTACTGGAGAATGGAATCAGACAGGAGGCGCTAGCATGTCCGCAAAAGAAACAGCGAAGAAGATCCTCGATGAAAGCATGATCGGAACGATGGCGACGGTCCAGGACGGCAAGCCGTTCAGCCGCTACATGACATTCTTCAACGACGGCTTCACGATGTATACGGCCACCTCGAAGAAGACCGACAAAGTCGACGAACTCGAAGCCAACCCGCATACTCATATTTTGATCGGGTATGACGGAGAAGGATTTGGAGATGAATTCCTGGAGATATCCGGATCCGCTTCAGTGACGGACGACAAGGGACTCATCGACAAAGTATGGAACGATGCGATGAAGGGCTGGTTCGACGGTCCAAACGACCCGGACCTCGTCATCCTGAAGATCGAACCCGACTCAATGCGCGTCATGAATAAAAAAGGCCAGCCGCCGCAGGACGTGAACTTCTCCTGACGGCCCAGCCGCCCCGGTGCTTCCGCGCCGGGGCGGTTTTTTCGGGTTGCCCGTTCATCTTGCTTCCCGCAAAACGGCAGCGTGCATTGAAGACCCACGGATGCGATGAACACTTCTACGTCCAGGGTCAACACGCTGGGAAATCGCCCTTCCAGCGACTGTTTCGCACTTAGCGCGAGGAGTTCGCACTTACAGGGATCGGTTCGCACTTAGCGCGGGGAGTTCGCACTTACAGGGATCGGTTCGCACTTAGAGTGAGGAAATCGCACTTACAGTAACCATTTCGCACTTAGAGCAGGAAGTTCGCACTTACAGCGACCGGTTCGCACTTAGAGCAGGGATTTCGCACTTACAGCAACCATTTCGCACTTAGCGCGGGGAGTTCGCACTTACAGGGATCGGTTCGCACTTAGAGTGAGGAAATCGCACTTACAGTAACCATTTCGCACTTAGAGCAGGGAGTTCGCACTTACAGTAACCATTTCGCACTTAGAGCAGGGTTTTCGCACTTACAGCAACCGGTTCGCACTTAGCGCGGGGAGTTCGCACTTACAGCAACCGGTTCGCACTTAGAGTGAGGAAATCGCACTTACAGTAACCATTTCGCACTTAGAGCAGGGTTTTCGCACTTACAGTAACCATTTCGCACTTAGAGCAGGAAGTTCGCACTTACAGCGACCGGTTCGCACTTAGAGCAGGGTTTTCGCACTTACAGCAACCATTTCGCACTTAGCGCGGGGAGTTCGCACTTACAGCAACCGTCGCACTTAGCACAACAGCGTCCGCCACACAGGTTTTAATTCAAAAAACAACCGTTCCCGTGTCAGTTCTGCGTCGCGGCATGTCTTGTTGGCGCGTTTGCCGGGTATAGGGACATAATGGAGTAAATGAATGGACGGGAGGATGGGCGGAAATGAATCCGAAATTTGAAGAAATGCAGAAGCGCCTCACCCACATCGGGAATCTGAACAATTACATAGAGGATCTGCTGCAGAAGGTCCCGGGAAATCTGGTGTCGGACAAGCAACGCAAGAAGCTGATCGAGGCCATCACGGATGATGAGGACCTCGGCGATCTGCTGGAAGGGTTGAAAAATCCGCGTCCGCCGCGGTTTGTCCTCGTCGGACGGACCGGCGTCGGAAAAAGCAGCCTCGTCAACGCGATGAGCGGCAAGTATCTTGCGGAAGTGAGCGACGTGGAGATCGGGACGAAGGAAGCCCGAAAATTCACATATGAAGCCGACGGACAGGTGTATTTCGAAGTGATCGACACACGCGGGATCGGCGAGTCGGAAACATTCAACACGAAAGCGGAAGATGAACTCACCGAAGTCGTCCGGGAATTCCGGCCGGATGCCCTGCTGTTTTTGCAGAAAGCGACAGAGCGCGGCCATATCGACAAAGACGTCATCGCGACGAAAAAACTGATGGACAAGACAGGCGGAGATCTGCCGCTCGTCGCGATCCTCACCCATATCGATGAGCTGAATCCGTCGAGAATCAAAGAACCGGATGGCTATCCGGTTGAAAAATTGAACCTGATCAGCGAGAAAAAGGCACAGCTCGCACGGATCTTCGATGAGCACGGGCTGGAAGCGACGGCCATCCTGCCGGTGTCTTCCTATATTGAATGGGAGCGTCCAGAAGAAGACGGCGGCGGACCGAGGATCGCGTTTGACGGCCGGCGCGGAATCGAGGAACTGCTGGATTTTTTGGAAGAGAATCTGGACGTGCGGGCGGCGATCCACCTTGGGCTCACCGTCCGCCTGAACCGGGTCGCCATGCGGATCTCTGAGCGGTTCATCAAGATCTTCTCTGCACTCAGCGCGACGGTCGCCCTCAGTCCGATCATTGCAACGGACATCGCCGTCCTCCTGACCCTGCAATCGATCCTTCTGATGATCATCGCCTATCTGTCTGGAAGGGAACTGGAATTCCGAACGGCCCGGGAGCTGCTCGTGTCGCTCGGCGGCATCGGGGCAACCGGCTTCACGCTCCGAATGATCGCCCAGCAGGGAAGCAAATTCGCCAATCTCCTCTTCCCCGGCGCCGGTTCTGCGATCAGCGCCGGAATTGCGAGCGGCGGTACTTACGCGATCGGCAAAGCCGCCGTCGCCTACTACTTGCGCGGTGTTCCGGAAGACCAGCTTCGGCAGGTCGTGGAAGATGCCCGGCGCGAATATGACGAACAGCAGGAAAATGAATGAATCCAAGAAGACCCCCCGTCTGCACAGAGCGGACGGGGGGTCATTTTATTTCAGTGCCGGTCAGTGCCTCTTTCCGTTGCTCCCCTTGCCGATTTGCTTGAGCGGGTAAAGCAGCAGGTCTCCGGCAAGTTCCGCGGCCCGCGCCCACAGATCCCCTTTGCCGGCGGCGAGACGCTTCACCGTCGCTTCGGCCTGGTTCTGCTGTTCCTGAAGTTTCAGCAGAGTGTCGAACCCGCTCCGGACGAGCCCTTTCAGCCGGTCCTGCATTGCGTCGGCCACTTCCGGGAAGAAGCCGCTGAAATGATCTTCACCGATCCACTTCTGGGCGTTCGCCGCCTTGTCGACTTCCCGCTTGAAATACGCCGATTGTGCCTCCATCAAATAATACAGGTCGAGCGCCTCCTGGATCTTTTGGAGCTTTCCCCAGCCGATGCCCTTGGCCCGGTAGAGCCGGACCGCGTGCCGCACATCTTCCTTGCGCGCATGGTATGCCGGCTTGTCCCTGTAGAGCTGAATGAAATCCGGGTCGGGGAGCGACGGGTACCATTTCCGGAAACGCTCCTCGAATTCTGCGAGCACCGTCTTCATCTCACGCCGGGCCTCCTTCTCGAACTGGCCCTTCGGATAATAATAATCGAGCAATTCCTCACGGCGCTTCCGGCGGGCCAGCCATCCCCCGGCCTCCGGCCAGTCCGGATACGGTCCGGCAGCCAGTCCCGTTGCCCGGTTTTCCCGTTCGTCCATGTCGCTCCCCCCTTTCTTTCTTCAATTATACGGGATTGGCTCCCCTCTTTCACGCCCGCAACGCCAACTTGCGCCACTCGGGTTGAAACTTGCGCCACTCGCGCTCAAACTTGCGCCACTCGGAGCCCAACTTGCGCCACTCAGGTCCAAACTTGCGCCACTCGCGCCACTTTTGATAGAGTTCCCGGACACAAACCGTGGTGCTTGCGCAGCGTGGGGATTCATCGGGCAATGGAGTGAGTGCGTTGGCGGAGTGAGTGGATTCATGAAGCTTCCGGTTCGAGCCGGAGTCATCTTCCCCCTCCTGTCACCACAATCAAAGCCCGCAACGGCCGTTGGATCCGGCGCTGCGGGCTTCTTTGTCATTTGATCCACTTATGGAACATCGGGCTTTGTTCGTCGTCGCCGAACACCGGATCCTGTTCAGGGACCGGCACGTTGGAGATCGTGTTTTTCGCCGCCGCCTTTTCAGCGGGGTCGCGCTCTTTCAGGTCCGGCTCCATGCCGTCCGGATAAGCGCCGACCACTTGAAAATCGTCCGATGACTCCAGTTTCTTGTGGGCCGTGCCCGCCGGCAGCAGCACCACGTCCCCCGGCTTCAATTCAAGCCGCTCGCCCGCATCTCCGCCGAGGAGGATCTCGGCCGTCCCTCTCACGACGCCGAGCACTTCGTGTGTGTTCGTGTGGTAATGATGATAGTCAAAAACGTCCCCTTCCCAACTGTTCGTCCAGCCGTGGCCGGAGAAGGAGCCGCGGATCGAGTCCGGCCCCGGCCCCGGATCCCCGTCATACGCATTCTGATAGAAAATGACCGGCAAGTCCGGATTGTTCGGCACCCGCCCGTCGTCCTTCAGGAAAAACGATCGCACCTGCACGTCCATGTTTGCCTTCATCCCTTTCCAGCGGAATTTTTCATTCACTTTATCCTCTACCCGCCTCACAAAGAGATAACCGCCGGAACCGCATGCACGTCTGCCGGTCCGCGTCTTTTCTTGCAAATCGATGGCTTTCGTCACTTTCGCCTCGGAACGGACCGGTTCCGCACATCCATTCGGCCGGAACACAGTATGCGAACCGATGATTTGAAGGGTCAGTGCGCCGAAACGGCCGTTCGCCCCTCCCACCGCCGCGGGTTACGATCAAGTCACCCGGGAATTCAAAGGAACCGTGCACGGCCGGAAAGGCCCTCACTATGAAAACGGAAGAAACGCTTCTACAATACGAACCGATGATTTCGTCGATGCTGCGTCTGCTTCATATCCGCCGCGACCACGAGAATTTCCGACAGGCGGCACGACTTGCGCTGTGGACGGCACTTGGAAAATATGATCCGTCCCGCGGCCACTTTGCGCCGTTCGCCCATCGGACCATCCGCGGGGCGATGCTGGACGAATTAAAAAAAGAATCGCGCTACGGTGAGTCGTTCACGGCGGTCGAAGGAGAAACGCTCGAGCGCCTGGCGGGATGGGCCGATGCGCCGGGCGCAGAGCACGGCGACCCGCGGATGGATGCGCTCCGCCTGGCCGTTTCCGGGCTGGATGAAGCTGAACGCCTTTTCCTGCACCGGCTGTTTGAACTGCGGCTGTCCCAGGCAGAAATTGCCCGCCTCGAGGGGATTTCCGTGTCGGGCGTCAAAAAAAGGCGCGAACGGCTACTCCGGAAACTCCGAAACCGGATGACGGGGTGTGAAGACCACTGGGCTTGAAACGGCGTTTATCCCTCTGACGGCCGGGTAAAGATAAGCATGAACTCAAACAGGAGGGATTCTTGAATGGTTAAAATTCTATCAGTCGAAAACGGTGTGCAGGCACGTGATGAAATCGAGAAGCTTGTGAATCAGGGCTATGACAAAGATGACATTTATCTGTTTGCGCACTACGAAGAGCGCGAAGATGACCTTGCGAAGGCGCTGGACGTCGAAACGCCGGGCATCGGCGAAACCGGCTTCTTCCAGACGATGAAAAACTTCGTCGCCAAGCGCGGCGATGAGCTTCGTTCCGAATTCGAAGGCGTCGGCCTTTCCACACAGGAAGCCGACCAATACGAAAAAGTATTGGATGAAGGCAAACTCGTTCTGGTCGCACAGGACAATGCGTAATGTTAAAGCGCCGCCCGCAGCTGGCGGCGCTTTTTACTATTCAAAAACAAACAATGGAAAGGGGACTGCCAATGGGCATCCACACTTTTTTCGCCAGCATGAACGACTTGGAACGGATCATCCGTGCACCGGGTAAATTCAAATTTGAAGAACATAATGTCGCAGCCCACTCTTGGAAAGTTTCCCAGTATGCGATGTTTTTCGCCACACTCGAGGAAATGAACGGGGCCTCCATCAACTGGAAATCACTTTATGAAAAGACGATCAACCATGACTTCGCGGAAGTATTCATCGGAGACATCAAAACACCGGTCAAGCACTCTTCCCCCGAGCTCAAACAGATGCTTGCGACCGTCGAGGAAAAGATGATGGAGAAGTTCATCCACCGCGAAATCCCCGGGGAATTCCAGGACATCTTTTTCCACCGGATGAAGGAAGGAAAAGACGGCACACTGGAAGGCCGACTGTTGGAGCTCGCCGACAAGCTTGACCAGTTTTACGAAGCCTACGCCGAGCTCAAACGCGGCAACACCGAGCCGGATTTTGTGCAGATGTATGAAATTGCGCTGAAAAAGATCCTTGCCATGCCGCTCAGGACAAGTGTCGACTACTTCCGCGATGTAATCGTCCAGGACGTCATCAAGGAAAAGACCGCAGTCGACGTGAAAAGCCTGACGCTCCGGATTCTTGAAAACCCTGAAAACCCTGCCGGCTGAGCGGCCTTTGTGGCGAAAGATTGACTGTATGTGTATCTCCTTTTCAACTATTCGAATATTCTATATTGTGCCTCCTTGCGAATTGATGTATAATTATGAAATCCGATTCGTATTCTGCGATAACGAGATCACAATGGAAACAGGAAGGATCCCCTGGTGGTTCCTTTTTTATTTCCTAAAGGGAAAGGAAGATGCACCATGCAAATCACACGAGACGCCATGGAAGACACCCGCCGGACGGCCAATGACTATGTCCACCACGTTTACGAGCTTGTGAAGCGCCGGAATCCCGGACAGAAAGAATTCCTTCAGGCCGTCCGTGAAATCTTCGACTCCCTCCGCCCCGTCTTCGCACAGCATCCGGAATATATCCGTGATGGCATTCTGGAACGGATCGTCGAGCCTGAACGGGTCATTTCCTTCCGGGTGACGTGGGAAGACGATAGCGGGAAAGTGCACGTGAACCGCGGCTACCGGGTGCAGTACAACAGCACGCTCGGGCCTTACAAAGGCGGGATCCGTTTCCATCCATCAGTCAACGACAGCATCATCAAATTCCTCGGCTTCGAACAGATCTTTAAAAATGCCCTCACCGGCCTGCCGATCGGCGGAGGAAAAGGCGGAGCCGACTTTGACCCGAAAGGAAAATCCGACCGGGAAATCATGCGCTTCTGCCAGAGCTTCATCAATGAACTCTGGAAGCACATCGGTCCGGATACCGACGTCCCCGCCGGCGACATCGGTGTCGGCAAGCGGGAAATCGGCTATATGTTCGGACAGTATAAGCGGCTACGAAACGCCTATGAGGCGGGTGTCTTCACCGGCAAGGATCCGGCAAACGGCGGCAGCCTCGGCCGCAAGGAGGCGACCGGCTACGGACTCGTCTATTTCACGGCGGAAATGCTGGCGAACAACGGCCACAGCCTTGAAGGCAAGCAGACCATCGTGTCCGGATCCGGGAATGTGTCGATCTACGCGATGGAAAAAGCGATCGAGTTTGGGGCGGACGTCATCGCGTGCAGCGATTCCAACGGTTTCATCCACGACCCATCAGGCATCAACCTCGACACTGTGAAGCAGCTGAAGGAGGTCGAGCGCCGGCGGATCAAGGACTATCTTGATTTCCATCCGGAAGCCACTTACATGGAAGGTTGCGAAGGAATCTGGACGCTTCCGTGCGATCTGGCCCTTCCGTGCGCAACTCAGAACGAACTGAGCGAAGAGGCAGCCGCACGGCTCATCGAGAACGGCGTGATTGCCGTCGCGGAAGGCGCCAACATGCCGTGCGACCAGGAAGCGATCGACCGGTTCATCGAAAACGGCATCCTGTTCGGTCCGGCCAAAGCCGCCAATGCCGGCGGCGTCGCCGTTTCCGCAATGGAGATGTCCCAAAACAGCATGCGCTATTCCTGGACTGAAGAGGAAGTTGACGAGAAGCTACACCTTGTGATGCAGGAAATCCACCGAAACTGTGTGGAAACCGCCGAACAGTACGGCTTTGCCGGCAACCTGATGGCCGGCGCCAACATCGCCGGCTTCCGGAAAGTCGCGGACGGAATGGTGTCCCACGGGTTGAATTGAATGGATGACTTCTCCAAAACGCCGGCCGTCATCAAGGGGCCGGCGTTCTTCGACGACCCCAAAAAGCACCAATAGTCAGCCGATTTCAGAAACTCTCCTATGCCTGAATGGTGTGATATACTTTACACATAAAATCAAATCCACCAGCAAGGAGATCTTGAAATGCTCAAAGAACTTTTCATCGGTCTTTCCCAGAATCAGTTGCTGAACACGGCCGCAAAGAAATATGGCCTAAAGCTCGGCGCGCAAACCGTCGTCGCCGGGACGAACCTTCCTGAGACGATCCAGACGATTCGTGAACTCAACGCACACGGTATCTCTGCAACCGTCGATAATCTCGGCGAATTCGTTTATGAACGCGATGAAGCCGTCATGGCGAAGGAACAGATTCTTGACGTGATCCGCGCCATCCACGAAAACGGCGTCGACGCACACATTTCGCTGAAGCCATCCCAGCTCGGCCTCGACATCGACCGGGAATTCTGCTTTGAAAACCTGGAGGAAATTGTTGCCGCTGCCGCAGAGCATGACATCTTCATCAACATCGACATGGAAGACCATGCACGCCTCCAGCCTTCATTCGACCTGCTGGATGAGCTGCACAAAAACTATGATAATGTCGGCACTGTCATCCAGGCGTACTTCTACCGCGCCGAAGAAGACGTCCGCAAATACAAAGACTTCCGTCTCCGCCTCGTCAAAGGCGCCTACAAGGAACCTGCCGAGTATGCGTACACCGACAAAGCGGACATCGACCGCAACTACATCGAGCTGATCGAATACCACCTTCTCAACGGGAAGTTTACATCGATCGCAACGCATGACGACAAAATCATCGACCATGTGAAGAAGTTCGTCGTGGAGCACGACGTTCCGCGCGACAAGTTCGAATTCCAGATGCTGTACGGCTTCCGCAAAGACCTGCAGCTCAAGCTCGCATCCGAAGGCTACAACTTCACGACTTACGTGCCGTTCGGCAATGACTGGTTCGGCTACTTCATGCGCCGTCTCGCCGAGCGCCCGCAGAACCTGAACCTGGTCGCGAAGCAAGTGTTCACGCCGAAGACGAATGCCGTCATCGGACTTGCCGCCTGTGCATTCCTGCTCGGCCGCCTGACGAAACGTAAATAATTCTGTTCAAAAACCGCCGCCCGGTGTTTCCGGTGCGACGGTTTTTTTGTGGTTTTGAGCGAATGTTAAGCAAAGCGGCCTGAATGTTAAGAAATACGCGCTGAATGTTAAGCATACACCCGCGAATGTTAAGAAAGGCGAAACACAGCCTCCCTCCGCCTCACTCCGACAGCTTGGCGATCGTTTCGGCAAGCAGACGGCAGCGCGGGACGAATGTGGCGACTTCCATATATTCGTCATCGCGGTGGGCGTTGCCGCCGACCGGGCCGAGTCCGTCGATGGTCGGGACACCGGCCGCGGATGTATAGGAAGCATCTCCGCCTCCGCCCGTTTTTGTGTCGGTCACATCGATGCCGATGTCCTTGCCGATGCCTTTGATGAGTTCAACGAGCCGTGCCGTTCCCTCGGTGCGTTCCATCGGCGGGCGGTCGATAGAGCCTTCGACGGTGATCGTCGTGCCTTCCACGTCCGGCACGGCACAGATTTCCCGGATTTTGCGGTCAAGCAGATCTGCCTGTGAAAGTTTGGTCGTCCGGATGTCCACCCAGGCGACCGCTTCCGGCGTGACGACATTCGTGGCGTCCCCGCCTTCAATGATGCCGACGTTGACCGTGATGCCTTCTTCAGGATCTGTCAGCGCGTGGAGCTTGATGATTTTATGGGCAAGCTCTTCGACCGCGCTTCTCCCCTTTTCCGGTTCGATGCCGGAATGTGCCGCGACGCCGTGCACCCGGATGGCGTAGTCGCCTCCGCCCTTGCGTCCGCTGACGAGAGAGCCGTCTTTTCGGGCCGGCTCCATGATCAGTGCGGCTTTTTTCCCTTCGGTGTGCGCTTCGATGAGCGGACGTGCGGTGATCGAGCCGATTTCCTCGTCGCTCGTCAGCAGGATTTCAATATTCTCGATTCCCGGCCGGCCGGAATCCGAAAGGGCCTTCACCGCGAATAACAGAGAGACGAGGCTCGCCTTCATGTCCACCACGCCGGGGCCGTGCGCAACGCCGTCGACGATAGAAAAAGGACGTACCGCCGCCGTACCATCGCGGAACACGGTGTCCATATGGGCAACAATCAGGATTTCCGGCTCTTTTGCATCCGGATGACGGATGACGAGGTGATTCCCCTGGATCTCCTCTTCGATCGTCTGCACATCAAAACCGAGTGCTATGTACTCTTCCTTCAGAATCTCCCCAATCTGGTCGATCCCCTGTTTGTTGCGGGATCCGGAGTCGATGTTGACAAGCTGCTCCAGCAGCCCGAGCATCTCTTCCTCTCTTGCCTGCAGAAATTCGTTCATCCCATTCCCTCCCGTTTTCTTGAGTTGGTTCCCTGTTCATTTTAACACTCGGCGTTGCTTCCACGGCGTGCAACCCTCATTTTATGTGGACAAACGGGCCGGGACCACTTGCCGGTCAGGAAAATCTTTCGACAAAATTCGACTTATCCAGACTCTGTGGATAACTTCACCCACACTGTCCACACCGTTAATCAATAGCATCGGAGCGGTTTACACAAACCATCCACAGGTTATCCACTGATTTTTGTGGATAACGGAACGATTGTTCCCTTCCACATTGTCTGATAAAGTAGAACTTGCAAGAAGGCAAGAATCCTTTCGCGGAGGTGAGAGCTGTGAACATGCTGACGGACGATCAACTGTTTGAAACTTATATCACCGCTATCGCTCATGGAATGAATCAATGCTTTATCAACCTGCTGGAAAAAGAGATGATGCGGCGCTCCCTCACCGGAGAGGCAGCATTTTAACCGGAAGCGCCTCCCTGGCGCTCTTTTTTATTTTTCTTGATTAAAGCGGACCGGCATAACAGCCGGCCCGCTTCTTCACGCCCGCACGAATTGGGTCCGGATTTCCCCTTCTTTGCTGACGACGGTTTCGCCTTTCTTCCATACCTTATCCACATGATTGGCGCCGAACAGGTATTGCAGTTCCTGGTAGTTCCGGACATCCCACATGACAAGGTCGGCCTGTTTGCCCTCCTCGATTGAGCCGACCCGCCTTTCCATGCCGATCGCACAGGCGGCGTTCAGTGTAGCGGCGACGAGCGCCTCTGCCGGCGTCATCCGCATCGAAATGCAGGCGAGGTTCATAACAAGCGTCATCGAAGTCGTCGGCGACGAACCCGGATTGCAGTCGGTCGAAATCGCGACCGGCACGCCCGCGTCGACCATGTCCCGGCCCCTCGCCGCTTCTTCGCGGAGGAACAGCGCAGTCGCGGGAAGCAGGCAGGCGATCGTTCCCGCCTCCGCCATTTTGCGAATTCCTTCATCCGATGCCTTCAGCAGGTGTTCCGCGGAAATTGCCCCGACTTCGACCGCAAGTTCCGCACCGCCATACGGCTCGATTTCATCTGCATGGATTTTGGGAATGAGGCCGTGAGCCTTGCCCGCTTCAAGAATCTTCCTTGTCTGATCGGGCGTATAGACGCCGACCTCGCAGAAGACGTCATTGAACTGCGCCAACTTTTCCTCCGCCACTTTCGGCAGCATTTCCCGGATAAGCAGGTCAACGAATTCGTCTTCTCGCCCCTTCCAGTCCAGCGGCACGGCATGCGCGCCCATGAATGTCGGGACGAGGTCGACCGGGTGCCGCTCGTTCAGTTCCCTCATGACGCGGAGCTGCTTGAGCTCGGTTTCAAGGTCCATCCCGTAGCCGCTTTTGCCTTCCACAGTCGTCACGCCGTGCGAAAGGAAGGAATCCAACCGCTTCCACGACTGTTCGAACAGTTCCTCTTCGGTCGCTTCGCGCGTCATGCGGGCCGTGGCATGAATCCCGCCGCCCGCATTCATGATTTCCATGTAAGTCGCGCCCTCCAGGCGCATTTCAAACTCCTTTTCCCGGCTGCCGCCGTAAACGACGTGCGTGTGCGGATCGATGAGCCCCGGCGTCACAAGCCGGCCGGACGCATCCACGATCTCTGCGTCTCCCGCCCGGCTGCCGTACCGCTCCTCCAGTTCAGCGGTTGTCCCGACTGCCCGGATTTCTCCGTCTTCGATCCAGACGCTTCCATCTTCAATGATGCCAAGATCGGACATGCCTTCCTTGATCCTCGGCGCCGTCCCGCCCGCGATGGTCGCGAGCTGGGCGGCGTGCTTGATCCAGACCGGCCGTTTGTTCATGACTTTTCTTCCCCTTTCAGCATCGGGATCCGGACGCCTTTTTCGTTTGCCGTCCGGATGGCGAGTTCGTATCCAGCGTCGGCGTGGCGGGCGATGCCCATGCCCGGGTCGGATGTGAGCACGCGTTCCAGGCGGGCCTCTGCCTCTTTCGTTCCGTCCGCCACGATGACCATGCCGGCATGCTGGGAATAGCCCATCCCGACGCCGCCCCCGTGATGGACCGACACCCAGGTCGCACCGCCGACCGCATTGACGAGCGCATTGAGGATCGGCCAGTCGGACACGACATCCGAACCGTCTTTCATTGATTCCGTCTCGCGGTTCGGGGAAGCGACCGAACCGGAGTCCAGATGGTCGCGTCCGATGACGACCGGCGCTTTCAGTTCACCGGATGCCACCATGTCGTTGATGATCTTGCCGAACCGCGCCCGCTCCCCGTATCCGAGCCAGCAAATCCTGGACGGCAGCCCCTGAAACGCAATCTTGTCCTGCGCCATCCGGATCCAGTTGCACAAATGTTCGTTGTCGCTGAATTCGCTCAGGATCACTTCATCCGTTTTCCGGATGTCCTCCGGATCTCCCGAAAGCGCAACCCAGCGGAATGGCCCTTTCCCTTCGCAGAACTGCGGCCGGATATAGGCGGGGACAAATCCCGGGAAGTCGAACGCTCGCACGACGCCCTCATCTTTTGCCACCTGGCGGATGTTGTTCCCGTAGTCGAATGTCACGGCGCCCTTGTCCATCATGGCGATCATCGCCCTCACATGGTCCGCCATCGATTCCCTGGCGCGGCGGATCACTTCTTCCGGTTCTTCTTCCCGCAGGAGCACCGCTTCCCCGAGGCCCATACCGGCAGGGACGTAACCGTTCAGCGGGTCATGCGCCGACGTCTGGTCGGTCAAGACGTCAGGTATGAACCCGCGCTCGAGCAGCTCCGGCAGGATTTCAGCCGCATTGCCGATCAGCCCGACCGACAGCGGCCTGCCGTCCCGCTTCGCTTCTTCCGCCCATTGAACGGCCTCGTCCACCGAGTCCGTCTTCAAGTCGAGGTAACGCGTGTCAATCCGCCGGTCAATCCGGCTTTCGTCCACTTCGATGCCGATGCAGACGCCTCCGGCCATCGTGACCGCGAGCGGCTGGGCGCCCCCCATGCCGCCGAGGCCCGCCGTCAGCGTGATCGTGCCTTTGAGCGAACCGCCGAAATGCTGCTTCGCGAGTTCCGCGAACGTTTCATACGTCCCCTGCACGATGCCCTGCGATCCGATGTAGATCCAGCTGCCCGCCGTCATCTGCCCGTACATCATGAGCCCCCGCTTATCGAGCTCATGGAACGTGTCCCAGTTGGCATACGCCGGCACGATATTCGAATTCGCAATGAGCACGCGCGGCGCATCCCCGTGTGTCTTGAACACCGCCACCGGCTTCCCGGACTGGATGAGCAGCGTTTCATCGTTCTCCAGCTTTTTCAGCGATTCGACGATGGCATCGAATGCCTCCCAGTTGCGCGCCGCCTTGCCGATCCCACCGTAGACGACGAGACGGTCGGGATGCTCCGCCACGTCAGGATGCAGGTTGTTCATGAGCATCCGGAGCGCCGCCTCCTGCAGCCACCCCTTCGTATGCAGTTCCGTGCCCGTATGGGCCATGACCTTTTCGGCCGCCGGCGACTTTGTTGTATCCGCTTTCAATTTGCCATCCCCCTCCCTTTCTTCCATTGTACATTGAATTCTGACAGGCTTCAGCCGTTTGCGGGAAATGATCAGTGGGCTGATGATTTAGCGGGATGAAATCAAAACCGCTTCCATGCATCCCAGCCGGCCACCTTGTATAATGAAGTCACCACGGTTTCACTAAAGGGAGGATTGGCATGGACGACAAAAAGCCGGAAATGATCTGCGACCTGGAGACCGGAGTCTGCAAGCCGGCGGCCGGTGCGGAGACGGTCCAATCGGGTTTGATTGACCTGACGGCCGGAGCGGCGCATGGTCAGAAAAATGAACAGAAGAATGAGGAGAACGGAGAGGCGTGACAGGCGCTTCTCCGTTTTTTGTGGCTGGAACATGCAGTGCCCGGCTTCCGTTCCATTCACCGATACGGGAGGTGGATGAATGGGCAGTTGGATATGTTTGGTTCTGGTTTTATTCACCGTGGCGCTTTTTTGGCAGGTGGCCCGTTCGGACAGGCCGGCCGGGGTTCCGGTCGCCGTTTTGTTGAGCGGCGCGGCGGTCTTGGTGTGGGCGAAATTCGGGGTCGGTGATTCGATTGTGTCCTGGCTGCTTCACCTGCCGGCCGCTGTACTTCTGCTGACGGGGGCAGTTGCGATGATCATTCAGTTGTTCCGAAAGAAAGCTGCCTTCCCCGTTGGAGCGCTGTCCCTGACGATCGTGCTGCTGGCCATTCTCCTTCCCGGCGCCACCGAGGCCGGAAAGTTTGTGAGCCAGGAGTCGAATTTCAATGTGGTCGCCGCCGCGGCATTCGATGGACTGGATACCGGCAGAATCTCGGTCGGTGATGAATTCGACATTTCCTCAAACGGGACCTATGATCTCGAACGGCTGGAAAGGGCATTTGCGCCCGCCACCCTCCGGAAAATGAAGGAACTGCACAAGCGGGCCGGTATTTACCGGGTCATCCTCGCCGACGGGGATGTCATTTATTTCAGCCGCGGGGCCGTGTTCCAGTCCATCAGCGGCATCGCGATTGTCCGAAACGGCAAGGACCCTGCCGCCGATGCCGAACTCCATGCCCGGTATTTTGACGGGGTGATCCGCTATGAGCCCATCGGCGATGGGGCCTATGAATTTTTTGACGGTCTTTGAAAAGCGGACCCGCGGCCAAGTGTTGAAACTTTTCTGAAGGGTATGCCGTAATAAGGATATCCGGGGAACGTCGCTGTCCCCTTTGATCGGAGGTGCTGCAGATGAAGCGACTGATGCCTGTTTTAATCGCCGTCTTGACGGTTTGCGCCGTGCTTTTGCTGCCGGGCCGGGTACTGGCGGTCGACTATGACATCGAAGAAAGCACGATCGATGCGCAGGCTGATGAAAATGGCCGGGTGTTTGTCACCGAACACCATACTTACTCATTCAGCGGCAAATTCAACGGTATCACCCGGCTGCTCGTTCCGAAGACCGGCACGGATATCATTGACTTCAGCGCAAACGAAGGAGGCCGGGAACTGAGGACCGAAAAGGACGGGGATCTGTACAAGGTGCACCGCAACGGAAAGAGTGAAACCGTCACCGTGGAAATGCGGTATACGATTATGGATGCGATCGTCATGCACGAAGACGGAGCCGAGTTTCACTGGCCGTTCTTTGACGACCGCAACGAGTCCGACTACGACAAGATGACGATCACGATTCGCCCGCCCGCTGCTTCTTCCGGCACAGAGGCGCTCGGCTATGACGCTCTGAGCAAAACGGAAAGAGTGGAGCCGGACGGCGCGGTCGCTTTTGGTCCCGTCCGAGTGCCGTCCGGCAGCAACGGTGACATCCGGGTTGTTTTTGACTCGAAACTGTTCCCGGCACTGACCTCATCCGGCGGTACAATCCGCGACAAACTCGCCGCCGAACGGAAACGGATCGCCGACGAAGCGGCCGCGGCGCAAAAACGGCACGAGCAGGCGGTGACCGCAGGGAATGTTGCGCTTCCGGCGGCGGGGGCCGTCCTTCTGTTCATCCTGGTGAAAGAATGGATGATCGCGAGAAGGAAGAAGGATGAAGCACGCCGGGAGACGGACGCCGGGCGGCTCACCGTCCCTGACGGACCGCTCAGCATGCCGGCTGTCCTCCAGTTCGTGGAGCCGGCCGGTGCGGCAAGCCCTGAATGGCTATCCGCCGCCCTTCTTGATCTGATCCGAAAAGGGCTGGTCACGCAGGTGTCCGATGAAATGTTCGAGCGGACAGACAACGTGCCCGCTCACCGCCACGAACAGATCCTCCTCAACCTCCTGTTCGGGGAACTTGCCGATGCAGAGGGCCGGTTCGATCTCGGTGAACTCCCCGAAATGACCAAGTCCGAAAAAATGGCCGACCGGTATGAAGAGGGGCTGGCCAAGTGGTTCGGTGCCGTAAATGATGAATCGAAGGAAACAGGCTTCCGGGAAAAAAGAACCGGCGCGGCAACGCTTCTGTCCGCCATCGGCATCTTCCTGATCGGCCTGTCCGTCTACTTCGGGATTGCCGGAGCCTTTGTCCATTTGGCCGTCGCGATCGTATTGACCATCGCCTTGTTTGCAACGGCGCTCTTCCTGAAGCCGCTGACGCGGGAAGGCCACCGTATCCGCACGGGCTGGAAGGCATTCTCGGAGCAGTTTGATCAGCTCGATCCCGGTGATTGGCAGGCGCTTCCAAAAGACGACCGGCTCCGCGGCTATATTTATGCGGTCGGATCTAAAAACAAGCATCTCGGCAGCCAGTTTGAACAGTTCGGAGCGGCCAGGCGGCAGAGGTTCGCCGGGCCGGGCCTCTACGCCGACCCGTTCATCATGAGCCACTCCTTCTCACTTGCCAGCGCCAATGCCTCCACCTATTCCTCCAGCACTGCTGCCGGAAGTGTCGGCGGCGGAGGAGGCGGGACCGGAGGCGGTGGCGGCGGATCCGGCGCCTTTTGATCGCTTGAAGCGTTATCTTCATCCGGCAAAGTGTTATCTTTCTTTCCATCTTCATTTCTCAGACGATGAAAAACGATAGTGTTCAGACCTCTGTGTAAACTCCACTCAGAAGGAGAAGAAATCCGCGAGACACCTGCGGGAACAGCGTTAGTCGAAGACCCCGCGATGCCGCTCAACGCTTCGCTTTTGAGCGCAGACGCCAATCTGCGTATTGGCGTCGGCTGAGGCAACGCCCGCCGTAAGCGAGCGGATTTGTTCGACTGATGGAGTTTACTCAATACGATGGACACGATCTGAAAACCCCCTGCGCACTTTGCGCAGGGGGTTTTCATTGACCGACCATCAGCCCATCAGTTCCTCAAATTTCACGACCGTCTCCATCGGGCCGCCGAATTCCCGGGTGCCCCAAGCATCCTCAACGAACACGGCGGCAAGCGTCCGGAACCGCCCCTCTTTCTTGTCCGCCCATTCCAGCGCGACGACGCCCTCGTAAAGCAAAGCCATGCGCTTGGCGAGCGCTTTCGCTTCGTAGGTTTGCATCGCATCGTCCATCCCGGCAAACGCGCGCAGATCCCGGATGAGCGAATTCAGCACCCGGCACGCGGTCTCCTTGTCCCCACCCGATTTAAGCGCGACAATCCGGTTTTCCATCTCCTCGATGAACAGCTCATGCGCATCATACTTTTTCACGAGCCGCTGCAGCTCGAGACCGAGAATATTGGCCGTCCCTTCCCACACCGTGAGCACCTGCGCATCGCGGAGCAGCCTCGGCGTGACGAAATCCTCGATATACCCGTTCCCCCCGTGCATCTCGATCGCCTCATGCGAAAACCGGATCGCCTCTTCGGCAGTTTCTTTTTTAAGAAGGGCGATAAACAAGCGGTGCAACACTTCCTCCCGCTCCGACGCCCCGCCGGCCGCCACTTTCTCATAGAGGGCTGCCAGATCGAATACCGCCAGCAGCTCCGCATTCAGCTTCGCCGACATTTTCCCTAACGTGTCCCGCACCATCGGATAATCGGTGAGCCTGCGTCCGAATGCATCCCGGCGCGACGCATAGCCGTGCGCTTCGTTCAAGGCGCGCCTCATGATGCCGAGTGAAGCGATTGCATTGCAGATCCTTGACAGGTTCAGCGCTTCCATCATGTAATAAAACCCTTTCTTTGCATCGCCGACGAGGAACGCCTCTGCTCCGTCAAATTCCACCTCGCCCGACGGCACGGCGCGGACACCCAGCTTGTCCTTGAGCCGGCGGATTCGAAGACCGTTCAGGCTGCCGTCATCCTTCCGCCAAGGTACGGCAAACAGGGACAGGCCCCGGGGCCCGGGTGCGGCCCCTTCCATCCGGGCGAGCACCATGGCCACGCCCGCCATTCCCGCATTCGAGGCAAAGTATTTTTCCCCGTAAAGCCGGTAGCGTCCGCCGTCTTCCTCGGCTCGCACCCGGTTGGCCCCGACATCCGATCCTCCCTGCCGCTCGGTCAGGAAAGTGGCCCCTTCATACAGTTCCGTCTCTCCGGTTGAAAGGACATGCGGAAGGAAACGGGCCTTCAGTTCGTCATCCGCGTAGCGGTCGAGCAGATAGGCAGTCGCAAGCGTCAGCGCCACCGGGCAATGGAAGCCTGGTTCCGACTGGGCCAGCAAATAACCTTGCGCAAAGCTGTACGTGTAATTGCCTTTTCGGCCGAGTTCCGGGATTTCCTTGTGGACGTAGCCGACGATTCCGGTTCCATACGTTTCTTTCACCGTCCTGCGGTAGCCCTCATTCACCCAAACTTCGGAAATTTCATCGCCGTAGCGGTCGTAGGAAACGAGCTTCGGCTGCCCGTCCCGGTCGGTGTGCCGGGCACGTTCATCCATCTCGTTCATCACGCGGTCGCCAAAGTGCTCGAGTTCCCGGTTTGCATAGGCGAAGAATTCCGGATCGAGCCGTGTTTGGAGAATTGCTTTCATCGTTGAATCGCCGCGCCAGGCGTTCGGCCTGTCCGACGGCGCTTTTCCGGCGAGCACCTGCGGCTTCCGGTCCGTTTCCCTCATCAGGCTCATACGGTTTCCACCCTCTCCTTCAGCACTTGCTTGAGTATTTTCCCGGAGGCATTCCGGGGCAGTTCCTCCAGCTGTTCATAGAGCCGGGGGATTTTATATTTCGCCAGGAGCCCGCCGAGATGGGCTTTCAGTTCCTCGACAGCGACAGGCGAATCCGATGCATAGACGGCCTTTACGGTCTCTCCCCATTCCGGATGCGGCACGCCGATGACCGCCGTTTCCCTCATGCCCGGATAAGACAGGATCGCCTCTTCGATCTCCTTTGGATAAATATTCACGCCGCCAGAGATGATCAAGTCTTTCTTCCGGTCGACCACCCAGATGTAGCCGTCCTCGTCGAACTTCGCCAGGTCCCCCGTCTTCAGCCATCCGTCTTCCAGGAACGTTGCGGCGGTCGCTTCCTCATTGTTGTGGTAACCGATCATCGTCCCTTCCCCGCGCAGCACAATTTCCCCGACTTCCCCGGGAGCCGCATCCCGCCCTTCATCGTCCACGATCCGCACTTCTGCATAAAGTGCAGCCCGTCTGCCGATGCTTCCGGCCTTATCGGCGTGCTCCGGCCCGAACATGAGCGTCCCGCTCGGACCCGCTTCGGTCAGTCCGTACACGCAGACGAGATTGTCCGTCCGGAACGTCTGCTGGACTTTCCGGACTTCCGGTGCCGAAAGCGGTGCGGAACCGTAGACCCACCACTTCATCGAAGACAGATCAGCCTCTCCGATGCCCGGGTGCCCCGCCGTCAGCAGATAAGCGACCGGCGCGCCGAAGAAATGGGTGGTACGCTCTTCTTCGACTGTCGAAAGCAGCAGATCCGGTGTGAATGTCGGCGTCAGCACAAGTGCCGCACCGACCGTGACTCCGGCCATGAGGAACAAATGAAGCGGGGCTGAATGACTGAGCGGCATCATGATGAGCAACCGGCTATCCGGCTTCATTTCAAACTCGGTGCACATCATGCGTGAGACCGTCAGGATGTTGCGGCAGCTGAACAGAACCCCCTTCGGCTTTCCGGTCGTGCCGGACGTGTAAAGGATCGTCGACTCCGCTTCTTCCGGCAAGCTGCACCGGACCGGATCGTCCCCGGCTGCCCGGAGCACTTCCGAATATCCCTCCCATCCGGCTTCCGGTGCACCGGTCTTGATCTTGACGTCGGGTCCGGTGACGCCGCGGACTGCTTCAAACACGAGTTCATGTGCGATAATCCCGGACGCCCCCGCATCCCTCAGGATATATTCCAATTCCGCCCCCGCCAGTTTGACATTCAGCGGCACGACAACCGCCCCGATTCGCTGAACCGCAAAGTAAGCGGTTACAAATTCCGGCACATTCGGCATGAACAACGCAATCTTGTCTCCACCGCCGAGCCCGCGCGATTTCAGAGCATTGGCGAGTTGGTCCGTTTCCCGGTCCAGCTCTTTCCATGTGATCCTGCGCCCCATCCCGATGACCGCTTCCCGCTCCGGATACTTCCTTCCGTTGAATGCCAGCATTTCAGAACTGTTCATCAACCGTTTCCCCCTTCAGTTTGATTCAGCTTTTTGGCGAATTTCGCCCGCAGTGCCGTCAGTTCTTCCCGCATGTCTTCCAGTTCCCGGATCCGCTCGTCGATTTCCTCCAGCTTCTCGTCCCCGTAGCGGATCGTCCGTTCAAGCTGCACACGGCCGCTCCGGTCCTTGTCGAACAGCAAAATCATTTCCTTAATCTCCTCGAGCGAAAATCCGTACCGCTTGCCCCGCTCGATCAGTTTCATCCGAGCAATGTCCGCCGGCGGGTATTGCCGGCTGCCGCCCTCCGTCCGTACCGGGCTGAGCAGGCCCAGTTCCTCGTAGTAGCGCAGCGTCCTCGCCGTCACCCCGAATTCACTCGTCATTTCCCCGATCCGCTTCACCTCGGCCTCCTCCCTTTTCTCTTCTACTTTCATTGTATACTTGACGTTCACGTAAACTTCAAGTTTTATTTCAGAAAATTTAAATCTTATTGCTGCCTTCCATTAGATGCACGAAGCCCCCCGGCACCTGAATGCCGGAGGGCTCCCTTCTCTTTATTCAGCTGAAAAAGACCGTGCATACAATCGTCAGCAAAATGGCCGTGAGGATGTAGGCAACGGTGGAGATGGAGCCTTCTTTGTCGTTTTCCTCAAACAGGCGGGCGGTGCCGAAGCCATGCGAAGCAATGCCGACGGAAAGTCCGCGGGCGACCGGGTGGGTGATGTTGAGGCGGTTGAGGAGCGGCACACCGAGCGTGGAGCCGCCGATTCCGGCGATCATCACGAATACCACCGTGAGCGAAGGAATGCCGCCGACCATGTCTGACAGTTCGATTGCAATCGGCGTTGTGGCATTTTTAGGAATGACAGAACGAACGATGTCCGGATCTGCGCCGAGCGCACGCGTCAGCCAGTAGCCGCTGAACAGGCCGAACAGCGCCCCTCCGAGAACGCCGGACAGGATCGGCACAAAATACTTCTTCACCATCGGCAAATTGAAATACAGCGGATAAGCCAGGGAAACGACGGCCGGGCCGAGCAGCCAGTTCCACACATTTGCTCCCTTCATATAGGCATCGTACGGAATCCCCGTGATGAGCAGGAATGCGCAGATGATCACGGCCGCCACAATCAGCGGCTGGAAATAAATCTTTTTGTAGCGGCCGTACAAGTAAACGCCGAGTGCGTATGCCGCTGCCGTGAAAAGGAAGCCGAACAGCCAGAGCAGCAATCCGTTCACCGGGCATCCCTCCTGTCCGTGTAGCGTTGGAGCAGCCAGCCGGTGAGCCCGATTGTTGCGAGCGTGCTCAGAAGAACCGCCGGCACCGAGACGACATTCCACGTGACGAACAGGCCGAGATACAAAATGATCGCCACGGTCGTCGGGATGAAGAACAGAGTGAAGTTGCGGATCAGCAGCTGGGCCCCTTCCACGTGCCGGTTGACCGGCAAGTTCTTAAATAAAATGATGAAGGCAAGCAGCAGGAGCAGGCCGACGATGCTGCCGGGGATCGGCAGGCCGAGCCATTCCTTCACCTTCATCCCCAAAAAGTAAAACAAGAAAATCAAAGCGAGCTGAAGCAGTTTCTTCATATGCATCGGTCATCTCCCGGTGTTGCGTTTGAATCACTTCTTTTCATCTTACGCCACCTGCCTGTACAGTCAAGACACCGCTGACGAAAAGGCCGTTCCGGGATGGCGTCCGGTTCTCTGTGTGAACTTTATTTAGAAGGAGAAGAACTCTGCGGAACGGGCGGACGGATTTCTTCGACTGATGGAGTTCTTCGATCCATGTTGCTGTCCGGGCTGAGTGGAATCATGGATGCCGTGAGTGAGCGCGTTGCCGGGGTGAGTGGAATCATAGATGCCGTGAGTGAGCGCGTTGCCGGGGTGAGTGGAATCATAGGGCGATCTGTCCGGTTCTCTGTGTATGTTTCACTCAGAAGGAAAAGGAATCAGCGGCACAGGCCGCGCAGAGCGCAGTTCGAGGAGATGGATGGACATAACCCGTTCCGGTGCATGGACGACCTCCCTTCCGGTACAATCAGGTCAACACCGAACTGGGAGGAATGCAAAATGGATCTGAAACTGAACAACAAGCGCGTCCTTGTCATGGCGTCAAGCAAGGGACTCGGCAAGGCGATTGCCACTGAGTTTGCCCGGGAAGGGGCCGACGTCTTCCTGACGAGCCGCAGCGAAAAGTCGCTTTCGGCAGCAGCGGATGAAATCAGGCACGAAACCGGAAACGACCGCATCCGCTTCTCCCCGTGCGACATGTCGTCCGCCGACGAACTGAGGGACCTTTTTTCGGAAGTCCGCCAGACGATGGGCGATCCCGACATTCTGATCAACAACACCGGCGGGCCGAAAGCCGGCGGGTTTGACGGGGTGACGGACGGGGACTGGATGCACGCGTTCGAACAAAATCTTCTCAGCTACGCGCGGACCGTCCGGGAAGTGTTGCCGGCGATGAAGAAAAACGGCTGGGGCCGCATCGTCAACATTTCCTCCTCATCGACGAAGGAAGTGATCGACAACCTCATCCTGTCGAACACGATGCGGGCCGGCATGGTCGGGCTGTCCAAATCACTCGCCCGCGAATTTGCCGGCGACCACATCCTGGTGAACACCGTCGGCCCCGGGCGCATCGAAACCGACCGGATCCTGGAACTGGACTCCGTCACGGCAGACCGGCTCGGAGTCGGGATCAACGAGATCACCAAAGAGCAGCAGTCCCGGATTCCGATGGGCCGATACGGCCGCCCGGATGAATTCGCCCGCGCCGTCGTCTTTCTCGCATCCGGCGCCAACACCTACCTCACCGGCCAGTCGCTCGTCATCGACGGCGGGATGCTCAAAGCCCTTTGATCCGGATTTACGGACGGCTTCCCTCATTGCGGAAGCCGTTTTAATTTTGCCCCGATTCCGAAGCCATGAAATTATTATCTGCCCGGATACAATACGAAAACCGCCGCTCCCTCCTCTCTCCCTCTTATGCAAAAATAACAATCGGGCAACCCAACGGAACGGCGGCGATACGAGCTTGTCCGGCAGGATTCATGGACTCAGGCACAAGAAAAGTGCGCAGTCCACCCAAATCCTAACACTGTACCGAAATTGCCTGTCAGCCCGGCGTTTCCAGTTCCTCCCTTTGCCGATCGTCTGATGGTTTGTTAAACTATAAAAGTTGCGGATTGTGAAGTGACTCACAAAGATAAAAAGGAGCGTGGACGATCACCTTTAAAAGGAGATGATACCATGACATCTGTATCTGCCAAAGAACGGAATCGGCCAGTACAGGAAAAAGCTGCAGAAACAGACGAGTATTCATTGGACCGCGTCCCGCGTTCCGAACGGAAAATGGGATGGCTGAGCATTACGAACATCACTTTTGGAATCGCCACTGCAATTTTCTACTTTCAGATGGGTAGCGTGATGGCTCTTAAATTCGGTGCCATCAACGCCTTGATCTCCTCTGCATACGCCATCGTCGTCGCCGGCATCCTTGGCTCATTCATCGCCTACTTCTCCGCGAAGTCGGGCATGAATGTCAACCTGATGTCCCGCGGCGGCGGATTCGGCTACATCGGCGCCTCTCTCACGTCCTTCATCTATGCCACCAACTTCATCATGTATTGTGCATTTGAAGGACTCATTCTCGTGGCTGCCGTCCACACGTTTTTTCCCTCCATCCCCGAATGGGCGTTCATCGTCATATTCGGCTCTCTCGTGATTCCACTGAACTGGTTCGGCATCTCGCAGCTGGATAAGCTGCAGAAATGGTCTCTGCCGATTTTCTTCCTGTTCCTGGTTGCCGCCATCGCCTTTTCCTTCTTTACTCCGTCCCTTAACAGCGGACATTTCTGGGCTTACATGCCAAGCGGCACGGAAGTCGGCGGCACGGCACTCCTCATGTGCATCGGCATGCACCACGGCATGATGGGGCTGACCGCCCTGCTCGCTTCGGATTACACCCGCTTCATGAAGCCGAAAGATACAAAGATCGGGGCGATTGCCGTCGGCTTCATCCCGCAATTTTTCTGTTTCGGGGTGATGGGCGTTCTCGGCATCTGGTTCGGCGTGCGCCTGGACGAAGCCAATCCGGGTGTTTACATCGTGACCCTGCTCGGCATTGGAGGTGCGCTGTTCACGATGCTGACCCAGCTGCGCATCAACGTCACGAACATCTACAGTGCCTCGCTTTCGCTGTCCAGCTTTTTTGAGAACATCTTCCGGTTCACTCCGGGCCGGAGGTTCTGGGTCGTCGTTGCCGGCGTTTCTGCCATCGTGCTCATGCTCGGCGGGATCGTCGACCACCTCGACAAGGCGATGACCTTCCAGGGCGTTTTCCTTCTCGCCTGGGCAGCCGTGCTCGTCACCGATGCGCTCGTCGTCAAACGGGTGCTCAAGATCGGGCCCCGTTTCTATGAAGCGCGGCAACAATATCTGTATAAGTGGAACCCGGTCGGGACCATTTCGCTCATCATTGCAAGCCTTCTCGGCACGATTGCGGCACTCGGCTACATGGGCGTATTCCTTGAGAGCACGGCAGCGTTCTTTGCGGCGCTGCTCGCAGCCATCCTGACCATCGTCACAGCCATTGCAACGAAAGGACGATACTACTTGAAAAAAGAACCGAAGGACATTCCGGCAGATGATTACATTGCCTGACCCGGACCCTGTTCTGCGCCGGCCCTGCCACGCTCAGGCCGGCGGACACTCACACCGCACAGGAAAACCGCTCCCCGGGAAACCGATAAGGGAGCGGTTTTTGATTTGGTTTATTCTCCGCGATAGCCGGTGTTCGCACGGACGGCCACTTCCGCAAAGCGGCGGGCATCCTTTTCCTTCGACAACACGGTTCCGAGCCAGCCGCCGAGGAATCCGAGCGGAACCGAAACGAGTGCCGGGTTCGTGAGAGGGAACAGCGGCTCTCCGACGAAGATGGCCGCACCCGCCTCGGGAGACAGGACGTTCGGGCTCACGGCCACGAGCACGAGCGCGGAGATGAGACCGAAGAGCATCGCCGTCAGGGCACCGGACGTATTGAACCGTTTCCAGTAGATCGTGTACAGGATAACAGGCAAGTTCGCGCTCGCCGCCACACAAAATGCGAGTGATACGAGGAACGCGACGTTCATCGTCTGGGCGAACAGGGCAAGCGCGATCGAGAAGACCGACACCCAGAGGGATGCCTGGCGGGCAGCCTTCATCTGCTGCTTTTCGGTCGCCTGTCCTTTTTTGATGATCTGTCCGTAAATGTCGTGCGCAAAAGCAGAAGCACCCGTTAAAACAAGTCCGGCCACGACGGCCAGGATCGTCGCGAACGCAACCGCCGACACGAACGACATGAGGAAGTCGCCGCCGAGCGCCTCGGCAAGCAGAGGCGCAGCCATGTTTCCGGCCGGGTTCGCCGCCATGATCGCGTCATGTCCGACAAATGCCGCAGCGCCGAATCCGAGGAAGATGGTCAGGATGTAGAAAATCCCGACGATCCAGGTGGCCGTCACGACCGAGCTGCGCGCCGTCTTGGCGTCCTTCAGATTCACTTTTGCCGCCACTTCTGCCGGCACTTCCTTTTCAGATCCGACCCAGATGATCTTCCCGTCCTCCACCAGGAGCGCTTCCGCAAACAAACGTTCAGGATCTGCAGTGAAAATATGTCCGTTCGTATAAAGTGTTGTTTTCTGTGCTGTCATGATGTTCTCACCTTTCTATCGTTGAAGAGTCGGCAAAACTGAATTTCATTTCCTCAAGCTTTCTTTAACTCATCCAGGCCTGCCACCCGGCTTCCGGGCAGGTACCGATGGACGGCATAGCCGGCAGCCGCCCCCACGATTGCCGGGACGAGCCAGGCAAAGCCATCATCGCCAAACGGCAGGACAGCGAGAATCGGATCGATGACCGGCAGGCCGACGCCAAACCCCTTCAGGGTCTCCATGAAACTGACGGCGACGGTCAGGATGATCGCTCCCTGATAGACGCCCCCGTTCGGGATGAACCGATCCAACACTCCGAGCAGGACGAGGACGATGGCGACCGGATAAAGGAGGGTGAAGATCCACATCGTATAGTCGACGATCCGCCCGACTCCGAGCGTGGCGACCGAAGCGGAGACCACGCAGATCAAAAGCACCCATGTCCGGTAGCTCAGCCGATCTTTGGCCAGCTTTGCCAGAAAGTCCGCGATGACGGCGATTACGCCGATCGTTGAGGTCAGGCAGGCAAGCGCAATGGCAATCGCAAGCGCCACCGCACCGCCGCCTCCGAGCAGCCGGTCGACAATCGCCTTGACGAGTGCCGTGTCGGAAAGGCCCGCTTCGATCGTTCCGCCGGCCCCCGCACTGATGACGAGCAGTCCGCCGTATATGATGAGCAGTCCCGCTCCTGCAATCAGAACTCCGCTGACCGCCATTTTTCGTGCTTTTCTTCCTGTATAGCCGTATCCGGCAATGGCGGCGATGAAAATCGGCGCGCAGAGGATGCCGGTAACCACGTCACCGGTCTGATAAGCGCTCAGAAAGGCCATGGAAAACGGATTGTCCACATGAGCCCCCGCCGGAGAGCCGATCGGCGACAGGAATCCCTTTCCGACGATGATGAGCAAGATGACCACGAGCACGGGCGTCAAGTATTTGCCGATCCGGTCGATTACGTTGGACTTGTCCATTGCAAAGAAAAACGTGACGGCAAAAAACAGAAGGATCGTGACAACCGGCGGCAAGGAGGGCAAAAGCACGCCGGTCCCCAGCTCATGGGTGGTCGCCGCCATCCGGGGAATGGTCACAAACACCCCGATCCCGACCATCAGCAGCAGATTGAACACGACATGGAACCACGGAGCAATCGGCCGTGTCAGGTTCTCAAACTTTCCGCCGGCATTCAAAACGGCCAGAACCGCAAGCAGCGGCAGGACAATGCCGGTGACCGAAAAGCCGACCATGGCCGGTACCCAGCCGGTCCCGCTGGCGAGCCCGATTGTCGGCGGGAAAATCAGATTGCCGGCTCCAAAATACAACGCAAATAAAGCAAATCCTAAGATGAGACTGTGCTGAATCGATTTCCCCACTCTTTTCACTTCTTTCTGTAAACATTTGGTGTAATCGCTTTCATTTCGATGTCTGATGTCCTTCATCAATCGTTTCTAACTTTCACTATAGTCTCTGAAAACACAGAAAAGGAAGAGGGGAAATTTTTCACCTCTTCCGTCAAAATATTATTCCCGGAGACCATATTTATCGAGCTTGTACTTGAGCGACTGTTTGGAAATGCCCAGGCGGCGTGCAGTTTCTGCCAGCACACGCTCCGCTTTGTTGTATTCCGTTTCAATGAGCAGCCGTTCGTAGCCGTCAATGGCATCTCGGAGGTTCCCCTGTTCGAGCACCGGTTCTTTTTCTTCTGCCCGGCTGATTCCCTTCAAAATCCGCGGAGGCAGGTCGGCCAGGGTGATTTCCGGGCCGTCGGTATGGTTGAACGCCGCCTCGATGGCATTGCGGAGCTCCCGTACATTCCCCGGCCAGTCATAGCGGACAAAAGCATCGGCCGAAGATTCATCCAGCCCGTGTATCTCCATATCCATGCGCCGATTATAGTATTGTACGAAATGCTGCACATAAGCCGGGATGTCTTCCCTTCTTTGCCGGAGCGGAGGGAGATCAATCTGCATGACCGCCAGCCGGTAATAAAGGTCATCCAGAAGCCGGCCGGATTCGAGAAGGGCTTCCGGGTCTTCGTCAATCGCGGCAATCAGGCGGAAGTCGAGCGGTATATCGGCTTGTCCGCCGATTCTGCGGACGCGTTTCTCTTCAATCGCCTTGAGCAGTCTCGGCTGGAGTTCACTCGCCAGGGCATTGACCTCATCCAGGAAAAGCGTGCCGCCCTGTGCCTGCTCAAACAGTCCGGGAACCGGATCGGTACCGGCAGCCGAGTCTTCTTCTTTTCCGAACAGCAGCAGTTCCATGGTGTCCGGGGTGATGGAGCCGCAGTCCACCGACCGGAACGGCCCGGCAAACCGGGTGCTTTGATTGTGGATGGCCTGCGCGGTGACTTCTTTTCCGGTTCCTGTCAGTCCGCACAACAGGACGGTCGTCTCTCCCCTGGCCACCCGCCGAACTTGTTCTTTCACAATCCTCATCTCAGGACTTTCTCCGATCATACCGTCGATCGTGTAAACCGTCCCGTTTTTCCTGTAGATCCGGTGGCCCGCAAAACCTTGGAGCGCTCCGATCTGTTCTTTTCCGAAGAAATGAGTGGAAAATTCAATTGCGCCGACCACCCGCCCGTCTTCAATGATCGGATAGGTGGAGCTGATTGAAGTGTATTCGCTGCCCGTTTTCGTCACGAGACGCTGTTCAACGTCAGGAAGCGCTTCACCGGACTTCAGAACCCGGTAGATGGTACTCTCCTCTTTTGAAAGGTTTGTATAGAAACCGGTCACTTCGCGGCCAAGAAAATCTTCGGGGCGGTGGCCGAGTTTCACAAGAATATTCAGATCCGCCAGGTCATAATAAAGTGTCCGTCCCAGGTGATCCACAACAAGCACGTTGTCATATTCGCCGAACCGGACATTGTGAAGTTCCATAACAATTCCTCCGTGTTTGCACAACCACATTTTTTATTTTAATCGACCCGGCATGACTTTTCATCCCGGGGACGTTTCCTTTCTGAAAAATCGGTTTGTAAGTGCTTCCCATTGGGCATATAACCAGTAGCTTAAACCGAAGGGAGTGTTCGATGAATGGATAACTTCAAGGACAAGATTGAAGGTCAGATGGATCAGTATGACTCCGAAGAAAAGGATCAGATTCTCGAGAACTTCAACCGTTTCAAGCAAGTTCTCGGCGATAAAGTCGAGAAGGGCGAGAAGCTGGGGCTCAGCGAGGAACAGCTTGCCAAAGGCGCTGAACTGGTGGCCAATCACCTGGCCAAACACGAAGAACCCCGCAACCGTGAGCAGTACCTCCTTCAGCAGCTTTGGGAAGTCGGCGACAAGGATGAACAGCATCACCTCGCCCACATGCTCGTCAAACTCGTCCAGAAAGACTGAACGCCGGCCGTTGGACCGGGGAGCCATGCGCTCCCCGGTATCTTTGTGTTCTTTTCTTCCTGCCGCTGCCATTGACGAACGGTGTCACAATCTGTATGCTTGTTTAGAAAATTTTCATTTAATGCTATTTTGCAGAGGGGGAATCAGGGGAAATGACCGAGCTGAAGCCATTCATCGATCAGTATCTGTCCGATCACAAAAGTCGTTTTGAACAAGTAAGCGAATACATTTTCAATCACCCGGAAACCCGGTTCGAGGAGTATGAGTCATCCAAGTTCCTTGCGGACGAGTGCGAAAAGGCCGGCTTCTCGGTTGAGCGCGGCGTCGGCGGCATTGAAACCGCATTCATCGGGACGTACGGCGAAGGGGCGCCGGTTGTCGGTTTCCTCGGCGAATTCGATGCACTTTCAGGCCTCAGCCAGGAGCCGAATCTTGCAGAACCCAAACCGTGGGACCGCCATGTCGGACACGGCTGCGGGCACAACCTGCTCGGCACCGGCGCTTTCGCGGCAGCATGCGCGGCGAAAGCCTTTCTTGAAGAGAACCACCTGCCAGGCACCGTGAAGTTCTTCGGATGCCCGGGCGAAGAAGGCGGCTCCGGCAAAACATTCATGGTGCGTGATGGCGTCTTTGACGGCGTCGACCTTGCCCTTTCCTGGCACCCGTCTCCGGGCAACGCCATCATGTCGCTTTCATCGCTTGCAAACTACCAGGTCTTCTTCCGTTTCAAGGGAATCCCGTCGCACGCAGCGAACTCGCCCCACCTCGGCCGAAGCGCCCTAGATGCGGTCGAACTCATGAATGTCGGCGTCCAGTACCTCCGTGAGCATATTATCGACGCCGCCCGCATCCATTATGCCATCACGAACACCGGCGGCATCTCGCCGAACGTCGTCCAGGCCGAAGCGGAAGTGCTTTACCTCATCCGTGCGCCGAAAATCGCCCAAGTCGACGAAATCTACAAGCGGGTCATCAAAATCGCGGAAGGCGCGGCTCTCATGACGGAGACCGAGCTTGAGATCGACTTCAACAAAGCCTGCTCGAACTACGTTCCAAACCGCGCCGCCGAACGGATCCTCCATGCAAGTCTGCAGGAAGTCGGCCCCGGCGAGCCGACCGAGGAAGAAAAAGAGTTCGCCAAAGCCATCTACGAGTCGCTCACCGAAAGCGAACAGCAAGATGCCTTCAACGGCATGCGAGGATTCGGCTACTTCGGTGACGGCAGTGAATACGAAGGCAAGTATATCGCCGACACGGTCGGCCCGTATGTCGAAACAGACGAAGTGCTCGCCGGATCCACCGACGTGGGAGATGTCAGCTGGGTCGTTCCCACCGCACAGCTCACAACCTCCACTTCCGCCATCGGCACACCGCTCCACACATGGCAAATGACCAGTCAGGGACTATCGACGAATGCCCACAAAGCGATGCTCCGCGCAGCTGCTTCGATGGGGCTCACCGGCATGAAAGTGTTTCAAAATCCCGAACTGCTGGAACCGGCCAAGAAAGAATTTGCCGAGTTCCAGGAAAAGCATCCGTACACGAATCCGATCCCTGCCCATGTGAAGCCGTCGAAATTGAACGTCTGACGGCGCTCGCGGTTCCGGATACCAAACCCACACACACGAACGAATTGAGGGGAATAGATGGAAACAGCTAAAAAGGGGTTCTTCAACAAGTTTCTGAACGGCGTTGAAAAGGTCGGCAACAAATTGCCTGATCCGTTCATCCTGTTTGTCTACATGGCGCTCGGCGTCATTGTTCTGTCCTGGATCTTCAGCCTGTTCAATGCCCAGGTCACCCACCCGGGAACCGGCGAGACGCTCGACATCAAAAACCTGGCGTCCGGCGAGGGGCTGCGGTACATCGTCACTTCGATGATCGAAAACTTCACCGGATTCGCCCCGCTCGGCATCGTGCTTGCCATGATGCTCGGGATCGGGCTCACCGAGAAAGTCGGCATGCTCGACTACGCAATCCGCAAGACGATCATGAAATCGCCGCCATGGCTGCTCACTTATTCCGTCGCTTTCGTCGGGGTCATGGGCAACCTTGCATCCGATGCAGCCATGCTGCTCATCCCGCCGCTCGCGGCAATGGTGTTCTATAAAGTCGGACGCCACCCGCTTGCCGGGCTGGCGGTCGGCTACGCGTCGTCCGGCGCCGGCTTCACCGCCAACCTGCTCATCGTCGGCACCGACGCCCTGCTCGCGGGGATCTCAACGGAAGCCGCGAAAATCATCGACGACACGATGCTCGTGACACCTGCGGACAACTGGTACTTCAATATTGTGTCCGTGTTCGTCATCACTTTCCTGGCCGGCTTCATCACGTCGAAATTCATCGAGCCGCGCCTCGGCAAATATTCGGGTGAAGCGGTGGAAGTGGACGTGGAGGAAGATCCCCCGAATGCCGGAAAGGGCTTCCGCAATGCGATGATCGCCGCGCTCGTCTTCCTCCTCCTCGTCTTTCTGTCGGTCGGCTTCCAGTGGAGCCCGCTCCGCAGCGAGGAAGGAAAAGTCATCCCATCCCCGTTCCTCACAGGAATCGTGCCAATCCTGCTGTTCCTGTTCCTCACTGTGGGGATCACGTACGGGGTGACCGTCGGCAAGATCAAAAGCGGAAAAGACATCGCCGGATATATGGCAGAAGCGATGAAAGACATGAGCGGCTATATCGTCCTCATCTTCGCGATTTCCCAGTTCATCGCCTATTTCAACTGGTCAAACATCGGGATCTGGGTCGCCGTCAACGGAGCCGAATTCCTGGAAAGCGTCAATTTCACGGGAATCGGACTCATCATCGGCTACATCATCTTCACGGCCCTGATGAACTTCCTGATCACATCGGGATCCGCGAAGTGGGCGCTCGAGGCGCCGATCTTCGTGCCGATGTTCATGCAGCTCGGCTACCACCCGGCATTCACGCAAGCCGCCTACCGGATTGCCGACTCCTCCACGAACATCGTGACGCCGCTCATGCCCTACATGGTCGTCGTGCTCACATTCATGCAGAAATACGATAAAAAGGCCGGCATCGGGACGCTTATCTCCCTCATGCTCCCTTACTCGATGGCTTTCCTGATCGCCTGGATCATCCTGATCCTCATCTTCTTCTATGCGGGGATTCCGTTCGGGCCGGGCATCACGCCTTACATTTGACAACACGGGGCTGTCCAAAAAGTCGATTAGTCGATTACCCAACCAAACATGCAAAAAGCAAGGACTCTGGTTGCTTTCCGCGGGCCAACCGCCAAGCCTCCTCCGGCTTAAAGCCGTGCGGGGTCTTGGCCGGTCGGCTTTCCCGCAGGAGTCGCCCGCCGTCCTTGCTTTTTGCTTTCCCACGGTGAAATTTACCGCTTATCCGAATGCCTTTTATTCTACATTGCCAACAAGAAAGGAAGGATCGTCATGTTGAATGAACAACTGAAAGCCGAATTGATCGATCGCCGGCGCGACCTGCACCGCCATCCGGAACAGGGATTTCTTGAAATGAGGACGGCCTCGATCGTCGCGTCGGAACTTATCCGGCTCGGCTTTGAAATCCGGACCGGTACAGACGTCATGAAACCGGATGCCGTCATGGGCAAGCCGTCCGACGAAGAAACGGCCGCCCATTTCGAGTGGGCGAAAGCGAACGGCGCCGATCCGCGGACCGTGGACCGATTCAAGGAAGGCTATACCGGCATCGTCGCGGACTTGAAAACCGGCCGTCCCGGTTCCCTCACCGTGTTCCGCGTGGACATGGACGCCCTGCCGATCACCGAGTCCGATTCCGATGACCACGTCCCCCGCCGGGAAAACTTCCGGTCGCTGAATGAAGGCTCGATGCATGCGTGCGGCCATGATGCCCACACGACAATCGGCCTGGGGCTCGCCCGCCTCCTGTCGGAAAACGCCGGGCTGCTTTCCGGCACAGTCCGCCTCATTTTCCAGCCGGCCGAAGAAGGAACCCGCGGTGCGCGGTCGATGGCGGAAGCCGGAGTCGTGGACGGTGCCGATTTCTTCATCGCCACCCATGTCGGCACCGGCGTGCCCCACGGAACTTTCCTCGCCGCCTCAAACGGCTTTCTGGCAACCTCGAAAATCGACGTGACGTTCCGCGGCATCGCTTCCCATGCAGGCGCCAAGCCGGAAGAGGGCTGCAATGCCCTGCTTGCCGCGGCGACCGCGGCGGTTCATCTGCATGCCATCCCGCGGCATTCCGGCGGTTCCTCCCGCGTGAACGTCGGCGAGCTGCATGCCGGCAGCGGCCGAAACGTCATCGCCGACCGGGCGGAAATGAAGATCGAAACACGCGGCCAGAACGCAGATGTGAATGCCTTCATGAAAGCACAGGCCGAACGCATCATCCGCGGCGCCGCAGACATGTACGGGGTAGATGTTGAATTCAGGACGGTCGGCGAGGCGGTTGACTGCCAATGTTCGGAAGGCCTTGCCCGCACATTGGCTGAAGTCGCTGCGGATTCGGCATTTGTCGAGACGGTCGTCCTTGAGGACAACGCATCTGCCGGCTCCGAAGATGCCACCTACTTCATGGAACGCGTGATCCAAAACGGCGGGGAGGCCACTTACTGCATCGCCGGCACCGACCTCGCCGCAGGACATCACAACGAACGGTTCGACATCAATGAAGAAACGATGTTCGCTGCAGTCGATGTCCTGTTCCGGGCGGCGCTTCGGCTAAACGGAGACGCCGGCTGAGGGCATGTCCCCTTGCGCGAGCTGAATCGTTCGACTCGGGAGCTGAATCGTTCGACTCGGAGAGAGAATCGTTCGACTCGGGAGCTGAATCGTTCGACTCGGAGAGAGAATCGTTCGACTCGGGCACACAATCATTCGATTCACAAAAAAGGATGTGCGGAAGGCCTGTTGACGGCCTTCACGCACATCCTTTTTATCTCGAAATGACTTCCAGACACAATTTCACGCCGCGCGCAAGATCCTCATGGCTCCAGCTCGGAATGCGGCCGTGCCGGATTCCGAGTTCATGGGAAGCCGGAATGTGGATGAATCCCGATCGCATGCCCGGACGTTCGGTCGCCGCATAATGAAGTCCGCCGAACATGACATTATTGCAGAGATAGGTACCTGCCGTGTTCGACACTTCTGCGGGCAGGCCTGCCTCGGTCAGCGCATTGACCATATCACGGACCGGCAGTGTGGAAAAGTACGCATCCGGCGCATCTTCGTTGATCGGCCTATCAACCGGATGATTGCCGTCATTGTCCGGGGCGCCGTCCTGGACGTTGATCGCCACCCGCTCCGGCGTCATTTTGTAACGCCCCGCTGCCAGACCGAGCGAAACGGTCACAGCCGGATCGACTTCCCGGATGAGGCCCATCAGCCGTGCCTCCGCCCGGTTGAAGTCGACCGGCAAAATACGGCTGGTGACTTTATAATCCCCGATTTCCGCACCGTCCAGCTCCTCCGCAATCCGCATTGTCGGATTCACCGGATAGTCCAGAAATGGTTCGAACCCCGTCAGCAAAATCGTCTTCATCCAAAATCTTCCCCCTCAGTCGAATTTCATTACTTTGAATGTACCCGTTGAATAACCGATCAACTCATCCGCCTCATTGTACAGGCGCCCTTCCAGCAAGACCGTGCTTTTCGTCCGGTTGATCACTTCGGCGCGCGCAGTCATCGCCCCACCGACGAGCGGGCGCAAGAACTGAGTTTGCATCTGGATGGTCATCGTGTCATCATAGCCGATCGACCGAATATGCAGGCCCATGACCGTATCGAGCACGCTCATGAACACTCCCCCGTGCACGGTGCTCCGGACATTGTCCAGTTCCGGCTTGTACGGCAGGCGCAGCTCGACGTCCCCTTCCTCCAGCTTGGTGATCTCCAGTCCCAGGAACCGGAAATACTCGCTGTCTTCAAAATCCGCGCGGACGCGGTCAAGTTCGGACGCAACCATGATGCAGGACTCCTTCTTGTTGGGTTATCACGAACTAGTATAACAAAAACTGGCTGAATTCGCAGAAAGCCCGTAAATTTATCTGTTACTTATGAATGATCAGTCATTCATGTGATAGAGTAGAGGAAACAATCTGTGAGGTGGATCTGATGTTATTCAAAGGAACCGGCGTTCTCGGCGAACAGGCCGGCGTGCAATACTGCCAGGCCCTGAATAAAGGGCTCGGAGTCACCTTGTCCTGTTATGCCTTCGAGACGGACGGCGTCCTGATCGACACCGGCGCCCATTCCCTGCGTCGGTTCTTCCGGCCGTTCATCGATCACGCCCAACCTGATTTTGCCGCAATCACCCACTATCATGAAGACCACACCGGAAATGCGGCTTATTGTGCGGACAGGGGGATTCCGATTTACATGAGTCCGCTATACGCGGAGGATTGCTCAAGAAGAGCCGGATACCCCTTTTACAGGCAGATGTTCTGGGGCAGGCGTCCGGCCTTCCAATCGGAAGAAATGCCCGAAACCTTCTCTTCGCGGCACTTTAACTGGCGGTCAATCGAGACGCCCGGACACGCAGCGGACCATGTGTCTTTGCTGAATGAATCTACGGGACAACTGTTCTCGGGAGACTTGTTTGTCAGTGTGAAGCAGAAAGTTGCCCTGCGGGAGGAAAACATCCCGGAGACAATCCGCTCGCTTGAGAAAATCCTTAGTTACGACTTCGGGGAAATGTTCTGCTGCCATGCAGGGTACGTTGAAAACGGCCGTAAAAAGCTGGAGGACAAACTCGAATTCCTTTCCAATTTACGGGATGAGGTCCTCCGATTGCACGGAGAAGGACGGCCGGTGAAGGAAATCCAGTGCACCCTTTACCCGAAGACCTACCCGATCACCCGCTTCTCGCGCGGCGAATGGGATTCCGAGCATCTTATCACCTCGATACTCGCTGAGCCGGATGGCCACAAAAAGAGGCCCCTTCCTGGCCGGGAAGGGGCTGCACGATAGAACGTTCCGACTCCATGTCGATGAAACCGGCATCCCCGGCGGGTCATAATCGTCCGGGGAGCGGCTTCGATCTTTAGAATACAACATATCGGCGAACAACCTTTGCCGATTTACGGAACGGTTCGGATTCTTTTTCTGACAGGAAGTAACTAAGAGTTTACGGGACAGCAAATATCCAACGGAAGGATGATTGAGGCAATGCCAATGATGACAGAAATCGTGGACAAGCTGCTCACTGCCCATCAAACAAAGAAACCCATCGAGTTTATCCGCCATGAATACACCCTCAGCGAAGAAGAGGCCTACGCCGTTCAGGAACAGCTAATCGAAAAAAAATGTGAAATTGGAAAGGATAGGATCGCCGGTTACAAGATCAGCATGACCAGCTCCGAAACGCAGGCAATTGCCAAAACCGATGAGCCAGCCTACGGTACGCTTCTTCAGTCCAATGCCGTCAAAAGCGGTGAGCGGGTTGTACTCTCCGCTCTGTTCGCCCCGCTGATCGAACCGGAAATCATCTTCATTTTGACCGATGATCTTTCACCGGGGGCATGTGCGGAAGAGATTCTCGGCAAAAGCAAAATCGCCGCAGGAATCGAAATTCCAGATGCCCGGTATAAAGACTGGTTTCCAAACTTCTCTCTTGCCGACCTCATCTGCGACAACACGGCAACCGGATTGGTTGTCAGGTCAGATTTCGTCGACCCTCCAAAAACTGCGGAAAAATTCGCCGATATCAGGCTGGTGCTTTACAAAGACGGACAGCAAATCGATGAAGGCTGCTCGTCTGCCGTGCTTGGAAACCCGTTGAACTCAGTTGTCTGGCTGTCCAAGAAACTTGCCGAGCACGGCCGTCGACTGAAAAAAGGCATGATCATCTCATCGGGAACTTTCCTTGCGCCGATCCCGGCAGCTGCCGGAGCATACAGGGCTCAGTACCCGGGTGTAGGAGAAGTTGCGGTCACTATTTCTGAATAGCCGAAAAGACCGTCGTAATTTTGACGGTCTTTCTTTTTCCTGTGTTATTTGAGGTCAATTTTAACGGAGTGCTCATGGTATTCGTCGTTGTCATAATTTCCGGCAGGGTCTTCATAACTTGAATTCCAGTTTAACTTGATCCAAGAAATTTCACTGGCTGCGCCGCGTTCCAGATAAAAATACACACCCCCGTCCTTGATGACTCCTTCATGGATTTCGCCGCCCAGACTGTCTGAGAACAACATGTCTGCATCCACCTGCTCCCCCGTCGATGTGACGAGCGTGGCCTGATCCGGATAGGTGGAATAAACCTTATCCGCTGATGTGTTTTCAATAATGAATTTCACGCCCACCGCAGACTTGATCACTTCATTTCCTTCATCATCCATGCCGGGCATCTCATCGCTGACGGCCACTTTTTCGATCTTAAACTTGAGGTCGTTCCACGTCTCCTCGTGCTTCGCCTCTTCATAGTAAGTCCAGGGGTCTTCCTGTTCTTCGGGATCCGCTTCCCCACTTTCAACTTCCGAAGCAGCCTGGTTCTCTCCGGTCTTTGGCTCCACTTTCTCTTCATCGCTCTGTTTCATTTTATGATCGCTGCCGCAGGCGGCCAATCCCGCCGCCAGCAACAGGACCACCAATGCCATGCTCCATTTTTTCATCATTTATTGCTCCCTCCGTGATGGGTGTTTTGATTACTTCTCCATTGTAAGTCCCCACGGCAAAAAACCTTTCCCGATTTCGGGAAAGGTTTTTAAAAAGAGTATGTTTCTTTTTTAAGATTAACCTGCTCCAGCAGCCCCTCATCCGTCGAGATGATTTTCAGCAGGTCCTGATGCTTCACATAAACGGTCTTGTAAGCGGGTTTTTCCCCGTCCATGAACAGGAGCACGCGGTTGCCGGGATTGTCGCTGGCCACGCGGACTTCATAGTCGTCCGGATTGAAGTAGTCTTTGACATGCGCCAGTTCTTCGTAGGCATCCGTGCTTTCCGCAGGTTCTGCGTTTTCCGCTTCCCCTTCGTGGATGGTGTCCTCATCGGTGCTTTCGGCGGCCGGGTCATCCTTGTTTTCCTCTTCACCCGTGACGACGCCTTTGTCGGTCTGATCCCCGATCGCATCGCCCGTCTGTTCGTTGTCCGGATCCACAGGGGCCTGTTCCGGATTTTCCTGCTTGTCGCCGCAGGCACCGAGCAGCAGTGCCGTCGCTGCCATGATCATCAGTTGTTTTTTCATTTCGGCTCTCCCCCTTTCACAAACACTACTATACCCGTTCCTTTCGTTGACAACACCTGTTTGATCCGATAACTTTAGTGTATTAAATCGTTGAAGTGAAAGGATGCGATCATCTCATGAACAGACTTTGGAGTGAAATGACGCGGCGGACGGAGCCGTACATTCCGGGCGAACAGCTCAACCGGCCGGAGATCATCAAGCTGAACACGAACGAGAACCCGTATCCGCCGAGTCCTCGGACGGGCGAAGCCATTCAGCGGGAAATCGGCCGTCTGCAACTGTACCCGTCTCCCACCGCAGACGGACTTTGCCAAGCGATTGCCGAAAGGGAAAACCTGCCGGCCGACCATGTTTTCGTCGCAAACGGCTCCGACGAAGTGCTCGCATTTTCGTTCATGGCGTTCTTTGATCCTGGCCAGACCATCCGCTTTCCGGACATTTCCTACAGTTTCTACCCCGTCTATTCGAAGCTGTTCAACATTCCGTACGAAGAAGTCCCGCTCCGGGAGAGCTTCACGCTGAATCTCGACGGTTTCGCCCAGGCGGAAGGCGGCATCATTTTGCCGAATCCGAACGCGCCGACCGGCATCTACGAATCGCTGGACGGAATCCGGGAGATCCTTGAAGCCAATCCGGACCGGCCGGTCATCATCGACGAAGCGTACATCGACTTCGCCGGGCCGTCCGCGGCCGTCCTCATCGGGGAATACGACAACCTGCTCGTCACCCGGACCACTTCAAAATCCCGCTCGCTCGCCGGGCTTCGCGTGGGCTATGCGCTCGGACATCCCGGACTGATCGAAGCCCTCGTGCGGATCAAGGATTCCTTCAACTCCTACACGCTCGACCGGCTTGCCCAGGCCGGTGCGGAAGCGGCGTTCCGTGACGAAACCTACTTCAGGGAAACGACAAAACGCATCGTCCAAACACGGAATCGCGCAGTGGAACAGCTCGGGGCACTCGGGTTCCGCGTCCTTCCCTCTTCCGCAAACTTCCTGTTTTGCACCCACCCCGAGGCGGATGCCGAAAAGCTGTGCGAAAAGCTGAAAGGCCGCGGCATTCTCGTCCGCCACTTCAGCAAGCCCCGCATCCAGGACTATCTGCGGATCACGGTCGGCACGGACGAACAGATGGACCGGCTGTCCAAAGTGCTTTCCGAAATCCTTTGCAAATGAAATGAGTGGACCTCCGCACGAAGCGGAAGGTCCACTTTTTCATTCCTTCTCAAATCCCCTGCCGACGTCTTCCGGCGAGTGGGCGTCCGAGCCGGTCTGCAGGGTCAGGCCGAGCTTCCGGGCTTCCCCGATCATCCATTCCTCCGGATACGTCTTGCCGTAATCGGGTTTTCGGAGGCCCGCATGGTTGAAGTCGAGGCGAAGGCCGCTTGCCGACGCGGTTTTCAAGATGTTCATCCAGTCAACCGGATCCTCCTTTGGCGCAATCCGCTCGCGGAATTTATGGATCAGGTTGATGTGGCCGAGAACCGGCGGATTCAGCTCGCCGAACGGTCTTCCCGCCGCTTTCAGGATGGCATCGCCGTATGCGCGGTAGATCGTCTCCAGTCCTGCTTCTTCCGCTTTCCTCTCCAGTTCATCCGCGCTGTAGTCCACGCAGAACCAGCCGCCGGGAAGCCGGACGAAATGCACGCTCAAGATCGAGTTGCGGGCGGCTTCCGGATGTTGTTGCAGGAATTCAAGGGTCTCTTTCTCGAATCCTTCTATATAGTCGACTTCAAACCCGCACCGGACATCGACCCGGCCGGCATACTGTTCGCGCAGTCGGGCGCATTCGGCCACATACGGTCCGACGTCTTCCGGCCGCATCGCGCTGTCCTGACCGGGCACGGGATCAGAAAACCCGGCCGGTAGGGGTGCGTGTTCGGTGAAGACCAGCACATCGATTCCCTTTCGCTCCGCAGCCTTTACGTAGTCCTCCATCGGCGCATCGGTGCCGTGCGGGCAAAACGGCGAGTGCACGTGACCGTCAATCGTGTTCATGTTCTTCAGCCCCCTCCTGTTGCAATTGTTAAATGGCTATGTTAATATTTCATCCATCTACTACTTTATCATGATAAAGCATTGAAGTGAAGAGGTGCATTTCATTGACGTCATTCATCTATAACCCGGCACTGATCCGGCAGAAACAAATGGAGATTGAATTTCTTTCATTTTTCCACGGCCACGGCTTTGACATCATCGACCTGCCCGTTGTCGAGTCGTTTGACTGGCACGGCATGACGGAAGATGACCTCCGCCTCATGCCGCAGCGGGAAACATGGATTCAAGACGGCACTGTCCACGCACTGCGCCACGACTGGACGAACTCGATCGTGCGCTATCTGAATAAATACAAGATCGACGCGGAACGCGCGGTATATTCCGGCCCGGTGTTCCACTCGGGCAACGAGACCAAGCAGCTCGGGATGGAAGTGTTCTCCGACCGGACCCCGGAGCAGCAGGAATCGCTCGGACTTCTGATCGGCTTCATGGATGACCGGTTCGGCGGTCTTCCGAAAACGGCGGTCATCAGCCATTACGCCCTCCTGCCGACCATTCTCGGAGAGCGCATTTTGGAACCGGCCATCCGGCGGGCACTTTCCCAGCGGAGCGAGTCCGCGCTGAAGCAGCTGCTCGGCGACCACCCGCTCCCCGCCCTGCTCGGCGACCGGCCGGAAGCGCAGGTCCATAAGCTGCGATCGGAATTTCCGGAAATCGGACCTGTGCTCGAGGAACTGACGGGCTGGGAAGAGACCCTGCGCCAGTCGGGCATCGAAGCGGTTTACCCGGACATTACCGCGCTGCCTTCCCAGTCTTACTACGACGGCGTCTTCATCCGTCTCTACGGGGAAGGGCGCACGGCGCCGGTCGCATCCGGCGGCCAGTACACCGCCCGCAAAAAAGCGTTCGGCATGGGCATATTTTACTGAAAGAACAGGAGGAGTCCGATGATCACGATTGCACTGTCAAAGGGACGGCTCCTGAAGAGCTTCCTTGATTATCTTGAACAGAACGGCCACCCGCGATGGCACGGGGCACTGAAGGCGGCGCAGCGCGAACTGCTCGTCGAGGCGGAAGGGATCCGGTTTCTTCTCGTGAAAGGTGATGACGTTCCGACATACGTCGAAGAAGGAATCGCCGAGCTCGGCATCACGGGCAGCGACATTCTCGCCGAGTACGGTGCCGATGTGAATGAGCTGCTCGAGCTGCCGTTCGGCCACTGCCACTTCGCGCTTGCTTCAAAGGAAGAGCTGCCGGACTACCGGACGATTGCCACGAAGTACGTGAACTACTCCAGATCGGTGTTTGACCGCTCGGAAAAGCCGGTGAAGATCATCAAGCTGAACGGTTCGGTGGAACTGGCAGCGGTGATCGGCATGGCGGACGCGATCGTCGACATCGTCCAGTCGGGTGATACGCTCCGGATGAACGGGCTGGAGGAGCGTGTCCGACTGGATCCCATCAACGCCCGGCTCATCGCGAACAAGCATGCGTTCTTCACGAAATCCGCGGAGATCCGCGCATTCATCAATGAATTGAGGGTGGGCTGATATGCTGAGTGCCAGTGAATTTAAACGCATCTACAAGCCGGCGGGTACCGACAACTGGGACCGGGCGGCAACTGTGATCGACATCATCCAGGACGTGCGGAAAAACGGCGATGAAGCACTCGACCGCTATACAAAGCAGTTTGACGGCTCCGGGGCCGCCGTGCGGGAAGTGTCCCGCGCAGAACAGAAAGCGGCATTTGACGATCTGCCGGCCGACCTGCGCAACGCACTTTTCTCGGCAAAAGCGAACATCGAATCCTACCAGCAGAAGATCAAGTGGCGGCCGGCGGAGCCTGACGGGTTTTATCCCGTGTTCCACCCGGTCCGCCGCGCGGGCATCTACGTGCCGGGCGGCAAGGCGAACTATCCGTCGACCGTGCTCATGACGGCCATCCCGGCAAAAGTCGCCGGCGTCGGATCAATCACCGTCGTCACCCCGCCGCCGGGCAGCCCGGTGACACTCGCCGCCTGTTATTTGTGCGGCGTCGACCGGGTGTTCACCGTGGGCGGCGTCCAGGCGATTGCAGCACTCGCCTACGGGACGGAAACCATTCCGGCGGTCGACAAGATTGTGGGGCCCGGCAATGCCTATGTGGCCCTCGCGAAAAAGCTTGTGTACGGCGATGTCGGGATTGATTCCGTCGCGGGGCCGAGCGAACTGGCAATCGTCGTCGACAAAAATTCCGACGCGGAGTGGGCCGCGCTCGATCTGCTCGCACAGGCGGAGCACGACGAAAGAGCCCGGACATATCTGATTTCGCTGGATGAGGACAAGCTGGCCGAAGTGGAACAGCTCGCCGGCCGGTACGCCGAGGAAGCGCCGAGAAGTGCGATCATCATGGAAAGCCTCCGGAACAATCACTGGGCGATCTTGGCGGAAGACCGGCAGGAAGCGGCGGATCTGCTGAACTGGATTGCGCCGGAACATGCGGCCGTCCAGACGGCGGATGCCGAATCGTATGCAGAAATCGTCACGAATGCCGGTGCGCTGTTTGTCGGCGGGTACTCTCCTGAAGCAATCGGCGACTATTCGGCGGGGCCGAGCCACGTGCTGCCGACCGGCGGGAATGCCCGGTTCCAATCGGGTCTGTCTGTGAACGACTTCCTCACGGCAAACGCGGTGATCCGCGTTGAACCGAATGATTACCGCCGATTCGCAGAGGCCGGCATTCCGATCGCAAAAGCGGAAGAACTGTATGCGCATGCCGCTTCGATGCAGGCGCGTCTGGACAAAGGACGGGATGACTGATGGCGAAATATGAACGCAAGACAAAGGAAACCGAAATCCGGATGGAGCTCAGGAAAGGAACCGGCGAGTCGTCGATTTCAACCGGGGCCGGGTTCCTCGATCACATGCTGACGCTGCTGTCGTTCCATGCGGGGCTCGAGCTGGACGTTGAAGTGAAGGGCGACACATGGGTCGACGATCACCATACGACCGAAGACACCGGCATCGTGCTCGGCATGCTGCTGAAAGAAGTGCTCGGAGACAAAGGCGACATCCGCCGCTACGGGACGGCCTATGTGCCGATGGACGAGACGCTCACCCGCACCGTCGTGGACGTGAGCGGCCGGCCGTATCTTTCATTCAACGCGGAAATCTGCCGGGAGAAAGTCGGGACGTTTGATACGGAACTGGCAGAGGAGTTTTTCCGGGCGGTCGTCATGAACGCGGGGCTCACCGTCCATATGGACCTGATCCGCGGCGGCAATGCCCACCATGAGATTGAATCGCTGTTCAAGTCGTTCGCACGGGCTTTGAGGGAAGCGATGCAGCCCGGCGACGGACGTCTCGCTTCGACGAAGGGGCTCCTCGCATGAGCGCGGCGGAGAACGGCATCGGATCCGGAGAACTGACGGAAGGTCGCCGGATCGCCATCGTCGACTATGGGCTCGGCAACGTGGCCAATGTCCGGCGGGCGCTTGAGTTTCTCGGCCACCGGGTGGAACTGACGAAAAGTCCTGAGCAACTGCGGGCCGCGGATGTCCTCATCCTCCCCGGCGTCGGCCACTTCGGCGATGCGATGCGGCGTCTGGAAGCGGACGGCCTCATCCCCGTCCTGGAGGAAATGAAAAACGAAAAACCGCTCGTCGGCATCTGCCTCGGCATGCAGCTCCTGTTCGAACGCAGCGAGGAAGGCGATGCGGACGGACTCGGGTTCATCCCGGGCGAGGTGACGCGGATCAGGACTTCCCTACCCGTCCCCCACCTCGGGTGGAACCGGCTGATCAGTGTGGACTCCGCACTGGACGGGACAGACATGTATTTCATTCATTCCTATAAAGCGGTGCCGGGGCCCGATACAGTCGCGACTGCAGAGTACGGCGGCGAAGAAGTGACGGCGATCGTGCAGCGCGGCAACTTGGTCGGCATCCAGTTCCATCCTGAGAAAAGCGGTGATGCGGGACTGCTCATTTTGCAGCGTGCCGTGACGGAAGGATTTCTGACGGAAAAGGAGGCGGACCAATGATTGATATCTGGCCGGCGATCGACATTATTGACTCACAGAACGTGCGCCTGACGGAAGGCGATTACGGGACGAAAACGGCGATGGGCCGCACGCCCCTTGAGGCGGTGGCATTTTACAGCCGGCAGCCCCAAGTGACCCGGATCCACCTTGTCGACCTGATCGGAGCAAAGGAAAAGCGGCCTGCCGAAATGGATCTGTTCCAGCAGCTGATTGATGCTGCCGGCCGCCCCGTCGAAATCGGCGGCGGCATCCGCAGCGAGGAAACGATCCGCCGGTACCTGGACATGGGCGCCGGTTACCTCATCATCGGGACCAAGGGCCTGACCGAGCCGGAGTGGCTCATTGAGATGAGCCGGAACTATCCCGGGAAGCTCATGCTCGGACTTGATGCGCGGGGAGATAAAGTGGCACTGAACGGCTGGCTGGAAACCGCGGAGACGACCGTGTTTGAAATGCTGGACCGGCTGGACGGCGCTGAGCTCGCCGGCGTGATTTACACCGATATTGCGCGCGATGGCCGGATGGAAGGACCAAACGTCGCCATGACAGGGAAGCTCGCAGCGGCTTCAAAGTGGCCCGTCACCGCATCCGGCGGCGTCCGGAGCGGAGAAGATCTGCGGGCACTGGAAGCGGAAGGCGTTTCGGCGGCCATCGTCGGTAAGGCAGCGAACACGGAGGCGTTCTGGGAGAGCCTTTGAGGCCGAGTGGAATCATAGGCGGCGCGAGTGAGCGCGAAGAAGGACCGAGTGGAATCATAGGCATCGCGAGTGAGCGCGTAGAGATGCCGAGTGGATTCATTCCCCAATCCAATCAATTGAGGTGACCATGATGATCAAAAAACGCATCATCCCCTGCCTGGACGTGAAGGACGGCCGGGTCGTGAAAGGAATCAACTTCAAGGGGCTCCGCGACATCGGCGATCCGGTGGAACTGGCCGCCCGCTACAACGCGGAAGGAGCGGATGAGCTCGTGTTCCTCGACGTGTCGGCGACCGACGAGGGGCACGGCCTCATGCTGGACGTGATCCGGCAGACCGCGGAGACGCTGTTCATCCCGCTTGCGGTCGGCGGCGGAATCCGTACCGCTGATGACATCGGGCGCCTGCTCGGGGCGGGTGCCGACAAAGTGAGCATCAACTCCGCGGCGCTCAGCCGGCCGGACCTCATCCGCGAGGCGGCGGAGCGGTTCGGCAGCCAGTGCGTGTGCCTTTCGGTCGATGCCGGCTGGGACGAAGAGGCCGGCGACTGGTTCTGCTTCACCCACGGCGGCAAGAAAAAGACCGATGTCCGGGTGCTCGACTGGGTCCGGGAAGGCGAAAAGCTCGGCGCGGGTGAAGTGCTGCTCACGAGCATGGCGGCGGACGGCACGAAAGACGGGTTCGACCTGCCCCTGCTGAGGGCCGTGGAAGCGGCGGTCTCCATTCCGGTGATCGCATCAGGCGGCGCCGGCAATGCGGAAGACTTCGTGGAACTCTTCAAGAAAACCGGCGTGTCGGCGGGGCTCGCCGCCTCGATCTTCCATAACCGGGAGACGTCCGTCGGTGAAGTGAAATCCCTTCTGAAAGAAGCCGGGATTCCCGTCCGTGAACCGGCCGGAGGTGTGCCGCATGAAGCCTGACTTTTCAAAAGGCCTGCTCCCCGCCGTCCTTCAGCACTGGACCGACCGTACTGTCCTCATGCTCGGCTATATGAATGAAGAGGCGTACGAGCGCACGGTCTCGGAGGGCGTCGTCTGGTTTTATTCCCGCAGCAAGGAGCGGCTCTGGAAAAAAGGAGAGTCAAGCGGCAACGTCCAGCGCGTGAAGGACATGGCCCTCGACTGTGATCAGGACACGCTGCTCATCCAGGTGGATCCGGCGGGCCCTACCTGCCACACCGGAGCGAACAGCTGCTTCGGCGACGAGTCCGTCTCCCCGCTCCAGTCGCTCGAAGGCATGATCCGCGACCGCGCCGCCGACCGGGCCAGCGGTTCCTACACGAACTACCTGCTCGGTGAAGGCATCGATAAGATCGCGAAGAAATTCGGCGAAGAAAGCTTTGAAGTCGTGATCGCCGCGATGAAGCGCGACCGGGAAGAACTGAAAAACGAGACCGCCGATCTGCTTTACCACTTGTTCGTCCTGCTGCACGAGCAGGGCGTCGGCATCGGGGAAATCGAGCGGATCCTCGACGAGCGCCACGCCAAGAAAAACAATTTCAAGGGCGAGCGGAAAGATATCCGGGAATGGTGAACAGCAGGCGGTCCGGTAATTACTGAAAGGCCCTGTGAAACAGCAAAAAGCAAGGACGGCGGTTGACTCCTGCGGGAAAGCCGACCGGCCGAGACCCCGCACGGCTGTAAGCCGGAGGAGGCTTGGCGGTTGGCCCGCGGAAAGCAACCAAAGTCCTTGCTTTTTGCATTTTTCTGTTCCCTATTTTGGGATCATGACTGATGAACCGGCCGCAGCGTGTGCTTGAGCACTTTTCCGGATGCGTTGCGAGGCAGTTCATCGAGGAATTCCACTTCCGCCGGGATTTTGAACTTGGCCAGATGTTCGACGCAATAGTCGAGGATTGCTTGCTCCGTCAGGCTCTTTCCTTCCTTCACGACCACGAACGCCTTCGGGACTTCCCCGTACACCGGGTGCGGGACGCCGACGATTGCGGCTTCGAGAATTTCGGGAATCTGGAACAGCACTTCTTCGACTTCAAGCGGATAGACGTTTTCGCCGCCGCGGATGATCATGTCTTTTTTCCGGTCCACGATATAAAGCAGGCCGTCTTCGTCGGTCCTGCCGAGATCGCCCGAATACATCCAGCCGTCTCGGATCGTGCGTGCGGTTTCCTCCTCGTTCTTCAAATATCCCTTCATCACCTGCGGTCCCCGGACGACGATTTCGCCGACCTGTCCCGGCGGTATCTCGCGTCCTTCTTCGTCGACGACCCGCACGTCCGTCCGCGGCAGCGCCTCTCCGACGGAACCGATTTTATCGAGCGCATAGTGGTCCTTCAAAGTGGTTGCGGCCGGCGTGTTTTCCGTCTGGCCGTACAGGTTCTGCACTTTCACTTCCGGGAAGGTTTCCTTCAGCTTCTTCACGAGCTCATACGGCATCGGCGCGGCGCCGTAGCAGAACAGCCGGAGCTTTGGCACGTTCAGCTCTTTGATGTCCGGACGATTGAGCAGGATCGCGAACATCGCCGGCACCCCAAAGAACATCGTGGCATCCGTCTTTTCCAGCGTCTCCAGTGTCTTGTCCGGCGAAAATGCCTGTTCGATCACGAGCGATCCGCCCTTCAGCGTGACCGGGTTCATGAACACATGACTCGCCGCACAGTGGAACAGCGGCGTCGTGATCTGCATCCGGTCTTCTCCTGTAATGTCCATCGCTTCCGCCCAGATTTCCGCCGTCGCGAGAATATTCCCGTGCGACAGCATGACTCCCTTCGGCTTGCCCGTCGTGCCGGACGTATACATGATCACGGCCGTGTCATCTTCGGCAAGTTTTGCCGGCCTGCACGCGAGATCTCCATCTCCCAGAATGGCGTCAAATTCTCCCGCGCCTCCGATTTCCAGCACTTCTTTGAACGGATGTCCGGTCTTGTCCGCCGTCTCCCGCAGTCCGGCGTCCGTGATGAGCGCCTTCGCTTCCGAATGGCCGAATATGTACCCGATCTCACTCGCCGTCAGCTTCGTATTCACCGGTGCACAAATGAACCCGCCGAGCTGAATCCCGAAATACGCGGCAACGAACGCATCCGAATTGCCGGCGTACAGCGCAATCACATCTCCGGGCGCATAGCCCTGCTTCTGCAGATAAGCGGCGATCCGCTCGGCCTTCTCCTTGAATTCCCCGAATGTCCACTTTCTGTCCTCAAAAACTGTATAGACTTTATCCGGCTGCGACTTTCCATATTCAACGACAATCTCAGGCATAAACATGGCGAAAGCTCCTCCTCTTAAATTAATGTTGCTCCTTTTCTACTAGTTAAATATTCTCATTCAATATTCCTTCTTTTCAGAAATAACTTTTCCCGTCATTGCGCTTTTTAAATGGACGGCCGGCAATCCGTACAGTCTTGGTGAGGCCGGCAACCGGGCGGATGCACAATTTTGCTGGCTTGGCATATGTATATAAAGGTTTAGCAAAATCGGGAATGGATGGTGACTGAAGTGAGCAATGGCTCATCATCAAACCGCGTTAACTCTTCCGGCGGCAACAAAAAGCAGCAGCAGCTCGATCAATACCGGATTTCCAATATCGGAAAGCCGATGACGACCAATCAGGGGCGGAAGATCTCCAATGACTCGGAAACGCTGAAAGCCGGCGTCCGTGGGCCTTCCCTGCATGAGGATTACCATTTCCTTGAGAAAATGACCCACTTCAACCGCGAGGAAATCCCTGAACGGGTCGTGCATGCCCGCGGTTACAGCGCCTACGGGGATTTCGAATGCTATGAGTCGCTGAAGGACGTCACCAAAGCTTGCTTCCTTCAGGAGGCGGGGATGAAGACGCCGGTCACCGTGCGGTTTTCCACAGTCCAGGGGCCAAAAGGATCGATGGATACGGCACGCGATCTGCGCTGCTGGGGGACGAAGTTCTATACCGAAGAAGGCAACTACGACCTCACGATGATCGACATGCCGGTGCTGATCAACCAGGATCCGATGAAGTTTCCGGATGTGATGCATGCCTATCAGCAAAAGCAAGACGACGGCATCCCGACCGCAACCGGCGCACATGACCGGTTCTGGGACTATGTGGCGAACAACCCGGAGTCCATCCACATGGTGATGTGGATCATGTCCGACCGCGGAATTCTAAAAAATTACCGGGTCATGGAAGCCTGGTCGATCAACACCTACCTGTTCATCAATGAAGAAGGCATCGCGACATTCGTCCGGTTCGTCTGGAAGCCGGTGCTCGGCGTTCATTCCCTCCTTCAGGATGAAGCACAGAAAATCGGCGGCATCGATCCGGATTACCACCGGCGTGACCTGCGGGAAGCGATCGACCTCGGCGCATTCCCGGAGTACGAGCTCGGTGTCCAGCTGATCCCGATGGAGGATGAGTTCAAGTATGACTTCGATGTGCTGGATCCGGCCAAGTTCTGGCCAGAAGAAGTTGTCCCCGTCCGGCTTGTCGGCAAGCTGACGCTCAACCGCAACATCGACAACTACTTCACGGAATCCGAACAAGTCGCGTTCAACCCGGCGAACGTCGTCCCGGGCATCGGGTTCTCCAATGACCCCGTCCTCCAGGGACGTCTGCTCGCCTACCGGGACACACAGCACCACCGTCTCGGCAGCGCCAACTACGATGAACTGCCGATCAACCGTTCGCTCTGTCCGTTCCACAACAACCAGCGCCGCGGTTACATGAGAATGCGGATCGACGTGGATCAGGTGAACTACCACCACAACTCGCTTGCGGGCAATACGCCGCATACCACCCCTCCCGAAGAAGGCGGGTACGTCCATTACCCGCAAAAAGTCGAAGGCCATGTGATCAGGGGACGCAGCCCTTCCTTCAACGACATTTATTCGCAGCCGCGGATTTTTTGGAACAGCCTTACGCCGGTCGAGAAGCAGCATACGATCGAGGCTTTCAGTTACCAACTTGGACGCGTGAAAAGCGAATCTGTCCGACAGCAGAACGCCGATCTTCTTGTGAACATCGACAGGGGCCTGGCCCGCACCGTTGCCAAAAACATCGGCGTGGAGCCGCCGTCGGGCATGCATGTCGATGTGTCGACGAGCTATCCTTCCCAGAGCCAGTTCAATACGCCGAAATATGCTGCCACACAAAAAGTGGGCATCCTGATCGGCAACGGCTTCAACGGACAGGAAGTCGCAGACGTGGTGAACACGCTGAAAATGAACGGTGCGTTCATTCAGGTCATCGGCGAAACACTCAGCCCGGTAACGGCGGCAGACGGCTCTCGGCTGAAAGTCGATCAGACATTCCTCACCAGCAGCCCTTATCTGGTCGATGCGCTGTATGTGGTCGGCGGGACCTTTAATAATCCGGAAAAAGCCCAATTTGACCTCTCCGAGTACATCCAGGTCGCCTATCGGCACTACAAGCCGATCGGCATCGGCATGGACGGCGGAGGATTCCTGCAGTCAGGTGAGAAAAACAACCTGGAGGGTGTGGTGTTCGCTGAAGGCAACCCGGACTTCGCGGAAGAATTCTTGGGAGCCGTGGCGCAGCACCGATTCTGGAACAGGAAATAAAACAAAGGGTGCAGGCCGGCTCAACCGGACTGCATCCTTTTTGAAGGGCCTGAGGCCGGCATGACGCCACACAGCCAAAAACGGGTATAGTACCCCTGATTAGATAGATAGGGGGCAACCTGGATGAAACGATTGATCCGACTGATGGCCGCATGCGGCTTTTTAATCATCGGAACGGCAGCGTGCTCGGGAAAGGAAGCCGGACCGGCCGAACTTCCCGATGACCGCTTCCTCGCCATTGCACACCGCGGCGCATCCGAATACCGGCCGGAAAATTCCCTGCCCGCTTTCCGGCTTGCGGAGGAAATGGACGCCGATTACATCGAGCTTGACATCCAGATGACCAAAGATGGCCAGCTTGTCGTCATCCACGACGATGATCTCGGCCGGCTGGCGGATGAGCCGGAAAAGGTGGAAGACCTGACGCTGGATGAAATGGAGGAAATCCCGTACGGCGAATATTTCAATGAGAAACACCCGGCGAGCGCCGATCCGGCCTATGAAAAAGTCACCTTTTCCGCCCTGGATGATGTACTGTCGGAGATCGGAACGTCGATCAATTACTACATCGAACTGAAAACGCCGGATGAATCCGGCGATATGGAACAGGCCATCCTCGATGAACTCATGGCCCACGACATCATCGGCAAAGACTCCGTCAAGACCGACAAGGAGGGTCTGCCGCGCGTCATCTTCCAGTCATTCAGCGAAGACGGCCTCATCCGGCTCCATGAAATGAGGCCGGACCTTCCGCTGTTCCGGCTCTTCACCTTCGCCGACGGGGACGACGCCGAACTGACTCCGGGGCAGGCCGAGCGGATTTCCCGCTACGCCTCCGGCATCAACATCCCGGAAGAGGCCGCCAACAAGGACTTCATCGAAGCGATGCACGTCCACGGCCTGAAGGTCCACGTCTATACCGTAAACAAGGAAAAGGACGTGCAAAAACTCATCGACATGGGGGCGGACGGAGTCTTCACGAACCGCCCGGACCTGGCGGTGCAATATGCCGTGGAGGCCGACTGACCGGGCACATGTACAAATAAATCTTCATCTCCGCAAATCAAAAGCCGGCCCTCCGAGGAGAGCCGGCTTTTGATCATTGTTTCGTCTTGTTCGCAATCTCGATTGCCCGGTTCGTGCCTTCCGCGGCTTCGTCGAGCACTTTCTGAGGATCGCCGCCCTGGTACAGGTTCTCAAGTGCGGTGACGATCTGCTGTCTGGATTCAGGGAAGACGGAGATGAGTGCACCCTGTGTGGCAACGGACGGCTTCGTGTCCTGGAGCTGCTCCACCGTCACCTGGAACTGCGGGTACTCCTCCCACTTCTCCTTGACGATGTCCTCCTCATAGGCATCCGGATTGATCGCAAAGTAGCCGGTATCCAGGTGCCACTGCGCCTGGACTTCAGGAGTCGCCAGGTACTTCATGAATTCCCATGCCGCTTTTTGCTCTTCATCGGCAATTCCCTTGGACATCCAGAGAGAAGCACCGCCGATGACAACACCGTTCCGCTCCACTTCGTCTGCATGCGGAATATAGGCAACGCCGACGTCAAACGGGGAATTGTTGATCGCATTGGCGACACCCGCGGATGAGTCCATGTACATGGCGACTTTCTCGGAGGAGAAGGCAGCCCGGATGTCGTCCCAGTTTGTTCCGAAGTTGCCGAACGTTCCGGCCTGGTTCATTTCGTTGAGGAAGTTGAAGACATTGAGCCCTTCCGCCCCGTTGAACACGGCTTCGGTCGCATCGCCGGACCGGCCGTTTTCTTCATTCACATAAAGTCCGCCCTGCGTAGCGACGAGTTCTTCAAAGAACCAGCCGTACGTGAGCATCGAGAAGCCGTACATGCTGTCCGTCTTGAGCTTGGCCGCCGCATCGATGACATCCCCGAACGTCTCCGGCGCCTTCTCAGGATCCAGCCCGGCTTCCTTGAAAGCGTCTTTGTTGTAGATCATGACCGGCGTCGAGGAGTTGAACGGCATCGAATACAGCTCACCGTCGACCCGGTAGTAATTCAGGATGTTTTCCTCCAGCTGATCAAGGTCATAACCGTCATCATCGATGAATTTCTGCATCGGCTCGATATAGCCGCTGTCGATCATATATTTCGTCCCGATTTCAAACACCTGCATGATGGCCGGGGCGTCTTTCGTGCCGCCGATGCTGCGCAGCTTCGTCAGCAGTTCTTCATAGCTTCCCTGGAACTCGGCCTTCACATTGTAATCATCCTGGGAATCATTGAACCCGGCCACGATGTTATCAAGCGATTCCTGACCGGACCCGGACATCGCGTGCCAGAACTCGATCTCCACTTTCCCGTCTTTGTTGACCGTCGCTTCCGATTTCTTTTCGCCGTCATCGGTTCCGGATCCGGCTTTGTCGGGCGCCGCATCCGGGTCACTGTTCGAACAGGCCGCCAAGACAAGTGCCAGCATTGCCACAATCAAAAAACCGATCCGCCATTTTTTCTTCAATCTGTATTCCTCCCCTTTTCTCAAATTGAGCGCCCTATTTCAGAGCCCCCTGTGTCAGGCCTTTCTGCAGCTGCTTTTGTCCGAGGAACAACAGCAGCAGCGTCGGAATGATGACGACGATGACGCCGGCCATCACCACCCCCCAATCGGTTGCAACTTCCTGCGACTGCAGCTGCTTGAGTCCGATCTGCACCGTCCTGACGGAATCGTTCGTCGTAACGAGGAGCGGCCACAAATACATGTTCCATGTTGTGAGGAATCCGTAGGCGCCGAGCGTCACCAGGCTCGTCTTCGAAACGGGCAGCACGACTTTCAAAAAGAAGCGGAACGGTCCGAGGCCCGCAACCTGTGCCGCTTCATGCAGCTCTTTCGGGATGGTCAAGAAATGCTGCCGGAGCAAGAACGTTCCGAATGCCAGGGCAAAGAACGGCAGCGTCAGGCCCTGGTAGGTATTCAGCCAGTTCAGGTTCTGGATGATGAAGAAGTTCGGGATCATCGTCGCTTCCCACGGGATCATCATCGTGGAGATGAACAGGAAAAACACGAAATTGCTGCCGCGGAACGGAATGAACACAAACGCATAGGCCGCCAGTGAACAGACGACGAGCTGGCCGAGCATGACGCCCGCCGAGACGATGAAGCTGTTCAGCAGGTAATTCAGGAGCGGCAGCCGGTCGAACACCCGGATGTAGTTGTCCAGGTGGAATGACTCCGGGAAGAACTTCCCCTGCAGGATTTCGGGACCGGTCATGAAGCTGATCATGAATGCGTAGACGATCGGGAAGAACAGCACGACCGCCGATGCCGTCAGCAGGGTGTAAAACGTGATTTTCTTCGGCAGGCTCATCGTCATTGGTAATGCACCCGCCTTTCTCCGAGCCGGAACTGGAGGATTGTCGCCACCAGGATGCAGAGGAACAGGAACACTGCCTGCGCACTCGCGGTACCGAACTGGTAGTTGACGAAGGCCTCCCGGTAAATCGAATACACGATGAGGTTCGTCGACTGGGCCGGGCCGCCCTTCGTGAGGATATCAATCTGGCCGAACGTCTGGAACGCATTGATCAGCGAAATCGTGATGATGAAAAACAGGGTCGGCGACAGCATCGGAATCGTGATCCGGCGCAGCCTGTAAAAATAACCCGCCCCGTCAATCCTGGCGCTTTCATACAGATGTTCGTCGATGTTCTGCAGGCCGCCGAGCAGGATCAGAAAGCTGAAACCGGTGTTCATCCAGATCGTTGAAATCGCCACAGAAATGAGTGCCCACTGCGGATCGAGAAGCCACTGGATCTGCGGGAAGTCAAAAATCGCGAGGAACCGGTTGAACATCCCGATGCTCGGGTGGAACATGAACAGCCAGACGACCGAAGACGCGGCGACCGACACGCCCATCGTCGAGGAGTAGATCGTCCTGAAAAAGCCGATGCCCCTCAGCTTTTCATTCGCCAGGAGGGCGAGGAACAGGGAAATCAGGATTCCTGCCGGCACGGTGTAGAGGACAAACAAGAGCGTCGCCTTCGCGCTGTTGAGGAATGCCGAGGACTCGAGCAAATACTTGTAGTTGTCCAGCCCGACGAAGACAGCCGCTTCCCCTGCCTGGTTCGTGAGGAAGAAGCTGAGGTAAATCGTGCGGAACATGGGATAGAAAATGAACACAGAAAATAAAATGATGGACGGCAGCAAATACAGGATCGCGGTCCGGGCACGGCGCGAACGTTCCCAGACGCCGGGCTTGTGCTCGGATGCGAACAAGCCATCCGAAGTGCGGCCATGCACGGTGCTCATGGGGTCGCCTCCTCTGGAACGAAGCGCTGGCGGTCGGCCGGCTTCTTGATGAGCGCCCCGCTTTCTCCGTCAAACAGGCAGATGGATTCTTCGTCGATGGCGATCGGAATCCGGTCACCCGGCCGGATTTGCCATTGGCCGTTCCACTTGGCGGTCCATTCTTCGGTGCCGGCAAGGAAGGAAAAGACGGTTTCGTGTCCGAGCACCTCGACGTTCGTCACTTCCGCGCGGAAAACGGGATGGCCCTCCGCTTCCTCGGCCGGCATGAGGAATTCCGGCCGTATGCCGAGTGTGACACGGCCTTTCTGAAGGCCCGACAGTGTTCCTTCGGGCAGGCGGATCGGTTCTCCGCCCGGCAAGATGAGCGACGACTTTTCCGGTGCCACATCCGCCGGTGCCAGATTCATCGGCGGTGAACCGATGAATGTCGCCACGAACGGATTTGCGGGATGGTTGTAGATTTCAATCGGGCTCCCGATCTGCTGGATCTTCCCTTCATGGAGGATCATGATGCGGTCCCCCATCGTCATCGCTTCAACCTGGTCGTGGGTCACATAGATCATCGTGATGCCGAGCCGGCGCTGGATCCGCCGGATTTCAGAGCGCATATGGCCCCGCAGCTTCGCATCCAGGTTCGACAAGGGCTCGTCCATCAGGCAGATCGGCGCCTCGCTCACGATTGCCCGGGCGAGTGCGACGCGCTGACGCTGGCCGCCCGACAGTTCGCGGGGCTTCCTCTTCAGGTAATCGGTCAGGCCGAGCATTTCTGCCGTTTCCAGCGCACGTTTTTTGCGCTCCTCTTTCGGAATCTTCTTTACGTCAAGACCGAACGTGATATTGTCTTCGACGCTCAGATGCGGATAAAGCGCATAGTTCTGGAACACCATCGACAGGTCGCGGCGGCTCGGCGGAAGCCGGTTCGCCACTTGATCCCCGATCCTGAGCGTCCCTCCCGTAATCTCCTCGAGCCCGGCAATCATCCGGAGCATCGTGCTTTTCCCGCAGCCCGACGGACCGACAAGGACAAAAAATTCCCCCGGTTCGATCGTCACGTCGATGTTGGAAATGACGTCTTTCTGACGGTCGTATGATTTGGACACACCGACCAATTCCACTTTCTTCAAATCAAGCACTCCTTCCCCCGTCCAGGCTTCACTTTCTGCTTTGTATCCCTATTTTAAAATAGTCTGATATTAATATCGTACCGAACACCGGGTGGAAACACAACCGCTTACGAAGCAATTATTGGATTTTTGAAATCCGTGCAGTAGAATGCTAATAGATGAAGGGAGGCTGACCGGTTGATCCGTAATATGTTTGGATGGCTCGCCATCCTTTCGATTTTTTCGGGATGTTCGGCGGATGCGGGCGATCCGGTACTGTTGCCCGATGACCGGTTTCTCACCATTGCCCATCGAGGAGCTTCCGCCTACCGTCCGGAGCACTCCATCCCCGCCTACTTGCTGGCCGACGAAATGGGTGCCGATTATATAGAACTTGATCTGCAGATGACACGGGACGGACAGCTGGCCGTCATCCACGACAACCGCCTCGACCGGCTTGCGGGCATGCCGGAGCGCGTCCGCGACCTGACGCTGGATGAGATGAGGCGCATCCCCTACGGAAATCATTTCAATGAAGAAAATCCGGGCATTGCCGATCCCGACTTTGCCGGCGTCACCTTTTCCGGCCTGTCCGATGTGTTGTCTCGTTTCGGCAACACGGCGAATTATTACATCGAATTGAAGGACCCCGGTAAATGGGGCGAGATGGAAGAAGCAGTCTTGCGGGACCTCACCGCCTACGGAATCATCGGAGAGAGAGACGTTGAATCTGATCCGGAGGGCCTGCCGCGCGTCATCCTCCAGTCATTCAGCGAACAAAGCCTGATCCGGCTGCATGAACTTCGGCCCGACATCCCGCTCATCCGGCTGTATTCATTCAAGGGAGAAGCGCATCTTTCCTCATCCACCGTCCGCAAACTCGCCGGCTATGCTTCCGGCGTCGGCATCCCGGCCGCCTCCGCCCATTCGGATTTCATCGAAAAGATGCACGATGCGGGCCTTGCTGTCCACATTTTCACAGTCAATGACGAAGACGAAATCCAAAAATTCATCGACATGGGGGCCGACGGCATTTTCACCGACCGGCCGGATGCCGCTGTCCGTCTGTCGCAGCGACATTGAGCATATGTATCCGGCGCTAATATCAGAATATCTCCTTTTTGTTGAGAGAGTGTGAAGGAGATGTTAGTGATTGTTAAGACAGTGCCCTTGTCCTATGTTTCAATTGGGCCGAACTGCCTCTACATGTGCAGACCTCCCGTGACCGGAGATTCAATTTTCTGAACACCGAGCAAGACCGCTTGCATATGTTGCAGGCGGTTTCTTATGTTTAGGAGGAACTCTATTACACGAAGGAGGAATGGACGTTGATCAAAAAGAAATGGGCTGCGGCAGCGCTCAGCATGTCCCTCGTCCTCGGGTCTGCCCCGCTTGCGGCCGACGCCAAAAAGTTTGACAGGATCGACTATGACAGCTTTCCGGAGGTTGCCGAGGCGAACGGCGGCATGGTTGCGACTGCTCATCCGCTCGCCACGCAGATCGGGGCGGATATCCTGAAACAGGGCGGCAATGCCATCGATGCCTCTGTCGCGATCCAGTTTGCGCTGAATGTCACCGAGCCGATGATGTCCGGCATCGGAGGCGGCGGATTCATGATGGTGCATGACGGGGAGACCGGGGAGACGACCATTGTGAACAGCCGGGAGCGAGCGCCGGGCGGAGCGGCGCCGGACATGTTCCTCGATGAGAACGGGAAGCCGGTGCCGTTTGACGAGCGGGTCATGCACGGAACATCCGTCGGTGTCCCGGGCACGTTGAAGGGGCTTGAAGAGGCGCTTGACACTTGGGGGAGCCGGCCGTTGGAAAAACTGATCGGGCCCGCCATCCAGCTGGCAGATAAAGGCTTTGCCATCGACCCGGTTTTGGCGGCAGCGATTTCGGACAATGAAGAAAAACTGAAGCGCTCGTACGGCCGACATATTTTCTTTGACCGGAACGGAAAGCCGCTGAAGGAAGGCGACCTGCTCGTCCAGAAAGACCTGGCCAAGACGATGAAGCTGATCCGGGCAAAAGGTCCGGACGTGTTCTATGAAGGTCCGGTCGCAGACGCGATCGCAAAGACTGTCCAGGCAGCGGGCGGTTCGATGACAGCGGATGACCTTGACCGCTATGACGTGACGATCGATGAGCCGATCTGGGGCAAGTACAAAGGCTATGACATCGCCAGCATGCCGCCCCCAAGTTCCGGCGGCGTATTTCTCCTTCAGATGCTTGGCATCCTGGACGGGTTCGACTTGTCCCAATATGACGTAAAGTCGTGGGAGAAGTACCACCTGCTCGCTGAAACGATGCACCTCGCCTACGCAGACCGGGCTGCCTATGCGGGCGATCCGGAATTCGTCGATGTACCGGTCAGCGGCCTGCTTGACCCGCGCTACATTGATGAGCGGCGTGAATTGATTTCCCTGGACAGGGTGAATCCGAATCCGGCCGCAGGCGACCCGTGGAAGTATGAAACAGACGGTGATCCGGTTGCCGCGGTCGCCCAGCCGGAAAACACCCAATACGGAGAAACGACCCACTTTACAGTCGCCGACAAGTACGGCAATGTCGTTTCTTATACGACCACAATCGAGCAGCTCTTCGGCTCTGGAATCGTCGTACCTGGCTACGGCATTGTGCTGAACAACGAACTCACCGACTTTGACGCCGTTCCGGGCGGTGCGAATGAAGTGCAGCCTTACAAGCGTCCGCTCAGCTCCATGACGCCGACAATCGTTTACGAAGACGGCAAGCCGGTGCTTACCGTCGGATCGCCGGGCGGCCCGACGATCATCACGTCGGTCCTCCAGACGATTCTTTATGCGATCGAGTATGACATGGACTTGAAAGACGCCGTTGAAGAGCCTCGCATCTACACGAACAGCCTCACATCGTATCGATACGAAGACGGCGTTCCAGCGGATGTCCTTTCGCATCTGAACGCGATGGGCCACCGGTTCGGCCCTGCCCCGACGACGATCGGTAACGTCCAGAGCATCCGGATTGATCATGACACCGGCATGTTCCTCGGCGTGGCGGACTCCAGCAGAAGCGGATCGGCCGTCGGAGTGGAACTGAAAGGGAAAAAACGCGGAACTAAATGAGTTGCGAACATAAGGCCAAGCCGCCCGGTCAGGGGCAGCTTGGCTTTTTCATTGTCTTCTTCACATTCAGCGATTTCCGGTTACCATAAAAATCAATTTGACACCTAACTGAAAATGATTATCATTGATAATGACCTGTTTTATTGAATCCATGTCTTGATATGCGGAGTGAGAAGCATGAAAAGCAAAACAAATGATCTATGGAAAAAAGAAATCTCCCGCCGGGATATGCTGAAGATATCAGGCGTGGGCATTCTCGGTGCCACGGCGGCTCTTTCCGGTGTTGGGAGCGCCGCCCGTGCGATCGGGTTCGACTTTTTTGACGATGACGATACAGCTGACAACAAAATCGATTTTTATGGAAAGCATCAGCCCGGAATTGCGACCCCTCCCCCTTCACATGTATATTTCGCCTCGCTTTCAGTGTTGATTCATTCTGAAAGTGAACTTCGTGACCTGTTCAAGGATTGGACGCCGATTGCCGACCGTCTCATGAACGGCGAGATGCTTGAGGGACCCGTCGGCAATGCCAGACCGCCGGCTGATACCGGTGAATCGTCCGGATTGGACGCTTCTAATTTGACCTTGACGTTCGGCGCCGGCCCCTCTCTTTTTGAAAAGCTTGGAATCAAACACAAAAAACCCGATGAACTTGCCGATCTCCCGCATTTCCCGGGGGATCAGATCGATCCCGCTTACTCCGGCGGGGACTTATGCATTCAGGCCTGTGCGGATGATCCTCAAGTTGCCTTCCATGCCGTCCGCAATCTTGTTCGTGCAGCTTCCGGCAAAGTTCGTCTGAAGTGGACCCAAGCCGGATTCCTGCCCGCCCGCAAAAGCGGAAAACCCGGCGAGACGCCACGGAATCTGTTTGCCTTCAAAGATGGATCGGTGAACACGGACCCGTCAAACGACAAGGAAATGAACAAAGTCGTCTGGGTTCGGCCCGGTGACTCGGCAGGATGGTTGACGAACGGGACATTCCTGGCAGTCCGGCGCATCCAGATGCACCTGGAGACCTGGGATAGGACCGCACTGAAAGATCAGGAAAAAACATTTGGCCGCCACCGGGACAGCGGAGCACCGCTCGGCAAGAAAAAAGAGTTTGACTCCGTTGATCTGGAGGAGAAAGACATCAGCGGCAATCCTGTCATCCCGGCAGACTCACATATGGCACTGGCCCGTCAGGCAAAAGAGTCGATTTTCCGGCGCGGCTATTCCTATTCGGACGGCCTCGTTGCCGAAACAGGCGCCTACGATGCCGGATTGCTTTTCATCTCGTTCCAGAAGCATCCGAAGCAATTCATCGCCATCCAGAATGCTCTGGGGCGTGCCGACAAGCTGAACGAATACATCACCCATCGAGGAAGCGCACTGTTCGCCTGCTTCCCGGGAATCCGGAAAGGGGGCTACATCGGTGAAAGCTTATTTGCATCCATTTAAATTATTGCTTCCTGCCCTTGCGCTTCTGCTGTTCATGGCACCGCTCGTCCACGCAGCGCCAAACGTCGGACCGCTTTATATTTCCATCACCGATGCCATCCTGAGCACAAAGAAAGGCGAGCCTGCGAAAGCGGCGGAAGCGCTCGAAAAGTTCGCACACGACTGGTCTGCCCTCGGCCTTGAATCGGGAAAAGAGACTGATCATATTGAGCAGGCGCTCGACCGCGCGCTCAATTCAAAAAACGATGAGGACCGGCTGGCTTCACTGAGTGAATTGTCCAAGTCTCTCACCGCCTACGAACAGGCGGGAAAGCCCGATGAAGAGGAAAGCGAACGCCAGGCATTCTTTGAAGCCGTCTCCCCTGCCGTCAAAGAGATTGGACAGGCAATCGATCAAAACGACCCGGCGGCCGTCCGGCAGGCATATGACCGGTTCTCCTCGAAATGGACGCGCAATGAGCGGACGGTCCGCGAATATGACGTGGCGGCCTACGGCCAGATCGAGACCCGGATGGCCTTCATCCGTGTCGCCCTTGCCGAAGATGAGCCGGATCTGAACACACTGCAGTCGGAATATGCTGGCCTCGAGCAGTCCATCCGGAATTTCAGCGATGGGACGGCGGCTGCTCCCGCCCGTGCAAATGTCGCATCCATCGACACGCTGCTGGCTCTTCTTGAAAAAAGCGAACAGCAGATCAAGGAAGGGAATCCGTCAGGCGCAAGTGATGCACTGAAAGAATTCATCGTCGTCTGGCCTTCTGTCGAAGGAGAAATCCGGACGAAAAACGCCGGACTCTACTCAAAGATCGAAACAGACATCCCCCGCCTCGCCGGTGCATTGACCCGGCCTTCCGCAGACACGGACGCCGTCCTGCATGACGTGGATCAATTGCATCAGCAGATCGGCTACTTGCAAGAGAAAACGAATTACACGGCATGGGATGCTGCCACCATCCTGCTCAGGGAGGGCCTGGAAGCTCTGCTCATCATCTCGGCGCTCATCGCCTTTCTGAAAAAAGCCGGACAAACCAGGTTCAACAAATATATTTATGCCGGGGCGGGTGCTGGCATCCTCGCAAGTATCGGGGCGGCAGTCCTCATGTCAACACTTCTTTATTCGTCAACGATTGGAACGAGCCGCGAGTTGATGGAAGGATGGGTAGGGCTGATTGCGGCCGCCATGATGCTCGGCGTTGGTGTCTGGCTGCACGGCAAGTCATCGGCAGATGCTTGGAACCGCTATATCTCCAAGCAGATGGATCATGCTCTTTCAAGCCAGAGCATATGGGTGATGGCCTCCATCAGTTTTCTCACCGTTTTCCGGGAAGGTGCCGAGACGATGGTCTTTTACGCAGGACTCGCTCCGAACATGCCGGCGTCACGGTTCTTGTTCGGGATCGGCATTGCACTTGCCATCCTTGTTGCCGTCGCCGTTCTGTTCATGAAGGCGAGCCATAAGCTGCCGATGCATCTGTTCTTCGGCGCTGCAAGCCTTTTGATTTATCTGCTCGCCTTTAAGATTGTCGGCGCGAGCATCCATACCCTTCAGTTGACGAATGTACTTCCGAGCCATTTCATCGCCGGCATGCCGGCAAGCAGCCTGATCGGCCTGTACCCGTCCATTGAACCGGTCGCCGCGCAAGTCTTGCTGATCGGCCTGATTGCAGCCGCCTCCCTGTACAAGAAGCGCACAACTGCACGGACCGCCGCGTCCGAAGCTTAAAATTTTTTCTTAAAAGGAGCCCTCTCATGAAAAAGCAAGTGCTGTACACATCTGTTCTGCTCACCGGACTTCTGCTGTCAGCCTGCGGGCAAGACGACAGCGTCTCTGTCGCGGCCGAACCTGCACCCGCAGACGCCCCCGCGGTTGATCTGAGCGCGGAAGTCGAACAATACAAGGAGTTCGCCGTCGATCAGCTGGATCAGTTCGTCATCGAAACCGAAAAATTCGTCAATGCCGTCAAGGAAGGTGACATTGAGAAAGCCAAAGCCATTTATCCGGAAGCCCGCATGTTTTTCGAGCGGTCCGAACCGATTGCCGAAAGCTTCGGAGATCTGGACCCGCAGATCGACGCACGGCTTGCTGACGTCCAGGACGCCGGAGAAGGCGAAGAGGAATGGACCGGCTATCACCGCATTGAATATGGCCTCTGGGAAGAAAACAAAACAGCCGGCTACGAAGAGTTCGCCGATCAACTGATCGCGGACGCCAAGGAACTGCGGGCACGCGTGGAGACCGTAGAGGTAACGCCCGACCTCATGACTGCAGGCGCCGTCGACCTGCTCAACGAAGTGTCCACTTCGAAAATCACAGGCGAGGAAGAGATCTATTCCCACACCGATCTCTACGACTTCAAGGCAAACATTGAAGGAGCGGAAGAAATTTTCCGCATTTTCGAGTCGAAGATCAAAGAGCGGGACGAATCACTCGCCCAGAACATTGAAGACAAATTCGACAAAGTGAACACCCTTCTCGCCAAGTATGAAACAGCGGACGGCGGCTATGTGTCCTATGAAGAACTGACGCCGGAAGACACCCAGGAACTCGCATCCGCCGTTAACCAGCTCGGCGAACCGCTTTCCCAGATGGGCATCGTAATAGAATAAGCAAAATCGCGAAGGGCCGCCCCGATTACGGGACGGCCTTTTTGTAGGTGGATGCGGAATTTATCTTCTGCACCGGCCGCCATATCGGAGGTGCCGTGAAACGCCATGTCTCAAGGAACAGCCGGGTCCGGTCGCGTCCCCGCTGCATGAGCAACTCCATCTGTTCGTCCCCCATGTCAAAGTCGGTCGCCTTGACGTCGTCCATCGGGATGAAGACGATATCCTTGGCATGGTCTTTCTGGATATAGCGTTCGTCATGTGCGTTCTTCATCGTCGAAAACAGCGCTTCGAACAGGTCGAGCGCGTTGTGGATCTTGCGCGGGGTCTTGTCTTCTTCGCTGCGGCTCAGCTTCAGGCCGATCACCGGCCGCTCCCGCTTGCCGTTCGGATCGTCGAAAATCCAGAGCGGAAAGTTGCTCAGCACGCCGCCGTCAACGATAATCGCGTCCCCCTCTTTCGTGAACAGACGGACCGGCTCGAAGAAATACGGAATGCCGCAGCTCATCCGGAGAGCCCGGCCGACCGGGAACGTATCAGGCGGGATGCCGTACTTCTTCAGGTCATCCGGCAACACGATCATCTGCCCGTTCGTCAAATCCGACGCAACCAACTTGAGCCGGCCAGGCGCGAGGTCGCCGAACGTGTACACATCCTTTTCCAACAGCTTTTCCGTGAACCAGTCCTCCAGCGCATCTCCTTTATAAAGCCCCATCCGCCAATACAGATTCACCCACTTCATGAAAGGCAGCGGAATGAATGCATGGCGCCGGTCGAGCAGCTCGCCGAAATCCTGCTCGGACAGCATTTCCCCGATTTCATCCGCGGTATAGCCCGCCGCGATGAAGGCAGCCAATATCGACCCCGCGCTCGTCCCCGCCACCCGGGCAAACTCCATCCCCTGCCGCTCCAGCTCCTCAAACGCCCCGACCAGCGCCAGCCCCTTGAGCCCGCCCCCCGAAAACACCCCGTCAATCCGCACGGCCCCGCCCCTTTCAAAAAGGATTCCTTCCTATACAGTAGGCGACCCGCAGGAAATTTAGAACTTGGGGCAGAACATTGACAGTTTTCGGAGGGGCGTTGACTGTATCCGCAAGAACGTTGATGGTGTCCGTCGAAACGTTGATTGTATTCGTGAAAACGTTGATGGTATCGGCCGGAACGTTGATTGTATCCGCGTAAACGTTGACTGTATTCGCTAGAACGTTGATGGTTTCAATCTTTTCTTCAAAAACAGACCGATATCAAACAAAGCGAGTCCCCAGACGGCTATCGCCAAGTAAAACGACACTTCATCACCTGCCAGGTTCAGCTCATCCGCGATGATCCCGGTCTGCCACAAACAAATGGCCGCCGTGACAGAGGCCAAGGCGACAACGCTCCACAGCGTCAGTCCGTTCACCGCACGGACCCCTGACAGAATCAGAACCCCCAGCACAATCAAAGCCGCGAGCAGAACGATATAAACCGGTCTCAGAAAAATGAATTCCAATCAAACTCCCTCCTTTACTGCCTTCATCTAAAAGAACGCCAACCGGCGAGGAAAGTTCTTCCTCCAAACACACCGGTCCTCCGAACTCTCCCGTAACTATTGTCTTTCCCGGCCATCCGCGCTACATTGAAATCATTACAGCCCACTACCTACAGAATGGAGAATCAAACGATGAACATCCGGGAAATCAACGAACAAGACAACCGGGCGCTGGAACAGATCATCAAACACTCGCTGGAATCTGTCGGACTGGATATCCCCGGCACGGCGTATTTTGATCCCCAGCTCGGCAGCCTGTCGCACTTCTACGAGGAACAGCCGAACGCCCGGTATTGGACGCTCACCAATGATGAAGGAGAAGTGCTCGGCGGCGTCGGGATCGCTCCCTTCTCCCCGAAGCATCCGGGCGTCGGCGAACTGCAGAAACTTTACATCAAGCCGGAAGCCCAGGGCCAAGGCCTGTCCAAACATCTGATGGAAACTGCGCTCGGCTTTGCGAGGCAGCACTACTCGGCCTGCTACCTGGAAACGATGGAAAAGCTCCAAGTGGCGAACCGGCTGTACGAACGGCTCGGCTTCCGCAGGCTCGAACACCCGCTTGAAGGATCCGAACACGGTACGATGGACCGGTGGTATTTGATGGAGTTTTGATTCAACCAAAAGGACGGCACAGATTGTCTGTGCCGTCCTCTTCTATTCCCAAAAATCACGATTCCCCCAGCCACGCCCACGCTTCCTCATATTCACCCGGCCGGAAATACCGCGCGCGCTCGCGGGCGATTTCGTCCATGCCGAAACCGGCGGCGAAGTCGAGCCAGTTCTGCTCGCTCATGAGAGCAACTTTGTCGAACGCCATCCAGTGCGCCATCTCGACCTGCACATCGCGGAGAGCTTCGGGAATCGAGGCGAAGTCGATCGTTCCGATTTCGGCGAACAGGTTGAATGTGCCCCCTTCCTCGTATTTCTGCTGCAGGACTTCCTCCATTTTCAACACGTCTTCTTTCGTCAGGCGCCCGTCGAACTCGAATGCAACTGTCTGGGCATTTTGGCTTGGCTTGAATGTCAGCATGACACCGCTCCCTTTCCGCATAAGATCTGATAATTCCTTTCTTCCCCTCCGGCCATCAAGCTAACCAAAAACATCTGTACGGCCATCCGAAGAAAACGTTTACATTGAATATTTTGAAAATACCCATTGACCCGACATTTCTGTGCTTCTATAATGAAGAACATCATCCCGGATAGGAGCCTGGCCACCATGAAAGATTTCTTCTCGAAACTGCTGAACGGCATGAGCATCGGGATTGTCGTCGCCTTGATTCCCAATGCATTGCTCGGGGAAATTCTGAAACTGCTCATCCCCCATTTCCCTTCTCTTCAGAACCTGCTCGACATCACCGTCTACGTCATGAGCCTGCTGCCGGTCATCATCGGCGTCATGGTCGGCGTGTCATTTAAACTGTCCCCGATCCAGACCGCCAGCATCGGCATTGCCGCGATGATCGGAAGCGGCGCCATCATAAAAACCGCGGACGGCCTGTTCACACTAAACGGAATCGGCACGACGCTGAATATCGGCATCACCTCGGCGCTCGCCGTGATCTTCGTGAAGATTCTCGGTGACAAGATGCGCGAATACGCCATCCTGGTCATTCCGACTGCGACCATTCTCGTCCCCGGCATGATCGGCTATGCCATCCTGCCGCTCGTCCGCGGGGGTTCGGGACTCGTCGGCAATGGTGTTGCATTCCTCATGCAACTGCAACCCGTTTTTATGGGTGCCGCCATCGCAGTCGTCTTCTGCGTCCTGATTCTTTCGCCGTTTTCGACGGTCGGCGTCGCCACAGTCATTATGCTTTCGGGCATCGGAGCGGGTGCAGCGAACCTTGGAATCGTTGCGGCCGGCGTCGGACTCGCCATCGCAAGCTACAAGGCGAATTCGCTCGGCACCGCACTCGCACACGTCCTCGGCTCGCCGAAAATCCAGATGCGCAACTTCCTGATGAAACCGAAAATCGCCTTCCCCATGATGATCACCGCAGCCGTGCTCGGCGGCCTCGCCGGCGTCCTGAACATCCAGGGCACCCCGTACAGCGCAGGTTTCGGCTTATCCGGACTCGTCGGCCCGCTCAACTATATTAAACTCGCCGACGGCGGATGGTCCATCGAAAACATTGCCATCATGCTCGGCACATTCCTTATCCTGCCGATCGCCCTCAACATCGGCCTCATCTACGTCTTCTCCCGCCGGCTCAAACTGCTCAAGGCCGACGACTACAAACTGAACTTCGATTAAGAAAAGAAGCATCCGCGCCCGTCTGACGGGCCGGATGCTTCTTTGTCTGGATGGCGGAAAGTGAGTGAGACGCTTTTCCCCTTGAGTGTGTCGCATTTGAGCGTGAGTGAGACGCAATCGGGTGCGAGTGAGTCGCATAACCCCATTTAAAGATTAAACCCCTGCTCTCTCAGCCGCTTGATTCCGAGCTCTTTCCCCGCCTGGTTGAGGAATTCCTGCCAGTTTTCAAAACAGGAATGCGCGCGGATGAAAGGATCCATCTCCTTTTTCTTCACTTTCTTCGGCGTGGCCGCTCTCTGAAATGTCTCCGGTGCCTGGCGTGCGAATTCCACATACGACGCAAAACTCGTGTGCGTCCGGATCCACTCATCTTGAAAGATATCCTCCAGCGGCACATCATCCACAATCCCGCCTCTCGCCCCCTGAACTGTCCTGGCGATCCGCTCATTGAGGTTCACCTCATCACCTCCCTTGAAGTGGACGTTCTCCACTATATGAGAAAAAGCCTTCTTTTAGTGGAAGAAGAAAAGAAGCATCCGGGCCCGTCGGACGGGCCGGATGCTTCTTTGTCGGGATGGCGGAAAGTGGGAGACGCTTTTCCCCTTGAGTGTGTCGCAATCGAGCACGAGTGAGACGCTTTTACTCCCGAGTGTGTCACTATCCCCTGCGAGTGTGTCGCTTTCACTTCCTGCCGGATCAATCCGCTCTTACCAAACCGCAATTGCGCCGTCCGTGCGAGATTCCGTGCCGGACTGGAGGACGCCGGTTTCGGGGTCGCGCCAGATGACTTGGCCGCGGCCGAAGCTTCCCGAATCCGTCATGATGCGGATGTCGTGGCCTTTTCGCTGAAGAGCCTGGGCAAGATGATTCGGAAAGTCCGGTTCAACATGGACAGTTTTACCGCCTGTCCACTGCCAGCGCGGCTGGTCGAGCGCTGCCTGCGGATTCAGGTCAAAATCGACAGTGTTTGAGACGACCTGGAAGTGGCCCTGCGGCTGCATGAATCCGCCCATGACACCGAACGGGCCGACCGCTTCCCCGTCTTTCGTGACAAAGCCCGGGATGATCGTATGGAAGCACAGCTTACCCGGCTTCAGGTAGTTCGGATGCTCCGGATCAAGCGAGAAGTCGGCGCCGCGGTTTTGGAGCGCGATGCCCGTTCCCGGCACGACGACGCCGGAACCGAAGCCCATGTAGTTTGATTGAATGAAGGAAACCATATTCCCTTCATTGTCTGCAGTGGCCAAATATACGGTGCCTGCTTTCACGGGATCGTACGGCTCCGGAAGCATCGCATGCTCGCCGATGTGCCGCGCACGTTCTTCCGCATACTCTTTCGAAAGCAGTTCTTTCACCGTGACCGGCATTTCGCTTTCTTCCGTGATGTACGCCTTGCCATCCGTGAAGGCAAGTTTCATGGCCTCGATCTGGCGGTGCAGCGTTTCAACGTCACCGTAAACCGGCTTGACACCGTCGGCCTGATGGATGTTCATCGCCATGAGGGCGACCATTCCCTGGCCGTTCGGCGGGATTTCCCATACATCGTAGCCGCGATAATTCGTCGATACCGGATCCACCCATTTCACTTCATACCCGGCCAGATCTTCCTCGGTCAGGAAGCCGCCGTGTTCCTGGACGGTCGCCGCGATTTTACTGGCGAGCGGCCCTTCATAAAACGCCCGCCCGTCGGTTTCTGCGATTTGGCGCAGAGTATCTGCATGGCCCGGCGCGCTCCACATTTCACCGATTTCCGGCGGCCGTCCGTCCGGTGCGAATGTTTCAAACCACGCGGCGAACATCTTTTCTTCCTCCGGGCTGTTGTCGGACATCGCCTTGAACTTATCGTAGGCGATTCTCCAGTATTTACCTAATATTGGTGTGAGCGGGAAGCCGTCCTCTGCAAGCCGGATCGCCGGCTCGAGTGTTTCGCGCAGGCTCAGCTTTCCGAATTTCCGGGACACTTCAGCCCAGGAAGCCGGCGTGCCCGGCACGGTGACCGGAACCGCCCCGTAGACCGGCATATTGTCATGACCGAGAGCTTTCACTTTCCCTGCGGTGATCGACTTAGGCGACGGGCCCGATGCATTCAGTCCGTGCAGTTTCCCCTTCGTCCAGATGAGCGCGAACGAGTCGCCCCCGATGCCGTTCCCCGTCGGCTCGACGACCGTCAATGCCGCAGCGGTCGCGATGGCTGCGTCGATCGCATTCCCCCCGTTTCGCATGATTTCCACGCCGACCTGCGCTGCGAGCGGTTGGCTGGTGGCGACAATGCCGTTTTTGGCGAACACTGTGTGCCGCCTGGATGTGAATGGATGATACAAGTAATCCATGATTAATTCCCCCTATGTTTGATCGGTCAGCCGCCGAGGAAGATCGCCCCGTACAGGAGCGCCCCGATGACGACGTATGTAGGACTCACTTTTCGTACTTCAAGCAGGATATAACCGGCGACAATCAGGATGACCGTGTGGATCCATCCCGCCGCCGTGAACGAATCAAAAAAGAAATCGTACGTCATGACGCCGAGCAGCACTGCAATCGTCGGCCGGACGACTTTCGTCAGCCGCTTCACCTGCGGGGATTCCTTGTATTTCATGAGGATTCCGAGCAGTGCAAGCATCATGATGAGCGACGGGGCGACCGATGCAAATGTGGCGATGATAGCACCCGGTATGCCGGCGACGTCATAGCCGATATATGCAGACATCTTCGTCGCGATCGGCCCGGGCAGCCCGTTGCCGAGTGCGACGATCTCACTGAACTCGCCGTTCGTCATCCAGCCGTGCCGGTCGACCACTTCGTGCTGGAGAAGCGGGATCGTCGCGGGACCACCGCCATATCCCAGGAGGTTCGCAGTCAGGTGGGAGACGAACAACTGCCAATATAAAGTCAGCACATCACTTCGCCCCCTTCCATTTGTTCCAAGGAAGGAACGCCGACCCGATGAGCACCGCAATGACGATCGCCGGATGGATTCCGAGCAATTCGATGAGAATGACGCTCGCCGCCGCCAGGCCAATCGTCAGCTTCCAGCCGAGACCGAGGCCGGATTTTTTCAGGAAGTCGAGCGCCATGACGCCGATCATGACCCCTGCGATCGGAATGACGCCTTTCGCCATCCCCTGCACAAATGGCTTGTCCTTGAACGCATTGAGCAGCGTCAGAAGGAGAATCATGAGCACCGCCGTCGGCAGCACAGTCGCGAGCAGGCACATGAGCATCCCCGACCAGCCGTTCACCCGCCAGCCGATATATCCGGACAGCTTCGTGTTGATCGGCCCAGGCAGCGCATTCGACAGCGCCAGCACGTCCGAAAATTCGTCGTCGTCCATCCACTTGTACCGGTTCACCACCTCCCGCTGCATAAGCGGAATGGCGGACAACCCACCGCCGTACCCGAGCATCCCCGCCCGGAAAAACGCGATGAACAAATCTTTATTCATACCATCAACTCTTTCATAGCAGTCATCTATTTAGTATAACGAACATTTCGATTTGCTGGAATAGGCGGGCATAAATTTGTCTGCTTTCGTGGCGAATGCATGTCCGCCGTGCGGCGCGCGTATGATAGCAGGAGTCTACTGAAAAGGAGCGCGCCCGATGACCACCGGACTGCTGATCATCCTATTCCTCGTCCTGATCCTGCCTTTTGCAATCAAAGCCGTGGAACGGCGGCTCGAATGGTTCCTTCTCGTCATGGGGGCGGCGGCCGCGCTGGTGAGCGGTGTTTGGGGGCGGGAGCTGCTCGGCCGCGCGCTGTCCGACCCGCTGCTCATCACCGCGGCCGTGCTGATCGCGGGGCTGCTGTTCCGCATGTTCACGCGCCAGATCGACGGAAGCGTCCGGTGGCTTCAGCGGATCATGCCCGAGCGGCTGTTGTATGCCCTCATCGTCATGGTGCTCGGGCTCGTCTCCAGCATGATCACGGCCATCATCGCCGCGCTCGTCCTGGTCACCGTCGTCGCGGCCCTCCGGCTTGGACGCCGGTCCGAAATCCGGCTCGTCATTCTTGCCTGCTATTCAATCGGCCTTGGGGCCGCCCTGACCCCGATCGGCGAGCCCCTGTCGACGATCACCGTGAAAAAACTCAGCGCGGACTTTTCGTTTTTATTTCACCTGATCGGACTGGATGTGCTGACGGCGATTTTGCTGTTCGGGATGCTCGCCGCGGTCTGGGTGGATCCGCCATTGGAGCGGGTGGCGGTGTCCGGCGGCGAAAAGGCGCGCGAGACGGTGTTCTCCGTGCTCGGCCGTGCGTTCAACGTGTATGTGTTCGTCATGGCCCTCACCCTGCTCGGCGCCGGATTCGAACCCCTCATCCGGGAACACCTCACCGACGTCGCACCGGGCACTCTCTACTGGATCAACATGCTCTCCGCCGTCCTCGACAACGCCACACTCGCCGCCGCGGAAATCAGCCCGCTCATGCAATACGACGCGATCCGCGCGATTCTCCTCGGTCTGCTGATCAGCGGCGGCATGCTCATCCCGGGGAACATTCCGAACATCATCGCCGCGGGGAAACTGCGGATCACGAGCGTGGAATGGGCGAAGTTCGGCGTGCCGGTCGGACTGGTGGCGCTGGTGGTGTATTACTTTATCGGGATTCGGTGAGTGAGTGAGTGGGATAATATGGCGGGCGAGTGAGCGCGTTGAGGCGGCGAGTGGAACCATACTGGCCTCGAGTGAGCGCATAGAGGTGGCGAGTGGAATCATACCTCCCCAAGTGAGCGCATACGTGGTGTGGGTGAAGTTCGGCGTGTCGGTTGGGCCGGGGAGCTTGTGGTGTAGTGCTTTATGGGGATCGGGTGAATGAGTGGATTCATATCGCTGGCGAGTGAGCGCGTTGGGGCGGCGAGTGGAATCATACTGGCCTCGAGTGAGCGCATAAGTGGTGTGAGTGAATTCATATGGCTAAAAACGCCTCCCGTTAGCCGGGAGGCGTTTGTGTTGGTTATTCTCTGATCAGTTGCATTCATTTGACCATTTTCTTGAAATTCAAACCATCATTGCGCTGCGCCCGTTTCGGCTTCGTCGGGCTCTGCAGCGGTCGGATCCTCAGAGGTTTCCGGTTCAGCCGGTGTTTCTGCTGCCGGCGTCCCGGGAGGTGACTGCGTTGCAGGCGTTTCCGCAGGGGGCGCAGATTGGGCCGGTGTGGCCGGCTTTTCGGCAGGTTTCAGATCTGCAGGCTTCTGATCGGCAGGGGACTCCTGCTTCACCGGCTCCGTGACGGCTGCCGGCACCTGTTCCTTGCCTTTATTCTTTTCGGCATTTTTCTTGGCTTTTTCGGCCGCTTTGTCGATTTCCTGAATCGCCTTGTCCACGGCTTTTTGAACATCTGCAAGGTAGGAGTCCTTGCCCCAATCGGCGTTCCCTTGGCCGATGCCCGCCATGAGGGACGCCGCGTAATCGTTGAGCGCCTTGACGCGGCGTTGCTTCTCGGCGGCCGTGAAGGCATCCAGTTCATTGGCTGCCGATCCGATCGATTCATTGAGCTTCAGCCGGAGCTCCCCCATCAGCCGCTCTTTCTCCGCTGTAATGGCCCCGTCGATCTCATTCACGGACTGCGACCGCTTCCCGTTGAACCAATTCTCGAGCATCGTCCCCGCGTCCTGCCCCGCGAGCGCCGTCCCCACGCCGCTCCCGAACATGACGCACAAGCAGAACCCGATCACGAGCACGAGGCGTTTATGAAGTTTCGTGTACATATAGTCCCTCCATTAAAAGAGAGGACCTCTTTGAGGAGGTCCTGGGATTTGACTAGGATTAAATGCCGTCTACAAGGTCTTGCATCTTTTTCTTAGCATCTGCTTCCAGTCCGGCGGCGGCATTTTGGATTGCTGTTTTCTGGGCGGTCACAAGGCGGTCTTTCTCAGTAGTGACCAAAGTCCGAAGCTCGTTTACTTTATTGTCGATTGCGGTATTCAACTCCGCTTCTGTTGCATCTTTGTTTTTGGCGATTTCATCAATCAAACCTTGCTTGGTGTTTCGAATTGTTTCTGCCAATTCTTCCGCTTTCGAATTTGTCGTCGTCTCTAAAAGTGTAGTTAAGTCGGCAATCGCCTTTTTGCCCTTTTCACTCGTATACCCGTTTAAATCGTTAAATGCTTGTCTTTTCGCTTCGTCACCTGCAGCTTTAATTGCCAACTTAGTAAGTTGTTCAATCCCGTCAAATTGGCCCTCCACTTTTCCAAATAACTTGCCATACTCGATTTTCAATGAATCAATGTGTTCGTCCGCGTTGGCTTCAATGTTAGCATTCGCAGCATTTCCAGTGGCAGTACCCTGTGCAAGAATATCGCTTCCCGCTCCATCCTTGAGTGTGCTGTATTCATCCCAGGCATCTTCTGCCGCTTTCTTTCCATGAGCAGCCACACCCGACGCAAGCTCGGTTGAAGCAGTGTTAAATTGTTTGTCGTACCATTGACGAAGTTTCCCTCCAGCATCCGACGCTCCAAACACCACGCCTCCTGCGCTGGATACGAGTGCGACTGTGATGGCGCCTGCTACGAGTTTGCCTTTGACTGTTTTCATCATTTGATCATTTCCCCTATCTTTTCGTGTAATGGTTTTTGTGGATGTCTTAGTGTTCGTTCAGGACTTCTTCCAGAATGCGGGTGACATCCGCTTCAATTTCCGCTTCCAGTTGTTTCGAGTCGGTGGTGCTTTCCTTCAGTTCGGCTTCAAGCCGGGAGGCCGTTTGTTCAAGCTGGCTCTGGATCTCAGCCGTGCGGGCGTTGAGTTCCCGTTCGGCGCGTTGTTCTTCCGTCTCGGTCAACGAAACGACTTGTTCTTCTGCCCATTCTCCGGCTTCCAGGACTTTTGCCCCGATGCCGGCCAGCAGCCTGGCCATTTCTTCCCCCGCCGCTCCGGCGAGTTTTTCACTCTCCTTTTGGAAGGCACCTTCGTACCAGCCGGAAAGGGAGCTTGCGGGCATGCTTGCCGCATGCACGACTCCTGCGCCGACGACCAGGGCGATTGCCGTTGCAGCCAGTCTCTTTTTCATAGCCTGTCCCCCTTCCGGCCCCTATTTGCCCTGCCCTAATATGTATATGCGGCTCTATCACCCTCTATGACTAAATATCTATCAAAAATCTTAATTTAACCAAAACTGATAGTTCTCTTCTTATGTAAATAGACCTAAAATAAAAATTAAAAGCGGACCTCCCGAAGGAAGTCCGCTTGACGGTTTTGATTTTCTTTATTTGAACAGCTGAGGAATTCCGTTCATGAGCGAATAAACGCCCATGATGGCCATTGCCACGACGGTGATCGCCCCGATGACGGTCAGCCACATCGGATGCCGGTAGTCGCCGACGATTTTTGATTTGTAAGCCGCAACGAGCATGACACCGAGCGCGAGCGGCAGGATGAGGCCGTTGAGCGAGCCGACGAGTACGAGGATTTTGACCGGCTGTCCGACAATGACGAAGACGAGCGTCGAGACGAGAATGAAGCCGATGATGAACTTCTTGTGATGGCGGTCGATCCACTCGCTGAATGTCCGGATGAATGAAACCGACGTGTAGGCACAGCCGACGACCGAGGTGACGGCCGCGGACCACATGACGACGCCGAAGATCTTGTAGCCGACATTCCCTGCAGCCAACTGGAACACGGACGCCGGCGGGTTGTCGGGGTTGAGCTTGAGGCCCTGCGAGACGACGCCGAGAACGGCGAGGAACAGGAGGATCCGCATGAGTGAGGCGATGCCGATTGCAGAAACGGCGCCGCGTGACACTTCAGGCAGTGCCTCTTTTCCTTTGATGCCCGCATCGATCAGCCGGTGCCCGCCGGCGAATGTGATGTAGCCGCCGACCGTTCCGCCGACGAGTGTGACGATGGCGAGCACGTCGAGTTCAAGCGGTGCCACTGTCCGGATCACGGCTTCGCCATAAGGCGGTGATGCCGTGAACATGACGTAGAGCGTCAGGGCGATCATGATGAATCCAAGGATCTGGGTGAACCGGTCCATCACCCGGCCCGCTTCTTTGACGATGAAGATGCCGACCGCAAGCAGGCAGCTGATGACGGCGCCGACTTTCGGATCGATGCCGAACAAGACATTCGTCCCGAGTCCGGCGCCGCCGATGTTCCCAATATTGAAGGCCAGTCCGCCCATCACGACGAGGAGGGCAAGAAAGTATCCGAGCCCCGGCAGCACGTCATTGGCAATGTCCTGTGCACGTTTCCCCGACACCGCGATGATCCGCCAGATGTTCAGCTGCGCCGCGATGTCAATCAGGATGGAGATGAGGATGACGAATGCAAAGCTCGCCATCAATTGCTCGGTAAAAACGGTCGTCTGCGTCAGGAACCCCGGCCCGATCGCAGATGTCGCCATGAGAAACGCCGCCCCAAGCAGGATGCTGCGATTCTGTTTCTTTTGATCCAATGTGCTGTTCATGGATTTCCCCCTGTGAATGTTCGTGTATACGTGGAAGTGAGAGGCGAGTGAGACGCTACGCCCTCCGAGTGAGACGCTATCGGCCGTGAGTGAGTCGCAGTCTGACGCGAGTGAGTCGCAGTCTGACGCGAGTGAGTCGCTTTCTCCTCAGAGTGAGACGCTTTCAATAATTCACCTTAAGACCAACCGCTCCCCCCGTCATTTGAAGGCGCTGATTTCGATTCCTTCCCCGGGCAGCGCTGCCGAGATCCGCCGGGCAAAGTCGAGTGCGGCGGTGCCGTCGCCGTGGATGCAGATCGTGTCGGCTTTTAATTCCACATCGGTGTTGTCGGTCGCGCGGACCTTGCCTTCTTTCACCATCCGGATGACCTGCGCGATGGCTTCCTCCGGGTCGGTGATCAGGGCGTTCGGCTGCCGGCGGTCGGTGAGCGATCCGTCCGGGCCGTATGTCCGGTCGGAGAACACTTCGCTTGCGGTCCGGAGTCCCGCCTTCTCGCCCGCTTTAACAAGTTCGCTGCCCGACAGGCCAAATAAAACGAGTTCCGGGTTCACCCTGTACACCGCCTCGGCGATTGCCTCCGACAGACCGGCATCTTTCGCGGCCATATTATAAAGCGCGCCGTGCGGCTTCACGTGCTGCATCGATCCTCCCTCGGACCGGACGAATGCATCGAGCGCGCCGATCTGATACACGACCAGGTCATAGGCTTCCTCCGCCGACAGCGCCATCGCCCGGCGCCCGAAACCGGCGAGGTCCGGCGTGCCGGGGTGCGCTCCGATGCCGACGCCCTTTTCCAGCGCCATCCGGACGGTCTTCCGCATCGTCGACGGATCGCCCGCATGGAAACCGCACGCGATGTTCGCGCTCGTCACGAACTCCAGGATCTCCGAGTCATTGCCCATCCGGTAAGCCCCGAACGACTCCCCCATGTCGCAGTTCAAATCCACTTTAAATGCCATCATGATGTAACCCCTTTCATTTTCAACTCAACCGCCGCCCGCAGTTCCGCCAGTTCCCTTGCCTGCCGGACGAGCGCCGCCTGGGCCTCCGCCACGCTCACTTCCTGAAAACGCAGCCGCGCCCCGGGCGGAAGCTGGGCGATCGCCGGCAGGTCAACCGTCGCCGCCTGTCCGATCTTCGGATATCCGCCGGTCGTCTGCCGGTCCGCCATCAATAAGATCGGACTGCCGCCGGACGGCACCTGCACTGAGCCCGGCACGACCGCTTCCGACAGCAGCTCCCGCGGCTCGGACAACTGCAGCGACGGACCCTTCAGCCGGTAGCCCATCCGGTCCGACTCCGAGGAAACGGTGAACACTTCTCCGAAAAACCGCTCCCGGCTCGCTTCGTCAAACCAGTCCCACTGCGGCCCGCGCATCATCCGCACAACCGCTTCCCTTTTTAAAGAAGTGCAGCATTCCTCCGCAACCGACCAGTCTGTTGCCGAAAACGGATTGCCCGCCCCTTCTGCCAATAGCCTCACCGTGATTGAGGCGGCCGCTCCGGAAGGCGTTCCCGCCGGCAACCGGTCCCCTTTCTGCAGCAGGCGTCCCCTGTAACCGCCGATCCCCGCTTTCATATAGGTCGACCGGCTGCCCATCACTTTGGGAACGTCAATGCCGCCGGCGACGGCGATGTACACCCGGCATCCGGACACCGGCCGCCCGAACCGGAGCACAGACCCTTTTCTCACTGCGACCGGCCGGCACATCGGCACCCGCATACCGCCGATTTCAGCCGAGAGGTCCGCTCCGGCCATCGCGATCAGCCGGTCTTCTTCAAACAAAAGCGCCGGCCCCGAGATTGCGGCTTCGATCGCCGCGCAATCGGGGGCGTTCCCGGCGAGCATGTTTGCAATCCGGAGGGACACCGTGTCCATCGCTCCGCCCGCGACGACGCCGTACTGCTGGAAGCCCGGGCGGCCGAGGTCCTGGACGGATGTCTGGAGGCCGGGCTGTTCAACTTTGATCATGGCGTGCATCCTCCTTCCGGTCGAATTCTTCCTGTGTGATCGGCCGGAATGTCACCCGGTCACCCGGTCGCAGCAGGCTCGGGATTTCTTCTCCGGGGAGAAACAGGTCGACCGGCGTGCGGCCGATAAGTTGCCAGCCGCCGGGCGTTCCGATCGGATACACGCCCGTCTGGCTCCCGGCGATTCCGACGGTCCGCGCCGGGATCTCGAGCCGCGGCGACGGCCGACGCGGTGCGGCGATCCGCTCATCAAGCCCGCCGAGAAACGGGAATCCGGGAGCGAAACCAATCATTTTCACGTCGTAGGATCCGGCCGAATGGATCTTGATGACTTCCTCTTCGGTGAGGCCGTTGTGCTCCGCCACAAACGGGAGGTCCGGACCGAACTCCCCACCGTAGCAGACCGGAATTTCCACCGTTCGCCCGGTTTCCGGAGAAGCGGGCTGCACGTCTTTCAGGATGTCACAGAGCCGTTCCTTCATCTCCTCAAGAGTCACGCCTCCCGACGCATCGTAGCAGACCGTCACATTCACGTACGCCTGGATGACGTCCGTCACTTCCGGCAGCGCCGCCCGACCGACCGCTTCCGCAATCGCCCGGACAGCCGCCGTCGTTTCCTCACCGGCCTGCTCCCCAGCCGTCACCGCCACTGCGCTGTCCCCGAGCGCATGCATCCCGTACTTCATCACAACCCCTCTCTTTCTATGACAAACGTATAAGTAGAATTCTCTCACAATTCAAGCCGCCGTGTCGAATCCGGTCGGAATCGGTCTGCGCAGAGAGGGAATCGGTTTACTCGGAAGGGGAATCGGTCTCTTACGGGAGGGAATTGAACTCTTACGTGCGGGAATCGGACTCTTAAACGAGAGAATCGGACTCTTACAAGCAGGAATCGGTCTCTTGCGCAAAAGGACGACTTAACCCGCCCTTTCCTCGATTCACATCGCCTCCCGACTCCTCATCTCCTCGCGATCACTCCGCACCCTCACATCCTCCAGAACCGTGCACGCCCCGCCGGGTCCACAATCTCGCTCAAAAGGCTTTTCTTCCCCTTCATCAATCCGGCGATCACCTCCGCGCCCATCATGCTGTAGACGGTGCCGTTGCCGCCGAGGCCCAGCAGGTAGTACACGTTCTCCTCTTCCGGGTGCCTGCCGATCACAGGAAGGTTATCGTCGGATTCGCCGAAGACGGCGGCCCAGGCGTGCGAGACCTCCACGTGAAGACTTGGAAACAGGCCGCACAGGGCGGATCTGAGCCGGTCCCCTTTCTCTTCGGTCCGCGCCCGGTCATGCGGCAGCGAGGCGGTTTCCTGGTCGAGCCCGCCGATGATGATCCGGTTGTCGACCGTTGTCCGCGCGTACAGATAAGGGCGTTTCGTTTCCCAGATCATCATGCGGTCCGTCCAAGAACCCAGATCCACCACCGGTTCGGTCGCAATGGCGAATGTCCGGTTCAGGTCCTTGACCGAATGATCGGCGAGGAAAGTGCGGCCATAGCCGGTCGCCATGACGACCCGCTCCGCCAAAATCGGACCGCGGCCGGTAGACACTTCAATCAGTCCGTCGTCGCGCACGAGCCCGCTCACCTTCGTTTCCTCAAACACATCCGCTCCGCGGCTCTCGGCGAGGCGGGCCGCTCCCCGGCAATAGGCGAGCGGATTCACCTCCGCGTCTCCGTGCGTCACGATGGCGCATGGCTTTTGGAAGGGGAAACGGCGCCCGATTTCCGCGCTGTCCCAGTAATCCGCGCGGAAGCCGTACTTCCGGAGTGCTTCATATTCGCGCCGAACTTTTTCCCGGTCGCCTTCATCGGTTGCATAATACAAACTCGCCCGGCTTATGTATGAGGAATCCGCATCCATCTTTTCCGCCAGCCTTCCGAGTCCGTCCATCGCTTCGGTGCAGCCGCGGTAAAACCGGATCGCGTTGTCCCAGCCGATTTCTTCGGCCAGTTCATGAAGCATGATGTCATTTGAGTATTGGAGCAGCCCGGTGTTCGCCGACGTGCTGCCGGCACCGATCTGCCCCGCATCGATCAAGGCAACATCAAGCCCTTCCCCGCTCAGCACCGCGGCGGTGATTGCACCGGACATACCGCCTCCGATGACGGCCGCCCCGTACACGCGCCCGCCCGGTTCCTTTTTTTTAAACGGACGGGCACCCTCCACCGTCCCTGGCCAAAACAGTCTTCCTTCATGCAGCTCCATATCCGATCCCTCCCTGAATATTCTTCTCTTCCCCTTTTCGTCTTGCGAACCACCCCTGCAAATCAAAAATCGCAGAACGTGATCTTTATCGCGGGAAGCGTTGTCTTTATCCCGCAGAACGTTATCTTTATCGTCCGGAGCGTTATTTTTAACTTGTTGCGGAACAGGATCTTTACCGCCGAGAGCATCTTCCTTTTCCCGGACACAAAAAAAAGCCGGGCCGTCCCGATTCGGACAGCCCGGCTGCAGCTATTCTTTTCTTGAATCAGCCCCTGAACGGCCACCAGACGCCGCGTCCGAACGATACGGTGATCGCCGGGATGAGGAGCGGCAGGATGATGAGGCCGTAGAGCAGGAGGCCGGTGATGACAATCGTCGCAATCTGCACGAGGCTGAGCACGCCGGACGGCATCATGGCGCCGAATGTGCCGGCGAGGATGATGGCGGCCGTGATGATGACGGTGCCCATCTTCGCCATTGACTTCACCAGTGCGTCCCTCGTGTTCAGGCGGTTGATGCTTTCTTCGCGGAAGCGGTCGAGCAGGAAGATCGAGTAGTCGACGCCGAGCGCGATGAGCATGATGAAGCCGAAGAACGGAACCGCCCAGCTGATGCCGTCGTAGCCGAGGCCGTTCACGAAGATGAGCTCTGTGACGGACACCGACGTGTAGTAGGTCAGCAGGAGCGAGCCGATCATGTAAAGCGGCATGATCGCCGAGCGGAACAGGATGAACAGCACGACGAACAGGCCGACGAGCATGATCGTGACGGTCCGGGTGAAGTCTGACGACGAGATGTCGCTCAGATCGGAGTTCATGACCGAGATGCCGTCAAAGTAGACGTCCGCCTTCTCAAACGGCGTGCCGATCACCGACTTCTTCACGGAGTCCTTGATCTCATCCACGGTGCCGATCGCTTCGCGCGAATACGGGTCCTCATCCAAAATGACTTCCATGAGGATGCCGGATTCGTTGTCGATCGTGTAGCGGTCGAGCACCTGTGCGAACTCTTCATTGTCCAGCGTCCCTTTCGGAATGAACACACCGGTCTCGCGGACTTGCTGCGAGTCGCCCATGTCGTGCATCATGGCCGCCAGATCGTCCAGGCCGCCCGAGATTTCCCCGAGGCCGCCCTGCGCCGAGCCGATGCCTTCGGACAACTGGCCGAGACCGCCGGCAAGCTGTCCCATCGTTCCGCCTGCCGACTGCAGTTCACCGGCGGCTCCGTTCAGTGCGGACTGGATTTTCCCGAGTTCGCCGCCGAGCGCGTCAAGTGCACCGGCTGCCTGCGCGGCGGGCATGCCCTGCTTGAGCCCTCCGCTGATCTGGCCGAGCTGCGCATTGATCTGGCCGATGCCGGATGCTGCCTGGCCGAGGCCCGAATCGGCATCCGTGCCGCCCGACGGAATCTGTGAGGCCATGTCATCGAGTCCGGATTTCGCCTGGCCGAGCCCGTCCCGGACCTGGGCGATCCCGTCGATGGCCCCATCCAGACCGTCTGCCATGAGGCCGATCTGGCGGTCCACATACAGGTCCTCAATCGGTTCTCCCGTCGGCCGGGTGATCGTCCGGACGTCTTTCACACCCTTCACTTTCTCGAGATCTTCACTGATCCGTTCCAGATACGGAACAGCGTCCTCATCGGTGATCTTGCCGTCTTTCTTGAGGATGACGCCGACCGGAAGGGAATCCCCTTCGCCGAACGCGTCGGAAATCCGGTTCAGCCCCATCACCGACTCCCGGCTGCTGTCGACTTCATCGATCGTATTGAACGAAAGGTCATTGTCATACGTCAGCAAGATCGGCACGGTGATGATCGCCACGACCGCCATCGACAAGAGCGGCCTCATGACCGACAGCCCGCTCATGCGGATCCAGAACTTGCTGTCTTTGTGCGATGCGCTGCCTTTCGCAGGCCAGAACAGTTTGTCCTTGAGCAGCATCATGAACAGTGGCACAACCGTCGTCAGGATGAGCAGCAGCGTCGCAATACCGACCGCCACCGCGACGGCCGACTTGAAGATCGGGAACTGGGCGAAGCCGATCGCCGCAAAGCCGATGAACACGGCGATTGCGGAAATGAACAGCGTCCGTCCCGCCGTCTTGTACGTATTGACGATCGCCTCTTCCACTTCATGCCCTTCCAGCAGCTCCTCTTTGTACCGGCTGAGCAGGAGGATGCAATAATCCGTCCCGAGCCCGAACAAAATCGCCACGAGGAAAATTTGCGTGTAATTGGATACCGGGAATCCGAACCAGTCGACGAAAAACGCAACGAGCGACTGGCTGAGCAAATAGGTCATCCCGACCGCAATCAGCGGGATGAGCGGAGTGATCGGCGACCGGAACACGATGAGCAGCAGCCCGAAGATGAGCCCGACCGTAATGAGCTCGGTCTTCTTCAAGCCTTCTTGTGCGCTCAGGTTCACGTCGTTGTTGATGATCGCCTCGCCGGTCATGTACACTTTCCGGTCTTTTGGCACCATGTCCGCCTTGACCTTCTCGGCGAGTTCGACAACCTCCTCATCAGAGCCGTCGACTGTAATCGGCAGAAGCACCGTCTTGCCGTCTTCTGAGACGAGCTGCTTCTCAAGTTCTTCGTTTTCAAACGGGTCGAGCACATCCGTCACCGGCTTGCCGAGCGCTTTGATGTCGGCCGCCGTTTTGGAGATCTCTTCCTTCGTTGCGTCATCCGCTTTTTCATCAAGAGGATAAACGAGCGAAATCGTCTCGTCCGCCGCACCGGCTTTTTCGAGCAGGTCGGCCGCCTTCTGGGAATCCGCATCGCCCGGTAGCTGGAACGATCCTGCCTCTTCCGCCTGTTCCGCCAGGTTTGGCGAAAGGACGAACAGAACCGCTGTCAGCACGGACAGCACGATGAAGATCGGCCAGCGGAATTTAATGATATTCTTCAATGCTTACAACTCCTTGAATCTCAAGATATCCTTCAGTTTTCGGAACGTGTGGATAAAGGCATCCAGTTCTTCCTCCGTTATTTCATCGGCGAACAAGCCTTCCACACTTTCATAGATGGCCGCATCGGATCTCCGGAGAAGCTCAATGCCCGCATCGGTGACGGCGATCAGTTTCGCCCGCTGATCCCCAGGGTCTTTCACCGAACTGACGAGCCCCTTCTCCTCCAGCTTTTTCAAACGGGAAGACACTGCACTTTTATGTACGCCCTGTACAGTTGCCAATTGTCCATTCGACATCGGCCCGGATGCTGACAAAATCTTCAACGCCTGGATCTGCTCGGGTGAATATTCCTGCCAAATCTCCACATCCACAGAACGAAGAACGTGCTCGGCACCGAAGATCATCACTTCCTCAAACAGGCCGATGGCTTCTTTTAGCTTTTCCAACAACTTAGTCCACCCCCTCAACTATTAAACTAGTTTAGGGGGTGGACTATTAGTTGTCAACGTTTTGGACCGGGAGGGGAAGCCTTTGCTGCATTAACCCAAAAATCGGCACCCCGCATGAGTGCGGAGCGCCGATTGTTCAATTTTCCTGCTTGTTATGATGGTGAAGCGGAGGAGTGATCAGCCATCCTTTTTCTTTTGCCAGACGCATCAAGCGACCGCCTGCAGTTGCACGGTCATGATGGAACTTCATGAAGTGCATGGCGACGTCTTCCCGAGTGCATTGGCCCAAAACCTGGCTGCAGGAGACAAGGCCCTGGCCGGCATTGACGCCAAGCACCGCAGCAATTTCCGGATCCATAAAGCGGGCACCCGCCGGAATTTCCTCTGCTGATGCTTTTCCGCGCGAAGGAAGCGACGGAGGGAGGGTGATCCCATTTTCCTTGAGTATTTTCTCGACTGTCGTGTTTTCCGATTTCATCATCTTGATCTGGTCTTCAATAATGGCGATCAGCTCTTTGTCGCCTGCATGGTTGGCAAAAGCCTCGTACATACTGATCAGGCCATTGTTTGCCGCCACATATCCCCAGATCCCGACAACCTCACCGTAATGCAGCGGCTCATTTTTCGGGTTTCCATTCATAACGCCCATCTTTGTTTCCTCCATTCCTGACTTCTTGGTCAGAAACAGTATGCGGAGACATTGCGGGCTTTATACCAAAAATCTGTCAGCCATATTTCTTCTGGTGCTCGCGCTTCCTTTGCAGGTAGTCGTCGTCCTTTCGGATCCTGTCCCAGTACTCCTTGAAAACCGTCGCCGATTCCGATTTTTCCGGGTCTTCGATTCGTTCGTATTCGCTGCCGTCTTCCCGGTATTTCCGTCCGCCTTGATGATTGGCATATCGGCGGGCGCGCGTGTACCCCATCTGGATGAATTTTCGTGCCATATCCATGCCGACGAAATCATCCGCCTGCCGGTAATTCTCAAACTGACCGTAAATCGTTTCCGCTGATTCCCGCGCAATGTCGGGCGTCCGGAACCGCCAGTTCGGCAAAATCTCGCTTTTATACGGCTCCACGAGCAGGACGCCCTGCTCGCCCCGTCCGACCCGGTACAAATCGGGACGCTCACGGAAATCGATCGAATCAAAGTCAAGCCCATAGTCAAACGCCATTCCGGTCTCCTTCCGGCTCCAGAAAATCCGTCCGCTCGTCCGGCAAGCGCTCTGCCTTCCGTTTTTCCTGGAGCCGGAGTTCTCCGTCGACCATTTTATACACTTTATCCACGTAATCGGTCAGCCGTGTGTCATGTGTGACGACGATCGTGGCGGCATCTTTCTTCACCGCGGCACTTTTCAGCAAACCCATCACTTCAAACGCCCGGTCGGAATCAAGCGACGCGGTTGGCTCATCGGCCAACAGGAGCGACGGGTTGCTGTACAGCGACTTTGCAATGGCGACCCGCTGTCTTTCGCCGCCGGACAAATCGCCCGGATATTTTTTCACGAGTTCCTCAATCCCGAGTTCCTCCAGCAGGCCGTCCCGTTCGTCCGGTGACATATTGCCTTTCTTGACTTTATCCAGCAGACGCAGCTGTTCGGAAACCGTCAGGAACGGAACAAGGTTCGACGCCTGGAGGATGAACCCGACATGCTCAAGACGCACGCGTGACCGCTTTTTTTCATTCAGATCCGTAATGCGTTCTCCCGCGATCCGGACGTCCCCGGCGGTCGGCGTCTGCAGTCCCCCAGCGATTGTCAGCAATGTGGACTTTCCGGAGCCCGACGGTCCGATGATCGCGATCACTTCCCCCCGCGCGACTTCAAGCGTTGTTTCCTTCAAGGCTTGCACTTCCGTCCGGCCGGAGCCGAACGTCTTTGTCACTTCATTCAACTGCAATACATGCTCCGTCATCCCGAAATCGCCTCCAGCGGATCAATTTTCACAATCGTCCAGACCGACACGAGCGCCCCGAGCACGGCGACCGCCACGAGCACCGCTCCGTAGATCGCCATCATGCCGTAATCAAATGTCACCGGAACGGCATTCGGCAAAAACTGCCCGGTGCCGACCGTGAGGACAAAGCCGATCAGGACGCCGATCACGGCCAGGATGAACGTCTGGGCGATGACGGACCAGGCGAGATAACCGCTTGAAATGCCCTGCGCCTTCATGACGCCGAACATGCCGATTTTCTGCACGGTGAGCACATACAGGAAAATCGCGACAACCGCAGCCGAAATGACGAACAGGAAGTAGATCATGAGCGTCAGCGTCAGGCTCTGCTCCGTGTAGCCGGGCAGGTTTTCGATGAATGTTTCGGAGTCGATCCGTTCCAGCTCATCCGGAACCGTTTCACCGGAACCGCCTTTCACGACGATCGCATTGACGGCTTCCTCTCCCTCCCCCATCTGATCGGCGGCCGGGCCGAACCGGACTTTCTGAAAGTCCCCCAAATCCATGTAAAGCACCGGAGCGGCATTGAATCTTGCTGAGTCTGTAAAGCCGGTGATGGTCAATTTTTCGTCTGTGGAAGAGAGGGACAGTTCGTCCCCGACAGAAAACCCTTCATCTTTCAGGTAATCGGAAGCCACCACTTCAAACTCGTCCTGGAACGGCTTTCCTTCCGTCACCTTCGGCATGATGAACTCATCCGGCCGGATTCCAAACAAGGCCACTCCGTTCTTTGCCTCGCCGTTGTCTGCGATCAAATTCAACTCCGCAAGAACGGCCGTTTTATCCCCTTTCACCTCATCCGCCTTTTCGGCCGTCATCATGGACTGGATCAGGCTCTTGTCCGATTCCTCGGTCAGATAAATACTGTCTGCATCCCACTTGTCCACCGCTTCCCGGTTGAGCCCTGCAAGGCCGCTCGCCAAACCCGAAAGGAAAAACACGAGAAATGACACGAGCATCAACACTGCCGTTATGAGGGCGAACCTCAACTTGTTCTGCTTGATCTCCCGCCACGCGAGAAACATGGCCCCACTCTCCTCTTCAATGAACCTCTTTTCTTCATACCCCAATCGAGTCCCGGTTGAATCCGGGATGTTGCAGAAATGTTTCAAGACAGAACTTGCCTGATATGAAATAATGAAACCAACCAAACGAGAGGGGAGATTGACATGGCAGATCTTCAAGGAATGCTTGCCTGGACGTTTTCGCAGGAAGTGCCCGTACCGGATGACATCAGGGAATTGCTCATCGAGGGCGAGGAAGCGCAAGTTGCCTACAAAACCGTCCGGGATGTGGCCGTCGTGACAAACAAGCGGTTCATCATCGCGGACAAGCAAGGCATCACCGGCAAAAAAGTCGAAGTCTACACCATCCCGTTCAATTCAATCAACATGTATTCCACGGAAAATGCCGGCCGCCTCGACCTCAATTCGGAGATTGAACTGTGGACGCGGGCCGGACAGATGAAGATCAATTTCGGCCGCGGCGTGGACGTCCGCAAACTGGACAAGATCATCGCCAATGCCATCCTCTGATCAAAAGGAGTGTTCCGATGAACAAGCAAACCCGCGGGGCCCTGCGCCTCTCGGAAATCGCAGACTCACTCCGCTGTCCCATCTGCGGGAGTCCGGTTTCGGTCGACGGCCGGCCGGCACTCATCTGCACCGAACATCATTCATTCGACATCGCCAAACAGGGGTATGTCAATATGCTGTCCCGCTCTCCGGCTGCCGTCTATTCAAAAGAACTGTTTGAGGCCCGGCGGCGGATCATCACCGGATCCGGCATGTACGCCCCCCTCCACCGGGTCCTCGCCGAAGAGTTGCCGGCCCCATCCGGAGAAGGGGATTGCGTGATCGCCGATCTGGGATCCGGCGAGGGTTCCCACCTGGACCAGGTGCTCCGTCTGGCCGGGACCGGTCTGAAAGGCGTCGGATTGGACATTGCAAAGGAAGGTGTCCGGCTGGCGGCCCGGGACTATGAAGACATAGCCTGGGTGGTCGGGGATCTTGCCGCGTCCCCGTTTGCAGGCGGAAAGACCGATGTGATCCTCAACATCCTCTCGCCCTCCAATTATTCCGAGTTCAAGCGGATGCTCAGGCCGGGAGGCAAACTCATCAAAGTGATCCCCGCAACCGGCTATCTGAAGGAAATCCGCGAAGCGGTCCACGGAGATGATGAGCGGTCCGAGTATTCAAACGAGCAGACAGTTTCTTTGTTCGGCCGTAACTTTCACTGCGTGAAAAAGATCCCGATCCGCCATGAAGCGAAGTTGGAGAGGGCAATGCTGAATGACCTCATTCAAATGACTCCGCTCGGCTGGACAAATGACCGGAACAAGGTGGAACTCTTTCTCGGCCGTGAACTGCCGGCCATCACCGTCGAACTTGATATATTGATCGGCACGGCGAAATAAAACTGAACAAGGGCATCCGGATTCCAAAACAAAGGAAACCGGATGCTTTTTTAATTTCTCAAAAAATAGCTTTACTTCATCAAAAGAGCGGATTATAATAAATTAACTCGAATAAATATACATAAAATCGGAGGGTTTATACATGATCAAAAAATCAAAGCTGTTGGTTTTTGCGTCTCTCGCTTCATTGGCCTTGCTGCTCGCCGCCTGCGGATCAGGCGGAGGTGCAGAAGGCGGTTCTCCGTCTTCGGGCGATTCAAAAGTACTGAAAATGGGCACCTCCGCAGACTTTCCCCCGTTTGAATCCCGCAATGAGAAAGGGGAAGAAATCGGGTTTGACATCGACCTTGCCAAGCATGTCGCCGAGGAACTCGGCTACAAGCTGGAGATCAGTGATATGAAGTTTGACGGACTGATCGGCGCCCTTCAGACCGGCCGTGTGGACATGGTGCTCTCCGGCATGAGTGCGACAGATGAACGGAAAAAGAGTGTGGACTTTTCAACTGAATACAACCGATCCGGCGAGTTTTTCGTCACTGAAAAGGATTCGGACATCCAATCCATCGAGGACCTGAACGGGAAAACGGTCGGTGTCCAGCTCGGCACCATTCAGGAAGACGGTGCCAAGCGGCTGAAAGAAAACGAAGGCCTGGACTTTGAAGTGAAATCGCTCGACAACTCCGTCATGCTCATCCAGGAACTGAAAACCGGCCGGATCGATGCTGCCTACATGGACAAGTCCGTAGCCGTGGGGCATGTGAAAGAACAGGATCTCGGCGGTTTTGACGATCCGACCACAAGCTCCCCCGGCATGGCGATCGCTTTCCCGAAAGGCGGCGATCTCGTGGAGGACGTGAACAAAGTACTCGCCGAAATGGAAAAAGACGGGACACTACAGGAATTGAAGGACAAATGGCTTTCCGACCAGGAGTAACCGATTCGGAAGGGGGTTGCCCGTCATCCGGCAACCCCTTTTGCGTTGATCAAGTTCCGTTGACCGGAACGAAGGAAATGAGTGAAGCCACCCATGAATCTTGATTTTTCTCAAATGACTCCTTATATCCCCTACATGCTTCAAGGCATTTGGGTGACACTGAAATTCGTGTTTGTCGCGCTTCTTGTCGGTGCGCTCCTCGGCACGCTGCTCGCCCTGTTCAAAATCAGCGGACCCGCACCACTGCGAATATTCGCCGTCACGTATACGTCGATCTTCAGGGGAACGCCGCTGATCCTGCAGCTCATGCTGATTTACTTTGCCGTTCCGCAGCTGACCGGATATGACATCACGCCATTTCTGTCGGCGATCACGGCGTTTGGCCTGAACTCGGCCGCCTATATTTCAGAGATTATCCGGGCCGGCATCCAGGCGGTCGACAAAGGACAGGTGGAGGCCGCCCAGGCACTCGGCATTCCGTACCGCTCCATGATGAAAGACATCATTCTCCCGCAGGCATTCAAAAACATCCTGCCCGCCCTTATGAATGAAGTGATCACCCTGACAAAAGAATCGGCCCTCGTCTCAACGATCGGCTACCTGGACCTCATGCGCAGGGCGCAGGTGGTCGGTGCCAGCATGTACCGCCAGTTTGAACCGCTCCTGTTCGTCGGATTGATCTACTGGATCCTCGTCATGATCCTCACGCTCATCGGACGCCAGATTGAAAGGAGGATGAACGCCAGTGATACACGTTGAAGGACTCAGAAAATCTTTTGGTGAACTTGAGGTGCTGAAGGGAATTGCAACGGATGTGGCGTCCGGCGAAGTGGTCGCCGTCATCGGCCCTTCCGGTTCCGGCAAATCGACTTTTCTCCGCTGCCTCAATCTGCTGGAAACGCCGACCGGCGGAACCGTTCAAATCAACGGCACCGAGCTGACGTCCCCAAAGGCCGATGTCCGCGCCGCCAGGCAGGAAATCGGCATGGTGTTCCAGCACTTTCACTTGTTCCCCCACCTCACCGTGCTCGGTAACCTGACGTACGCTCCGGTGAAAGTGAAAAGACTGTCCAAAGCGGCTGCCGAAGAAAAGGCGCTCGGATTGCTGAGTCGCGTCGGCCTCAGCGACAAGGCCGGCGCTTATCCGTCAAGTCTGTCCGGCGGCCAGAAACAGCGTGTCGCAATTGCACGGGCACTTGCCATGGAGCCGAGGCTGATGCTGTTTGATGAGCCGACATCGGCGCTTGATCCCGAGATGGTCAAGGAAGTGCTCGACGTCATGAAAGATCTTGCCAAAAGCGGCATGACGATGATTGTCGTCACCCATGAAATGGGATTCGCACGGGAGGTCGCCGACCGGGTGCTTTTCCTGGATCAGGGTGCACTGATTGAAGAAGGTCCGCCGGAAACGTTTTTCTCTCATCCGAAAACCGGAAGGGCCAAGGATTTTCTGCAGAAAGTATTATGAACGAAAAGGGCTGTCCAAGAGGTGCTGAACGGCCCCGTAAGACAGCAAAAAGCAAGGACGCCGGGAAACTCCTGCAGGATAGCCGGTTGTCCGAGACTCCAGAAGAGCGCAATGCGCCTGCTTAGCCCCGACAGGCATAAGACAGGGCGCAAAACGGAGCCTGCTCCGCGGCGCGCAATGGCTTATGACCCGAGGGGCTGGCGCATGGAGCTTGCCCCGCACGGCTATAAGCCGGAGGAGGCTCGGCGACTGGCCTGCGGAAAGCGACCAGAGTCCTTGCTTTTTGCTTTTTCTGCTGTGGAACTGGCTTTTCGGACAGCCCTTTTCCATCACGGTTCCATGGTCAACACAAGTTTCCCTCGCGCATGCCGGGTCTGTGTTTTCCTGAGTGCCTCCAAGCCCTCTGCGAACGGGTAGATCTGTTCAATCTCCAAATGCAGACGGCCTTCGGCAATGTCGTCCATCATGTCCGACAGTCGGCTGCGGACATCTGCCTGATACGGAAACGGGACCACTCTGACCCCGCCGGCGGACGGAACCTGATCACCCGACACCGGAACGATCCGTCCTCCGTCCCTCACGACCGGCAGACAGTCGTTTGCGGTCCCCGGCTGGATCGCCAGCGCCGCATCCGCTCCGCCTGCACTCCATCCGATGATCTGCCGTTGCCATCCGGGATCCCGGTAATCCACCGTGAAGTCCGCTCCCAGCGATTTCATGTAGGCATGATTTTTTGCAGAAGCGGAACCGGCCACCCGGCAGCCTTCCTTCTTGGCGAGCTGGATGGCCAACGTCCCGATTGCGCCTGATGCACCTGCGATGAACAGTGCCAGACCTGCTCTCAGTTGCAGGGGGCCGAGCGCTTTGAGCACGGTATTGCCGGCGACCGGAACTGCCGCCGCCTCTTCAAACGACATCCGTTCCGGGATCCTCAAAATGAGCGAGTCCTCCGAAACCACCGCATACTCCGCCCACGTTCCGCCTTTTGGCTGCATCATGCTCACAAAGGCGATCCGCTCTCCGGCACGGAAGGCACTCACCCCGTCGCCCGCCCGTTCAACGACGCCCGCCGCTTCAATCCCGATCGGGTACGGATAGTGCATGTCCCGAGGAAGGAAGTAGCCATCGTGGATCCCGACGCCGACCGCCTTCACCCGGACGAGCAATTCATGCTCCCCCGGTTCCGGAATCGGCATTTCCGCAAACCGGAGATCGTCCGGCCGGTCGCTTTCCTTTACGAACGCTTTCATGTTTCTCATGTAAAGCTCTCCTTTATTGAATGCATGTGCAGTGAATGATCGGGCTGCGAGTGAGTCGCGTTCCGATCCCGGATGCGGCAAATTGCTTTCTGTGTCCGTCTTTTTCCCCTGCGGGCGGATCGCTCTCCGGATGTCCAAAAAAGGGAATGCCGCGTGACCGCATACATCCCCTTCTCTTCCATCATACGTCTGCTCTCATGCCCCGATGTTCTTTTTCCGCCTTCCGGTACACACCTTTTGCGACGGCGAGGTCATAGTAGGCGGCACCGACACACTTGAAGAACGTGATTTCCTCTTTGCGTTCCCGGCCCGGAACTTTCCCGGTCACCAGATGGACGAGTTCTCCGTGAAGGTCGTCGAACGACCAGCCGGTTTCGCGGTCCGCGTGGATGAGCTCGCCGGCCTCCTCCATGACGCCGTGCCGGTCGTCTGCCACGATCTTCGAACAGCGGGAGATAAACTCAACATCCACTTCGCGCATATGCGGAAGATAGGAGCCGACCCCGTTCACATGAGTGCCCGGTTGGACGGCCGCCCCGTCAAACACCGGTGTTTCCGAGCGGGTGGCGCAGTTGATGATATCGGCCCGCTTCACTGCTTCATCGACATCCCGGATGATCTCCATCTTCACTTCTTCTCCAATCCGGCCTTCATTCCGCAGCCGCTCGCCGAACGCCTGCGCCTTCGATTCGGTCGGATTGACGAGGAGGATTTCCCGGATCTCCCGCACGGCCAGCACGCCGAGCACCTGCTCATACGCCATGCCCCCGGTGCCGATCACGCAAAGGACGGACGCATCTTTTCCCGCCAGCCGGTCCGTCGCGAGTCCGCTCATCGCGCCTGTCCGCAGACGCGTCAGATAAGAGGCGTTCAGCATGGCCAGGTGCCGCCCGTCGGTCGCGTCGGTCACGAGCACAACGCCCTGTGTTGTCGGGAGGCCATTCGACTGCGGATTTTCCGGGAAGATCGTGACGGTTTTATTCGTCGCAATCCCGTCCGCGAGATCGGCGCACGGCATGTAAAGGACCGAGGCGCTCCGGTCCGGAAACTCGATTACCGTCCGGACCGGGTTTTCCACCTTTCCCGCTGCAAGCGAATCAAGCACCCCCGCCACGTCGCGGATGGCATCGTCCATGCCGTACAGGTCCATAATCTGTTCCTCATTCATCGTAATCAATCCAAAAACCACCTTTTTCTGAGTTTACACGAACTCCTTCTGACGGACCGGTGCTGGGGTGTTTTCTTCCATTGCCGGCTCGTCCAGGTGCTGATCGCGGCGGTCGCGCACCGCCCAGATGGCGATCAGCGACACGACGGCCGTGAAGATGATGTAAAGCGCGACCGGTACATAGGAATTATTGAACTTCAGCAGCAGCGAGGCCGCGATGAGCGGAGCGGTTCCGCCGGCAAGCGCCGCACCGATCTGATAGCCGAGCGAAATGCCCGTGTAGCGGACTTCCGCCGAGAAGATCTCCGAGAACATCGTCCCGAGGACCGCCGTAATCGGCGCCCAGATGATGCCGAGCCCGATGATCGTCGCGACGAACATCATGAGATTGGACCCCTGGTGGAGCATCCAGAAATACGGGAACGCATACAGCGCCATCGCGATCGCCCCGTACACATACAGCGGCTTGCGGCCGACTTTGTCCGACAGCCGGCCCATGATCGGGATCAGGATCGTCGTGATGATCGTGGCAATCATGACCGCCATGAGCACTTCATTGCTTGAATGGCCGACGTTCGTCGTAGCGTATGAAACGACGAACGTTCCGAAAATGTAGAATGGCGCCGTCTCGACGACTTTTGCCCCGACAGCGATGAGCACTTCGCGCCAGTGATACTTGAACGTGTCGACGACCGGCACTTTCGGGATGGTGCCTTTTGCCTGCACTTCCTTGAACGAAGGCGTTTCTTCGATCCCTTTTCGGATCCAGAGGCCGAACAGGACGAGCAGCGCACTCAGCAGGAACGGCACGCGCCAGCCCCAGCTCATGAAAGCGGCTTCAGGAAGGAGCGTCATGATGGACAGTGCGAGCGTTCCGAGCACCATTCCGATGGTGACCCCCATCTGGGGAACGGAACCGAAGAAACCGCGCTTTTCAGGCGGTGCGTATTCCACGGCGAGCAGCATTGCACCGCCCCATTCTCCGCCGATCCCGAGTCCCTGGATGAGCCGTAGGGTGATGAGCAGGATCGGCGCCCAGATGCCGATTGCGTAATAAGTCGGCAGGAGCCCCATGCCGAATGTGGCGATCCCCATCAAACTGAGCGTCAGGACAAGCGTCTTCTTCCGGCCGATCCGGTCGCCGATATGGCTGAAGATCACTCCGCCGAGCGGCCGGATGAAGAACGACAGCGCAAACGACGCATAAGCCAGGATGAGCCCGATCGACGGGTCATCCGCCACAAAGAACATCGTATTGAACACAAGTGCCGCGACGGTTCCGTACAGGAAATAGTCGAACCACTCGATCGAACTGCCGACGAGGCTGGCGATGAGCACGCGCCTCATATCTTTCTTTTCCATTTGGATTTCCCCCAATCCCCAACATGAATTGAAGTGACACTTCAATTATGCTATCATCTTAATACTAGGATCAATATTCTGTCAACTGAATTCAAAGGAAGAATGTAAAATGACGCAAAAACTTGGAGAACAGATCAAGGCCATCCGGAAACAACGGAAGATGACGCTGAAAGAAGTGGCCGGAGCCACCGGCTTCTCCATCAGCTTCCTTTCCCAGCTGGAGCGCGGCGTCTCTTCCGCCACGCTCGAATCACTAAAGAAGATCGCCGTCGCCCTGCGCGTCAGTCCCGGTCACTTTTTCGATGAAGAGCAGACCCCGGGGGAAAACGGCTCTTTTATGTATGAGCGGATCGAATCGTACGGGATTTATTATCAAAACCTGGCGCGCGGACGTGCTGCCCCCGACTTCATGCCGATGCGAGTCAAGCTGAAGCCGGGTGAAAACGGCGGTCAGCCGATCACCCATGCGGGCCAGGAGTTCGTGTATGTACTGGAAGGATGTCTCACTTTGGAAGCGGAAGGCGGGCTGCATGAGCTGAAGCCGGGCGAGTCCCTGTTCTACGATGCCGGAACGCCTCATTACTGGTACAACCGGGGAGAATCCGATGTGACGTTCCTCTGCGTGAGCTCGGACACGGGGACTTGAAAACGGGGCGGATCGCTTGTGCATCCGCCCCGCTCTTATGTTCACAGAATGACCCGAGCCGGAAGCCCATTGCTTTAGCGGTGGGCTTGTCAGTCTTTCCGGTACTGCTTTGCCGCAGGCTCATCCAGCCCGGCCTTCTTCAAATACTCCACCGGTGCCAGGAAGGTGACCGTGACCACGCCCGGATGGCGGCCGATTTCAATCGCCCCGGTGATCGTGGCGCGGTTCATGATCTCCTCGACCGTCACGCCGAATGCGTCCGCCGCACGCTGCATGCCGTTGCCGGTCGCGTCGTTCAGCGTCGGGCCGGTGCCGACAAATGAGACCGGCAGCGACTCTTCCAGCCGCGGGACCTTCCAGCGGGCAGCGACTTTCTCCGCGACAATCCGTTCCGCAGCGGTGATCGGCTTCGCGGTGTAAGGCAGGTCCTCGGCGTTCGGGAACAGCACCGGCCCGGCCAGGCCCGCTTTTTTCAGGACATGGACCCGGAGATGGACGATTCCCGCAACATCCGTTGTGTGCCCGGCTATCTCGCCGTCCCCCTGCATGGCATGCATGTCTCCGAGATAAACGCCGCCGCCCGGCACTTTCACCGGGCAGACGAGCACCGCCCCGGCGCGCACCCGGTTGATGTCCATATGGCCGTCTGTCCGGTGTGTTTCCAGTTCCTCGTCCGTGCAGGCGTATTCGTGCGGCGCCCCGACGAGGAATGAACCGAAATCGCCCGCATTGTGGGAATCCGGCGTCGGTCTGGACGGCGTCGTCCCAAGCTGCCCGAGGAACGGCCTCGTTCTTGCAATGACGCCGACCAGATCATGCGGAGCGAATGTGACGACCGGGTTCTGGACCGAGTTTTCCGGCGTATTCATATACTCGCGGCCGCTCCTTGCCACTTCCTCTGCAGATTCCTTTGTCAGGGTCACACCAACTTCTCCGCCTTCGTCAAAGACCATCGTATAACCGTTGGTGAACTCGAACGGCGTCACATTTTCCCTGCACTCGGCGCACCGGATCGCTTCCTGGCCGATCCCTTCAATGACCGTCTGCGGATAAAGCGTCCCGCAGCCCGGGCATTTCACGGCGACGAACGGATCTCCGAGGAACCGGCCCTCGACCGGCCGATCGTTTCCGGACGCGGTTGCGCGGGAGGTCACTTCGATCGATTTGATCTCGATGACGAGGGCATCTCCGACTTCCGCCCCCTCCACCCATACCGGCTTCGTCACTTCATGTCCGCCTTTTATGCACGGAGTGATCATGGGCCCCCAGCAGCCCGGCGCGGTATGCGCGACAATATGGCCCCCGTCTTTCAGCGGACCGAGCATCGGCTTTTCGGGATCGAGCACCCCGTCGATGAACTCATTGACCAAGAGCAGTTCCTTCGCTTCGCTGACTTTCCTAGCTTCCTGGACCAATCTCCTTCTCCCCTTTCAAATTGTCAGACTACTCCTTCCATCATATCATGTTCCTCCTCCTTTCTCTTAAAAACTCACTTTACACAACGGTTTTTCTCTCCTTTTCTCAGAACCACGGTGATCCCGGTTGACACGAATAACGAAAGCGGAGCGGGTGCCAGTGCACGCCGCTCCGCTTTTTCAAATTCATGGTCTCATCATCCTGAGCATTTCCCGCTTCAGTTGTTCCATCTTCTCCAGCCGGTCCGCCACGACCACTTTCAAGGGCAGCTGATCGGTGAGCGCCTTCAGATAAGAAGCAACCGGCTCTGTCAGGAGAATCTCCCGCGGAAGGACGCCCATCTTGCTGATGGTTTTGGCAAACGCAGGCTGTGCAAGCATTTCCATCTGCGGGGAAGGAATCATGTCATACCCCAGCGCGATTCCCATGCCCGTATCCCCCAAAAGAGAAACAAGCGGGAAAAACGGCCGTTCATCGGGCTTGTCCTGAATGGCCCCCGGCATTCGGAACAGATCGTATTCAACGCTTTGGATTCCGGTCGGCAGTTTCTTCAGGCGCTGCAGGTCGACATCATTGAGCACCAGCGGGATTTCAGGCTGTTCCGGCATTCCGGGAACGTCGATGTACTCCGGCGCCATCTCCCCGTCGTCCGTCTCCATGAAGGCCAGCATCTGTCCGCCTTCCCCGAATTCCGGAACCAGATTGCCGGCTTCCTGGATCTGAACCACCGCGTCGACGGCCAAGAGGATGTTGGCAAGCAGGCCCGCTTCGTCCGGCTCCGGCTTCCAGGGCACATACCCCGGCTCGAAATTGCGGAAGACGGGCCATTGTTTTTTTCCGCGGAACGAGAAGCCGTGGTCTTTGATGAGCTTGTAGTCCCCTTGCTCAAGGTCTCCCCTGTCTTCGAAATACACCGCCACGCCGGTCATGCCGTACATTGTTTCATCATCGGTCAGTTCACCGTTGAACATCTTGCACAAATACGCATAGCCTTCCCAGCCGTAGTAAACGACGACGCCAAACTCCTGTCCGCCGGAACCGAGCACCGACACGAAGACCGGCTCCTCAAGCATCGGATCTTCCACCGCAAACAACTGGTTGCTGTGAAGATGCTCCCACGGCTTGTCCGCCAACGTCTCCTTCGTCCGGGTCAGAAGATCGGTCCATACCCCGCGCACGTATTCCGGCTCCCAGTCCCCGCCAAGCCGGTCCGCCGGATCTTCCGGAAGCGCCGCCAGCCGGTCAATGTCTGCTTTGGACAGTTCCTCTTCTCCGAGAAAGCGGTCAAGTAAAAGGTCGAAATCCGGATCGTCCGTCTCATCTTCTTCTGCACCGAGCCGTTCATTCACCTCTGAGACGAGAATTCCCGGCGGGGGGCTGCCGCTCCCGTCATAAAGCGGCGGAAAGCTGTCCTCATCCGCCGCAATCCCTTCGGCATGTAGGCAGCGCGGGTACAGCTTGCCTTCCTCGGCTTTTTTGATCGCCTTCAGTTCAATCCGGTGCTCCCAGCCGGCTCCGAAATCGTATACGTACAGCGCCTCGTCGCCGGGCTGTTTCAGCCAGCGGACAAGTCCTTCCTTTGCCTCGTCATTTTCCGGGACCGGCAGATCTTCGTATCCTTTTGGCGGGACCGGTCCGATTTGAGCGGAGGAATTCCGGCCGCCCGTCTTTTTCACAAAAAATCCGTGCAGGTGCGAGTTTTCCCACTCATACGCCGCCTGCAACAGATTGTGTAGCCCTTCAAAAGTCGTTTTCTCCGGCTCGATTTCCAGCACTCTGACCACCGGCGGCTCAACGTCCAGCTTCACTTCCAGTTCATAGATCATTCCGTCGCCCCCAAATCTTCTCTCGTGTTGGTTTCATTGTACCGGCCGGGCGGATCCGGCACAACCGGAGGGGCCGGATCAGGGACGCGCAGGGTGCGGCAGACTTTCTTTGTAAGCTTCTTTGGCAGCCTGCACGGCCGGCAGGTCTTCGGTGATCGTCAACCGGATACCGAGTTCCTTCGCCAGCGGACGGATACGACGTGCGGTCGCTTCATTCACGCGCACTTCCGCAGGAATTTCCATCTTGCCGCAGATGAGAAGTTCGTTGAACAGCGGCTGGGCGAGCACATCGGGTGCCGGCCGGGAAAGCAGATTCGCTGCAATCACTTCACCCGTCTGTGCGTCCGCCGCGAACACGGCCAGCGGATGATACATCCGGGGCCAGCTTTTTTCCCGGACCGGAGACGGCCAGTAACTGACGTCAAACTCTACGATCCGGCCGCTCTTCGGCAACTCCTTCACATGCCGGAGTTCGTAATCGTGGACTCTCAGCCCCGGTTCACGGGCCGGCGGTACCGCCGGTTCCGACATCAGCTCCCCTTCCATCTGCCCCGCCTGTACTGCACGGAAGATGATCATGCCTTCGTCTTCCCCGAGACGCGGGAAACTGAACCGGGCGGCCTCCGGCTTGATCAGTGCGAGCAGTGCTTTCAGGGCCTGCTGGAGCCAGTCGAGTTCAATCGGCATCGGCGGATTTTCCACGTAGCCCGGTTCGACGGAACGCAGAACCGGCCAGCCGCCTTCCTTGAATGTGAAGCCGAGGCCCCGCAACATCTGCCGTTCGGGCGCAAACACCTCTTTCCGGTTTTTGAAGTCGGCATAGACACCCGTCATTCCGTACAGTTCTTCTTCTTTCGTCAGGGTGCCGGCCTGCTTTCTTCTCAGGAACCGGTATCCGTCCCAGCCGTTGTAGACGACAAGCCCGAAGTCATCGCCCTCGGAACCGAGCACCTGCACGAACAGCGGCTCCCGCTTTCCTTCAAGCTCTATTCCAAAAATCTGGTTATCGTCGAGAAGCTCCCACGGCCGTTTGTCGTACACTTCCTTCATCAGCCTGATCGCCCTGGATGTCTCCCGCCGGATCCATTTCCTCAGCCTGGTGAATTCCCGTTCAAACACGGCTTCTTCTTCGCTGTCCATCGGCCGGTCTTCCCGGTAGGAACCGGCCCAGAAGCCCGGCCCTTCAAGTTCCGGTATGCCGATGAACTTAATGAGCGACTGATTGATGTCGAGCGATAACTCATCAGGGGCCCGCACGCCGGTCTCGACGAATGCGGGCGGCACAGTCAGCACTTCCGGCAGCTCCCCCTCCGCGCTGCAGCAACTCGGATACACACGATTCAGTTCGAAATCCCAGACTCCCGCCACTTCAATCCTGTGTTCCCAGCCCGTCCCGGTCTTCACCCGGTAAACCGCCGCGTCCCCTTCCCCCCAGAGCCAATCCCGGACCTTCCACCGGGCGGCATCTTCCGGACGGATGACCAGACTTTCCGTTTCCCCGTCGTCCTTCAAGATGCCGAATTCGTACGGATGCCCGCTTTCCCACTCAAATGCCAACTGAAGCACTTCATGCAGCTCCTCAAACGTCCTCTCCCGCTCCAGCCGGATCACCCGGCTTGTTTGCGGCCAATACTCCAGCACCTCCACCTTCAGCTCGACGATCATCCTTTCTCCCCCTGTCCGTCATTTTCCCCATTATATCGACAGGCGCCCGAATAGGACAATCGACCTAAAGAACGAAGGCTGGAAACCCTGTTTCTTTCGGACTAAATGAGGAGAAAGTGATGCCAAAATTGAAAAATGACATCCCGGCGAACGGACTTATCGGCATTGCCTCCCTAATTATGGATAACAAAAAGCCGATCCCCCGCAGGAGACCGACCCATTTATTTCACAAGCTTCTCAATCTCTTCCCTTGCCGGCAAAGCCGGGATGCCGCCCCGCTTCGTTACGGCGAGCGCGCCTGCTGCGTTGGCGAACCGGAGCAGTCCGGTGAGTTGTCCGGGTCCAAAAACACTTTCGGCCGAGCCCGACTCTGCAACCTGATGAAGGAACGCACCCCAAAACGCATCCCCCGCACCGGTCGTGTCCACGGCCTTCACTTGGAAACCGGGCACTTCCGCCAGCCTCCCGTCCGAATAAAACGCACTGCCCCGGGCGCCCCTCGTGAGGACGATCACCGGGACCCCGTATTCTTCCTTCAGCCTGGCGCAGGCCGCTTCCTCATCTTCTTCATCCATGAGCCACGCCAGTTCCTCTTCCGCCACTTTCAGGTATGTGACGGAAGGGAGGATGCCCCTGATGTCGCGCAGCAGCTTTTCCCCGTCTTCAATCAGGCTTTCCCGGAGGTTCGGGTCAAATGAAACAACCTTTCCCGCTTTTGAAGCCCGCCGCAGGGCAGAAAGCGTCGCACCGCACGCCGGCTCCTTCGTCATCGACACGGAGCCGGCATGCACGATGTCTGCCGACGCGATCATCGCATCAGAAATATCCGGTTCTTCAAGCAGGGCGTCCGCGCCGGGCTTGCGGTAAAAACTGAACGACCGGTCCCCGTCTCCTGCAAGATGAACGAAGGCGAGCGTCGTATTGGCCTCCTCCGTCACCCGGATGCCCGACGCATCCACTCCGGCTTTTTGCAGCGTCCGGATAAGCGAATGGCCGAATGCATCCGCCCCCACTTTTGCGGCCAGCGCGGCATTCCCGCCGAGCTTCGCGATCATCGCCGCCACATTCGCCGGCGCGCCGCCCGCATTTTGCTCAAACAACGGGTCCCCTTTGTCCGAAATCCCGTAAGGCGTAAAGTCGATCAGCACTTCTCCGACCGAAAGAACGTTGCCCATCTCCTGCCTCCTTTACCTGTCTTGCATCAGCCGGTCAAATATGTGTTTTGCCTGTTTGCGGCCGTCCTCGATGCAAAGCCCGATACCGACTCCGTGGAAAGAGGCACCCGCAGCCCGTACGGCCGGCCAGTTCTCCGAGAGCATTTCTTCCAGCTCTTCGACGGCCGACCTATGTCCCAGGCCGTATTTCGGCATCAGGCCGAACCACGGCGTCACTTCGACGGCGGCCGGCTCCGCATGGATGCGGAGACTTTCTTCAAGATCCGCCCGGGCGAGCGAGACGAGCGCTTCCCGGTCCATTTCCTTGATCTTCCCGAACGCCGGGTTCGAATTTTTGTAGAACAGCCGTACGAGCAGACGGCCCTCCGGCGAAGTGTGTGCCCATTTGCGGCTCGTCCATGTGCAGGCATCACAGACCACGCCGCTGTTTCCGGTTGTGATGAAGCCCGTCCCGTCCGCCGGCAGATCGGAGTCCGGCAGGTCATAGCCGAGATACATCGTCAGGATCGACGCGTTCTGGAACTTGCCGAACAAGTCATCCGGCGCCTTCTCCCCGAGCAGCGCCCGGATCGCGCCGTCCGGGATCGCCAGAATGACGGCGTCCGCGCGCAGCGTGCCCCGGCCGGCGACGTCGAGTTCATATCCGCCGCCGGTTTTGCGGAGCCGTTGCGCAGCGGTCCCCTTCATCACTTCCACATCCGGCATCGCCTCTTCAAGCGCGTCCACGAGCACCGAAAGCCCCCCGTCGAATGAGAGAAACTTCTTGTTCGCCTGAGATTCGAATTTCGCCCGGTTGGCACCGAGTCCTTTGATGATACTCCCGTATTCGTTTTTATATTCGAGCAGGTAAGGAAGCGTCGAGCCGAGCGTCAGCGAATCGATCGAACCGGAGTAAACGCCCGACAGCACCGGAGCAATCTGGCGCTCGACGAGTTCATCGCCGAGGAACGCCCGGAGGAACGCACCGACCGGGCTGTCCAGGGTGAAGTCATGTGAAGCAGGCTCAAAATCCTTCAGGGCGGCCCGCTTTCCTTCTTCTGAAACGAGTGTCGTGTTCATGAGCGATTCCTCGCTCATCGGGATGCCGAACACGGCGTCCGCCGGGATGGCATGCAGTTCGCCGTCCCAGTAAAGATAGGAGATGCCGGTCGCGTTGTGGACGACCCGTTCCCCAAGGCCGAGCTCCCCGATGAGCGTCCGGATCCCCTCGTGGCGGGCGACGATCGAGTCTGCCCCCGTTTCCATGATGAATCCGTCTTCGTGAAGGGTGCGCAGCTTGCCTCCAAGCCGATCTTCCGACTCGATCAGCGTCACGCCTATTTGTTCTCCCGATTCCTCCGCGAGGCACTGCAGCCGGTGTGCCGCCGACAGTCCCGTGATGCCTCCGCCGATCACCAAAATCTTTTTCATACAAATCCGCTCCTTTGACCGCTTGCTTCTGATGCCAGTGTACACCGTTTTTCGCCCGGTGCGCGAGAAAGAACCTGAACGTTTGGCAAACGTTTGGGCCTCGATCCACAATGTCTTTCCAGCAGCGCCGATTCACGCTGCCTGATGAGGAACCTTCCGCCGCCCGATGTTTAAACGTATGTTTTTAATCGAAATATAAATTCCGTTCGCCTCTTCCCCTAACCAAAGCCCTTACTACCCATTTATTTCATTGCACCGTTCGGTTTTTGCGTGATAAACTGAACACATCATCAATAACTTCCCATATAGGCCCGATAATCCGGTTCGGGTGTTTCTACGGCGAAGCCTTAACTTTGCCACTATGGGTGCATGCATGCGGCTGCGAGGCCGCTGTTTCTGATGCGCCCTCCCCGCCGGAGCGGTGCTTTTTTCTTTTGGGTAAAAGGAGTGCATAATGGATATTTGGAAAGACCTGCTTGCCGCCCTCAGCGGTGTGCTGAATGCCCTGCCCCAGGGACTGCTCGCCATGACGTTCGGCTTCGCTTCGATTCCGACCGCGCTCGCCTTCATCGTCGGCGCGGCCGGCAATGCGGCGACGAGCAACGTGGCGGTCATTTCGTACCAGGCGGAGACGATTACGCTCGCCGGGACGATGGGCCGCAATATGCGCGAACGCCTGTCGATGATCTTTTTCGGTGCCGCCATACTCGCCGTCATCGGGCTGTTCGGCGTCCTGGAAGGAATCATCGACTGGATCGGCCCGGTCGTCACAAGCGGCATGATGGCCGGCGTCGGCATCATGCTGTCGAAGGTCGCCTGGAACATGGCACGCGCCGACCGGCTCATCGGCATCGTATCGATGGCGAGTGCATTCATCACCTACATCGCGACTTCCGATCTCGTGTATACCATCACCGTTTCGGTCATTCTCTCCAGCATCGCCTATGCGTTCGCCAAAAAAGGCGGCACGAAATCACAGCCGGTTCCTTCGCTCAAAGAAGGCTTCATCCGGCAAAAACTCATCATCAATCCGTCCGTGGTGCGTGGCGCCCTCGCCCTCGTCTGCCTGAACATCGGTGCGAACATTGCCTTCGGGAAGATCAACGGGGAAATCGCAGGCGCCCATGTGAACGTCGACACCATCACCGTCATCTCCTCGCTTGCCGACATGGCTTCTTCCTTCTTTGGCGGCGCGCCGGTTGAGATCGTCATCTCGGCGACGGCGAGCGCCCCTCACGCGGTGCTGTCCGGCATCCTCATGATGGTGCTCATGGCGATCATCCTCGTCACCGGCCTGCTTCCGAAAATCGGAAAGTTCGTCCCGAGTGCATCGATCGCCGGCTTCCTGTTCGTGCTCGGCGCATTTGTCACGCTGCCCGGAAATGCCATCGCTTCTCTGACGGGAGAAGGAGCCGGATCAGGAGTGACCGGCGCGGTCACGATGATGGTCACCGCGCTCACCGATCCGTTCTTCGGCATGCTGGCGGGCGTCATCACCGATTTCCTGCTTGGCCTGTTCGGTGCAGCCTGATCCCATCGCTGCCTGATAGATAGAAAGGAATGAGTCCAATGAGAGAAACGTATCTGCTCAAAATCGGGAATGTCATCCGCGAACTTCCCCTTATCCAAGTGTCCGATAACCTGAAAATTGCCAGTTTCGTCATTCTCGGCGACACGGAAATCGTGACAGACGCCGCGTCGATCATCGCCGGCAAACTGCCCGAAGCCGACTTCCTCGTCACGGCGGAGGCGAAAGGCATCCCATTCGTCCATGAAGTAGCGAAAAACCTCGGCATGCCGCGTTATATCGTGGCACGCAAAAGCGTCAAAGCCTATATGGAACGGCCGCTGGAGAAGACGGTCCGCTCCATCACCACACAGGCGGAACAGACCCTCATCCTCGATGGACCCGACGCGGAAGCCCTCAAAGGAAAACGGGTTGTCCTGATCGATGATGTCGTCAGCACCGGAGAATCCCTCCGGGCACTCGAAGAACTCGTCAACGATGCGGGTGCAGAAGTCGTCGGCCGTGCCGCCATCCTCGCAGAAGGCGAAGCCGGCGACCGAAATGACCTCATCTTTCTTGGAAAGCTCCCCCTGTTCCCGATTGATCGTTGAGTTGAAGTAATGCGAAAGCGGCTCCGGCAAAAACTTGCCGGAACCGCTTTTTTCTTTTCAATGAAGCAGCCGCCAAAGGTAAAACGTCGCATACGCCCGCCAGCCTGTCCACGGCTCCGCGAATGTCTCGACTTCCGGAAGTGTCGGCTTCCGGTCCATCCCGGCGGCGAGCTTCAGCGCATTGTGCAGCCCGACGTCCGCCGCCGGATAGGCATCCGGCGACCGGAGGCAGCGCATCAGCAAATAGTTCGCCGTCCATGGACCGATTCCCCGGATGTCGGTCAGCTCTTTTTGGATCAGCTTGTCGTCCCTCAATTCGAGAAGCCCTTCTTTCGTCAGCTCCCCGTCCGCAATCAACCGGGCGGTGCCGATGATGTATTCGCTCTTGCGACCGGTGATTTTTAGTTCCCTCAGGACTCCGGGCTCGAGACCCGCGACTTTCGATGCTTCCGGAAAAATCCAGTACGTGCGTCCGCCGGCTTCCACGGCAGTCCCGAATGTCTCGACAAACCGCTTTTTCAGCACATATGCAAATGCGACGGTGATCTGCTGGCCGAGGATCGCCCAGACGAACGTCTCAAACAGATCCGGAATTCCGACAACCCGGAGGCCCCGGTGTTCTCGGACCGCTTCGCGCAGGATCGGATCCCCCTCCCCCAGTTCATAAAACGGCCGGAGATCGCGGTCAAGATCCAGCCAGTCGCGGACGTATCCGGCCACCTTATCCATTCCCGTCTGTCCGGCGGGCCGATAACCGTCCAGAAACCGGACCGCCACCCCGTCAGGATGATCGCTCATGCCGAAAATGACCGGCTCCCCCTCAACTTCCAACGCACGCGTGACCACCCCGTCTTCAACCCGGAACATGCACTCGTCGGCGGAGCGCATGAGGTAAGCCAGGCATTCCGGGAAACTGAAGTCGCCGGGTGCCGGAATCACTAATTGTTCTGCCATGCTCCATCACCTCAATTACCATATTACCGCATACTGTACCAGCTCCATAAGCCCTCCGAATGTGGATATTGCTGAAAATTGGAACGAGGCTCTTGTTGGAAATCTTCTTGAAGACGCACATCTATCTTTCCTGACAATGATGAATGGCTTACTTGAGCTAAAAAAAGAACAGCCCAGAAATACTGAACTGTCCATTGGTAAATCCTTTTTGAAGCTGGACCGCTTAATCTGTCGCTTTTTCAAGCCCCTCGTACGCGACTTCCCCGCGGCAGATCGTCCACTTCACGTTCAGGTCGTCGTCGACGATCGTGATGTCGGCGTCTTTGCCGGGACGGATGCTGCCTTTTCGGTGGAACAGGCCGAGCTGGCGGGCGGGATTGGCGGAGGCCATGTTGATGATGTCGCGCATCGTGATGCCATTCAAGCCGAGCAGGCGGCGGGCGCCTTCGTTCATTTTCAGGATGCTGCCGGCGAGCGTTCCGTCGGCGAGGACGGCCCGGTCATCCGTGACGTGGACAGGCTGGCCGCCGAGTTCGTATTCGCCGGGTGAGAGTCCTTTTGCCCGCATCGAGTCGGTGATGAGCAGGAGACGATCGGGGCCGATGTTGTCGGCGATAAGCTGCAGCATTTCCGCCGACACATGGATGCCGTCGGCGATCAGTTCCGCCTTCAGTTCGCCAAGCAGGAAGGCCCCGCCGACAACACCGACGTCCCGGTGATGGATGCCGGACATGGCGTTGCACAGATGGGTGACCTGGGAAACGCCTTGGCCGGCGGCTTTTTTCAAGCCGGCAAATCCTGTTCCGGTATGGCCCGCGGACGGGACGACGCCGCCGTCAGTGAGTTCCCGGATGAATTCGCCGGACGGGTCATGCTCCGGCGCCATCGTCACGGTCTTGATCCGGCCGCCGGACAGGTCTTGCCATTTGCAGAACAGTTCCGTGTCCGGTTCGATGATGTATTCTGCCGGCTGGGCGCCCGCCTTCGACTTTTCGACAAACGGGCCTTCCAGGTGGATGCCCACGATCTCTGCGCGTCCGGGGCGGTTCGGATAAGCCGCCACGTTTTCCAGCGCCCGCTCGATCTGTTCGTGCGCTTGTGTGATCGTGGTGGCAAGGAACGCGGTCGTCCCTTCCCCCGGAAGAAAACCGGTCATCTTGTCCAGCGCTTCCTCGGTGGCGTCCATGACGTCCGCACCGTCCGCTCCGTGAATATGGCCGTCGATGAACCCCGGCAGTGCGTTCATCGAGCCGCCGTCAATTTCTTCAATTTCTTCCGGAAGACCGGCCGGCCGGCTGCGGTAGACTCCTGCAATTTTTCCGTCTTGGATGAGGAGCGATCCGCCCGGAATCTCCCCGTCCTCCGCCCAGATGGTCACGTTGCTGATGATCAAGCTGCTCATGTCGTTCATCCTTTCCGCAAATTCCCGTCAATACAGTTTGTCCGAGATGTTCTCCGACACTTCCCTCTTCACGTGTTCCGCCGATTCGTAGTTTTTCATCGTGACGCCGGTGCAGATCAGGTCGATCAAGTACAGCTGCGTCACTTTTGAGACGAGGGAGCCGCTGTTGAGCGGGCTTTCCTTCGCAGATGTCAGAAGGATATAATCGGCGTATTTCGTGAGGGGCGACTTCACATAGTTGGTGATGACGATGATCGTCGCTTCCCGTTCCTTGGCGATGCGGACGGTGTCGACGATGTCTTTCGTCCCGCCCGACAAGCTGATCGCCACGACGACCGACTTTGAATCCAGCGACGTCGCCCGCATCACCTGGAAGTGGGAGTCGGTCACGACCTGCGTATTCTTGCCGATCCTCATGAGCCGGTGTTGCATGTCGAGCCCCGCGATCCCTGAAGAACCGATCCCAAAAATGACAACGTCATCCGAGGCATGGATCGCCCCGATGCTGCCTTCGAGGGCCACCGGATCAATCACTTCATAGGTGTCCTCCAGTGCACGGACCATGTTGTTCCGGATGCGCTCAACATAGGTCTCCTCCTGCTCCTCCTCCGATTCCGCCGCCACTTCACGCGCCAATAAAAACTTGAAATCCTGGAATCCCTTGTAGCCGAGCTTTCGCAGGAACCGGAGGACGGTCGCCTCCGCCACGCCACTCGCATCCGAAAACTCGGTCAGCGAGTGGTAAATCACCTGTTTTGGGTTGTCCAATATATACTGATAGATCTTGTTCTCCGATTTCGTGAAGCTGTGCTTGTGCTGCTCCATGACGATGGACGGCCGGATGCCCGTGGCCGGACTGGTTTTCATTGCAAGCTTCCTCCCCTGTTCGCGAATCGTTCCAGAAACCGTTGCCGTCATGACTCTCCGCCGCTTTCCCGGCCTGCCCAAAAGTGCGCGGCGGCCCCGAGCAGATTGGCTTTATTGCCCTGCTCTGCCGCGCGAACTTCAAGCGACCTTCGATGATTCGGCATGATTTTCCCGTCGAGCGACTCCCGGATCGCCCCGGTGAGCAGATCTCCCTGTTCCGAAATGCCGCCACCGATGATGATCGCTTCTGGATTGAAAATATGGACGAGCGACTGGAGACCCGTCGTCAGGTCGTCGACCCAGCGATTAAACAAGGCCGTCGCCTGTCCGTCGCCGGATCTGACTTGGCCGAAAAATTCACGGAGGCCGGTGTCCGGACCGAATGTTTCCGCAGCGAGACGGGAGAGCGCAGTGCTCGACGCATATTGTTCATAGCAGCCGCGGTTGCCGCACGTGCACGGCTTTCCGCCCGGATACAGGCACAGATGCCCGATTTCACCGGCAGAAAAGCGGGCACCGGTGTAAAGCTTTCCGTCAAGGAACAGCGCACCGCCGATTCCCGTGCCGATTGTGAGGCAGACGAAATCGCGGAGTCCCCGCGCTGCGCCTTTCCAGTGTTCGCCGAGCGCCATACAGTTCACGTCGTTTTCCACCGCCACGGGAAGCCCGGTGTGCCGGCGCACGGTTCCTGTTATGTCCATACCCGTGTAGCCCGGAATATTATCTGTCGCAAACACGACCTCCCCTTTGTGATTGTCGATCTGGCCGGCGGAACTGATCGCCATCCCCTCAATCGGAAACCGCTCCTTCAGTTCATCACCGAGTCCGCACACCTTCCTGATCACTGCGGCTCCGCCTTTTTCCGCCTCGGTCGGCACCGACGCATGAAAAAGCAGCTCGCCTTTTTCGTTCAGGACCCCGTATTTGATCGATGTGCCGCCAATGTCCACAACTCCGATCATCATCTCGCTCACCTCGTTCTCTTCATTATAATCCATCTTTAAAAACAAACGGCCCGGAAAGCCGATGAGGACTTTCCGGGCCGTCCGGCAAACAGGTCTTGCCGGTGGAATCTTCTATGCCTGCATCACTGTGCTCGGAATTCCGCCACCGGCTGGCCGTCTTCGTCCAGCGAAACGAACAACCGCCGGCCGAATGCCGGATTTTCTTCAGGGAAGTCCTCCCGGTAATGGGCACCCCGGCTTTCCCGCCGCTCCGACATTGCAAGCAGAAGAACATCGGACAGCTTCAGGAAATTGCGGGCCCGGACAGCAAGCTTCCTGAGTTCCGGGCGGGAAAACAGAACGCCGGTATCAACGGTTTTTCCGAGCAGCCGGATTTCCTCCCTCGCCGCAGCAAGCCGTTCTTCGCTTCGGACAACGTTGGCGTTGTACCAGAGAACCTCCCGGATGCGCTCAACGGCGTGCCGGGCATGTTCCGCAGCGGTCTCCGCCTGTTCGTCCGTGAACAAGACGGCAGAGCCGAACATGTCGGACAGCCGGGTTTCCGCCGCCTCTTCATCCGTCCGGCCCGGATCCGCTTGCCGGACATAGCGGCCGCAGTCGTCCGCCGCCCGTTTGCCGAACACCATGCAGGCGCCGGTCGAGTTGCCCCCGAGCCGGTTGGCGCCTTCGATGTTGCAGCTGAGCTCGCCGATCACATACAGGCCGTCGACACCCGTCCGGCCTTTGGTGTCGATGAACACGCCGCCGTTGCTGGCATGGGCGAACGGGGCAATCCGGATTTCATCCTTTGCCAGATCGATGCCCCGCTCCTTGAGCCAGTCCAGATAAACGGTGTAAAACTCTTCTTCATTTTCATAGATCGCCGGATCGTACTGCAGGCGGAACCCGTCCTCGTTGCCCGTTTCAATGATCCGTCTCATCATCGCGATGTCGAAGTGTTTTGACGGCAGCGAATGGGTGAATGGCCCGTGGGTGCTCCGGATGTCGAGGCATTCCCGCTTCGTTAAGTCCATCGGCAGTTCGGGATCGAGCAGGCTCTTTCCGTCCGGTCCGATGATGTCTTGACAATAAGTGAGCGTATGCTCCCCGAACAGTGTCTTGTATTTCGGACTCGTGATGCCCGGGATGAACTGGATGAATTCCATGTTCACAAGCTCGGCGCCCGCTTCCAGCGCCAGAATATGGCCGGATCCGTCGACGTCGTTCGGATTGAGGTTGTGCTTATAGATCGAGCCGAATCCGCCGGTCGCAAGGATGGCCGCCTTGCAGCGGACCAGTACAAGCTCGTTGTCCGGATCAAGCAGGACCACTCCGGCGACCCGCCCTGAGTCTTCCAGCACGGTGAGGACGATCGTCCGCTCCATCACCCGGAGATTGTCGAATTCCGAGAAGATTCCCCGGACATTGCCGCGGATTTTATCCCAGTCGCTGAGAAGGTAGATATCACGTGCGTTCGGAGCGAAGCAGGCTTTCCGCTCTCCGTGGAGCTTCTTCGCATCCACGCCGATTTCCGGATATTCCTTCACCCGGTCCGGAATTTCCCGGACGTACATTTCGGCGAGGTCCCGGCGGTGCATGCCCCGGCTCAATTGTTCAATGTCACCGAGGAACACCTGCTCATCCGCGCGGTCTTTCGTCACTTGGGTGCCGAGCGACGCCTTGAGCGGAAAGAAGCTCGATCCGGACGCGACTTTCGTCTTCGTGACAAGCAGGACCTTGTGCCCTTCTTCCGCCAGTTCCTTGGCAGACTTGATGCCGGCCAGCCCGCTGCCCGCGATGAGGACGTCGGTTTCGATTATCCGCTGGATGTTCATTTCATTCACCTTCTAAATTTACGCTTTGACTTTATCGTAGTAAGTCAGTTCTTCCTCTTGCGCCTTGCTTTTTTGCTTGAAAAGAAGACTGAAGCCATACCCGAAGATCAGCGAAGCGAACAGGTTGATGATGGAATAGGCCCAAAGCGAAATATCCGTGAAGTAGGAAATGTAGATCGCCAGCACCGTGGTGGCAGCAAATCCGAGCAGGGCGCCTTTCGCATTGGCTCTTTTCGTCATGACGCCAAGCGTGAAAGTCCCCCCGATGATCCCGAGTGCCAAGCCCATCAGCCCGTTGAACCATTCATAGGCGGAGCTGACGTCCGAGTAGGCGAGCACGATGGCAAATGCGATCGAGAACACGCCGACAAGCGCAGAAACGACACGAGCAATTTTTGTGCTTTTTTCGTCGCTCATCCCCGGCTTGATGACACTTTGGATGTCAAGCGTCCAGCTGGTTGCCACACTGTTGAGACCCGTCGATAAAGTCGACTGGCCCGCTGCAAACAATCCGGCAATCAACAGCCCGGAAATCCCGACAGGCAGTTCACTGACGATGTAGTTGGCGAAAATCAGGTCGCCCTTGCCCTCCGGCATCGCACCGCCCTGCTGTGAATAGAACGTAAAGAGCGAAGTCCCGATGAAGAAGAACAGAGTGGCCGTGCCAAGAGACAGCAATCCGTTCATGAACGTCATTTTGTTCATTTCCTTCGGATCATCCGTTGTCAGGTAACGCTGGACCATGTCCTGGCTTGAAATATAAGAGAACGCCGTCGACAGCCCGGCTCCGACGATCAGAAGCAGGATGCTGTTATTGACGAAGTTCGGGTCAAACACCGGCATGTCCGTGAAGAACTTCCCGTTGTCGGTACCGGTGCGCACCACTTCTCCGATGCCCCCGTCGATGGAGAACAGCAGGAAGATCAGGGCAAAGATGCCGCCGCCGATCAGCACAACCCCCTGGATGAAGTCCGTCCACAGCACAGATTTGATGCCGCCAAAAGCGGAGTAAATCGTAGCGATCACACCCATGAAGAGAATGATCAGCACGGTATTGATGCCCGTGACCGCGCTGAGTGCGATGGCCGGCAGGTACATGATGATCGACATGCGGCCGATCTGGTACACGATAAAGAGAATGCTGCCGATCATCCGCATTTTCACATCGAACCGGCGCTCCAAATACTCATAAGCCGTGTCCAGATTCAGCTTCCGGTAGACCGGAAGGAAGAAGTAGATCGCGACCGGTACGGCAATGAACAGGCCGAGCTGGGCGAACCAAAGCTCCCACGATCCGAGATACGAGTTCCCGGCGAGCGACAGAAATGAAATCGGGCTGAGCAGTGTTGCAAACAAACTGACGGACGTGACCCACCACGGGATCGAGCCGTCCCCCTTGAAAAATTCCTTCCCGCGCATTTCCTTTTTCGCAACGGCGATGCCGACATACAGGATAAACAGCAGGTAGGCGAACAAGATGACGTAGTCGATGACTGCAAACTTACCGTCCAATGTGATTCCCCCCTTTGGAGTTAATTTAATGGAACGAGGCCTTCCCCGAGACTGCAGGGCAGCATGTGTTCTTGAATGGATGGTGCGCTAGGTCTGATTTTGCGGAACGTTATCTTTATCCGATGGAACGTTATCTTTATCTGGCGGAACGTTATCTTTATCCGACGAAGCGTTATCTTTATCGGGTTAAACGTTATCTTTATCCCGCCGGAGCGTCAAAGATACGTCTTGGCGATTTCCTGTGCTTTTTTCACACGGTCTGCGTCGAGGTTTTTCATCGGTTTCTTGCAGAGACCGGCGTCGACGCCGCGGGATTTCAGGATTTCCTTGATCGTCTGGTACAAGCCGTTGGCGAGGATGTCGGCGATCAGGTCGTTCGTCACTTTCTGGATTTCACGAGCTTCCTTGATCCGTCCTTCCTGCGCAAGTTCGAAGATCTGCTTCGCACGGCGGCCATTCACGTTGAATGTGCTGCCGATTGCGCCGTCCACATCGAGCACGGCTGCGGAGAGGAGCATTTCGTCAAAGCCGGAGAAGATGAGCTTGTCCGGGAACGCATGGCGGATCCGCTCAAGCAGGAAGAAGTCCGGTGCAGTGAATTTCACGCCGATGATCTTTTCATTTTCAAACAGCTCGGCGAACTGGCCGAGGCTCATCGAAACGCCCGTAAGTGCAGGAATCGAATAGATGATCATCTTGTTGTCGACTTGTTCGAGGATCGTGTTGTAGTAATCGCGGACCTCGTCGAAATCAAAACGGTAATAGAACGGTGTGACTGCGGAAACGGCGTCGTAGCCGAGCTCTGTGGCAAAACGGCCGAGCTCGATCGCTTCGTCGATGTCGAGTGCGCCGATCTGGGCGATCAGCTTCACGTCGTTTTTCGCTTCATCTTTGACGATCTCAAAGACTTTTTTCTTCTGGTCAGCCGACATGAGGAAGTTTTCGCCGGAGCTGCCGTTCACATAAAGTCCGTCGACTTGCTGGACGTCGATATTGTGGCGGACGATCTCCCGGAGACCCGCTTCGTTGACCTTGCCTTTTTCATCAAATGAACAGATGAGCGCTGTGTAAATGCCGTTCATGATTACACCTTCCATTCCAGTAATAGTTTTTGACCGAATTCAGTTCTGAGCGCCGATCGCATCGGCGAATTTCTTCGTGATGAGCTGGGGACGAGTGATCGCGCTGCCGACGACCACGGCGTGGGCACCGATGGACAGGGCCTGCGCCGCTTTTTCCGGCGTGTCCAGATTGCCTTCTGCGATGACGGGCACAGAAACCCTCTCCACGACTTCACGGAGCACATCAAGCGGAACCGCGCCCTCCGAGTAAGGCGTATAGCCGGCGAGCGTCGTGGCGACGATGTCCACACCCGCTTCTGCAGCCATCACCGCCTCGTCTGCGGTCGACGTATCCGCCATAAACAGCTGACCCGGAAACGCCGCTTTCACTTCCCGGAAAAACTCAGAGAATTCCTTCCCTCCCGGACGGACGCGGTCGGTCGCGTCAAACGCGATGATGTCGGCGCCTTCTTCATGCAGCGCGCGCACTTCTTCGAGCGTCGGCGTGATGAACACCGGGCTGTCCGGGTAATCCTTTTTAATGATGGCGATGATCGGCAGGTCGACTTCTTGCTTGATCGCCCGGATGTCATTCACCGTGTTGGCACGGATTCCGGCGGCACCGCCCATTTTCGCGGCAAGCGCCATTTTGCCCATGATGTAGGAATCATGAAGCGGCTCATCCTCGAGCGCCTGGCACGAGACGACAAGCGAGCGGCGGATCTTATCCAAAACGTCCATGTTTCGACTCCATCTCCTGACTGGCTAAAATATCGCGGCGTGGCCGTAGTATGCCACGCGCGATAGAAATGTTGTGAACAAAGAGAAAACGATTTCACGTTCAAAATATAACACGTTGATAATTCAGTGTCAAAATCAGAACGAAAATTGACACCCGCCAATCATACCCTTGTCCCAGACGCAAAAAGAGACCGGCTCCAAAAGGAACCGGTCTTCCGAAATAATTTGAATTCATCCCCATCCGCCTGTCAGCCTTTTGTCAGAACCGTTCCGGCTGCACTCCGCCCGAGAACCGAGCGGAGCCAGTGGACGAGCACTGCGCCGATGAGGGCGAATCCGAGATAGCCCGTGATCGGATAAAGCGTGCCGACCAGGCTGACGAAGCCGATGAAGCTCAGGCCGAACCCGGCGATGCCGACGCCGACGACAGCTCCCTTGAAGCGGGCTGTCCCCGGTTCCGTCACCCGTGCGGTGAACGAATAAAGCATGCCGACCGCGGTGTTGTAGATCATGCCAAGCAGGACGAACGCCATCACGTAAGACAGCACCGGGGAAATCTGCGATGCAAGTGCAAGCGTCGGCATTTGCGCACCGGCCGTGATGTCGATCTTCGCCAGCATTGCCACATTCAGCAGAAGGATGAGCAAACCGAGGATCGTCCCCCCGATCGCCCCGCCCATCGCGGCGACTTTCGGATTTTTCTCCGTCCCCCCCATGACGAAGAGCATCGACGCACTGCAGGCGATATTAAACGAAACATACAGTGCGCCGCTCAAGAGCCAGTTCGGCGCCGCGGAGTCCTGCTGTGCCGCCAGCCGAGGAATTTCCGCAAGCGACAGATCCGCCGTCAGGACTGAGTAGCCTGCAAGGATCACGACGAGCAGGATGAGGAACGGCGTGATGGCACTGATCAGCGAAATGACTTTCTCGACATTGAGCAGAACCGTCAGCACCGCGGCGACCACGAGGAACGCACTGCCGGCTGCCGCCGGAATGCCGAATTGCTCCTCAAACAGGGAACCCGCCCCCGCGAACATGACGACCGCCACCCCGAACAGGAAAAACGTGATGACCAGGTCGACGAACACGCCGAGCGGCCTTCCGCAAATCTTGTAAATGGCCGATTTATGGGAAACCGACTTCATCCGGCTTCCGAGCCCGGCCAGATTCGCGCCGACGAATGCAAACAGCACCGTTGCTACGATCGAACCCGCAATGCCCCAGTAGCCGAAGCTTGTAAAGAACTGCAGGATTTCCTGTCCGGAGGCAAAGCCTGCGCCGATGACCAGCCCGGCGAATGCTGCTCCGATTTTGATGCTGTCTTTCATAAGGCTTTCCCTCCGCTCCAGTGTTTAAATTTTCCGTCAATGGTTGGCTAAAGGAAGCGGTGCCCGAAAGCACCGTTTCCGCCGGTCATGCCTGCTCTGCACCCGAGGTTTCCGGGGTGAACACTTCTTCACTGACCGTATATTTGTCGATCTTCTTCAAATCCGGTTCATAGCCGATGCCATAGCCGGACGGGACGGTGATTTCCCCGTCGACCGCAACGACTTCCGGTTCGATGATGTCTTCTTCCCAGTAGCGGGACGAGCCGGCCGTGTCGCCCGGCAGGACGAAATTCGGCAGTGTCGTGAGCGCCACATTGTGCGCCCGCCCGATGCCCGACTCCAGCATGCCGCCGCACCAAAGCGGAATCCCTTTTTCCATGCAGTAGTCGTGAATTTTCCGCGACTCGGTGAGCCCGCCGACGCGGCCGATCTTCACGTTGATGACTCGGCAGCTGCCGAGTTCCACCGCTTTTTTGACGTCTTCCAGCGAATGGATGCTTTCGTCTAGGCACACAGGCGTCTCGATCGCTTCCTGAAGCTTGGCATGGTCGATGATATCATCGTGTGCGAGCGGCTGCTCAATCATCGTCAGGTTGAACTCATCGAGCTCCTTCAGCAACGGGACATCGTCCAATGTATACGCCGAGTTGGCATCCGCCATGAGCGGCACTTCCGGGAAAGCTTCGCGGACCGCCCGGACAATCTCTACATCCGCGCCCGGTTTGATCTTCATCTTGATGCGCTTGTACCCTTCTTCGATGAAGCCGCGGACCGTCTCGACCATCGCTTCCGCACTGTCTTGCACGCCGATCGAAATACCGACGTCGATCTTGTCTTTCGTGCCGCCGAGCGCTTCGGCGAGCGTCATTTTCTCCCGCTTGGCGTACAGGTCCCAGACCGCCCCTTCGATCGCCGACTTCGCCATATTGTTGCGGCGGATGCCGGCGAAGATCTCGCTCACTTCATCGGGGTGGCTGATGTCTTTTCCGAGCAGCAGCGGGCTCAGCACGTCACGGATCATATGGGCGTTCGTCTCGACCGTCTCCTCTGCATACCACGGATGCGAGAATGCGACCGACTCCCCCCATCCCGAGTTGCCTTCTTCATCCCGCACTTCCACAAGCAGGAACGGTTTATCCTGCATCGTGCCGAAGCTTGTGGTGAACGGATTTTTCATCCGCATTTCCATATGACGCATCCGGATTTCCTGAATTTTCATTAATGATCTCTCCTTTAGAATAACCGACAAGAAACAATACTTAGCCGAGCGGCACTTCATCCTTGACCCTCAGCACATACTCATTCACTTTCTCGTCCCTTCGTTCCACATCTTCCAGCACATATCCGTTCTCAAACGCCCGAAGGAACAACTCGCGCGTTTTCAACCGCCAGTCGAGGGCAAGCGGCGCATCGCTTTTCTTCAGCTCCTGGAACCGGGCCGGCACGGGAACCGAGAAGGCGCGGCTTTCAGGCAAGACGAGCCGGTCCGCCTCCAGCACCGGAAGCCCCGCCCCCGTCAGATTAATCTCAAACGGACGTGCCGGTTCTGCGGGTTCCGCCCGGAGGCCGTCCGTGACGCGCTGTCCGCGGACCCACCAGTCGACTTCAAACCGGTCCGTCGGCAGCCCGGCGTTGAGTTCGTCGGTCATTTCGCCGTAGCAGTTCTCGATGTAGGTCCCGACGACGCCGCCGAGCTTGCGGATGTTGAGGTAGGCATTGCGGCTTTCAAGCGGATCGAACGTCCACCGCACGAGGTCGTAGCCGAGGTTACGCGCAATGGACGCCTGCACCCGCTTCATATCCGCGCCGAGTCCCGAATGCCGATATTCCGGCAAAATGCCGAGCATATGGGAGCAAAGATAAGCGCGATTCCCGTCAAATCCGGCAAAGCTGTACTGGAAACCGACGGCCCGGTCCCTGTCGAATGCACCGAGGAGGATGCCGCCGTTTTTGACGGCGGTATAAAGCTGATGGACCGGCGTCGCGTCCATGCCCCAGACCGCCTTTTCCAGCACCGCCACCTGGGCCATTTCTTCTTTTGTTGCAAACGGCCGGATCACCGGCTTTCGCTGCGCTTCTTCCATCTGTCCCTCCCCTTTCCGAAACCATTTTCTATGTAATTATGCTTCAAAGCCCTCCAGGAAATAAAACCCGCTGTCGAGTTCACGGACGAGTTCCTGCCGTTTCCGCACTTCGGCCGGATTTTTCACGGCGATGCTTGCAACGAGCGCATTCATGAACGAAAACAGCGGTGCTGCCTTGTCGATCGTCGTCAGACCCGGCGACTGGATGGCAAACACGAGATCGCAGTGTGCCGATACCGGGGCCATCGGCGAATCGGAAATCCCGATGACGAATGCGCCTTTTTTCTTCGCAAGCTCTGTGATCAGCAAAGTTTCCCGCAAATACCGGTGGAAGCTGATGACGACGACGACCGAATGTTCATTGAGCCGGCAAACTTCCTGGACGAGGTCCTCCGCCTGCGGCCTCATGACGCTCACGTCGTCCCGCACGATTCCGAGCATGAGCTTCAGCCAGTTCGCGGCCGGGTAGGAAGCCCTGAGCCCGAGGACCGACACATTTTTCGCCGTCGCCAGCTCACGGACTGCAATTTCCATATCATGCGGATCGATCTGGCGGGCTGTTTCCGAAATCGACTTCAGATCCTGTTCCATCACTTTTTCATACAGCCTGCTTTCTTCTCCGATCGCAAGCTTTTCTTCCTGGTACTGGGAAAAACTCGATTCCGGCAGATAAAGCTCTTCCCGGATCGCCTTCTGCATCGCGGGATAGCCGGTGTACCCCATATTGTAACTGAACCGGATCACCGTCGATTCACTTGTGCCGGTGCGATCCCCCAGTTCCTGCCCCGAGCACACCGCCACTTCATGCGGCCGGCGCATTACATACTCCGCCACTTTCCGCTGTCCCCGCGGAAGCCTGAGCATCTCCCGCTGGATCATCCCCTTCAAGACCATCCGTTCCACCCCGTTCAATTTTATAAAACCATCACTGAATTATGTAAGACGGGCTTTACCGTCCGGCGCGAAATTTCCGTTTGACGGAAATCCTGCAAAGAGCCGGCATGTGTGAAGGAAATCCTTCAAGCAGTTAATACGATATCACCTGAAACACGGTAATGCAATATATTTCTGAATATTTTATTTAAACAAATTGATGAATTCAGCACTGTCAACGGTTTGCAAACGGATTCATGGAACACGGACGCATTGGCACGGGCAGGGTCGGTTGGAAACCGCGCATCTATATAGGAAGAGACTTCCGGATGGCGGATTGAAGAACATGAAAAAAACCGGGGCGAAGGATGCCCCGGCTGTTCTTTGTTCATTCCACCCCGGCGATGTGCCGGATGATCTGGCGGTTGCGTTCTTTGAAGCGTTCGTTGTGCGAGGAAACCATGCCACGCTCATGTGAGTCGGGGTCGATGTATGTCTTTGCCCGGTTGACAGCATTGACTGCATCCTGGAAAGCGCCGACGAGCAGATTCACTTTGCCGGTGTACTTCAGACAGTCGCCGGCGGCAAAGATGCCCGGCTCCGTCGTGTCCGCTGATGCCGTGCCGATGAAGAAGTGGCCGTCTTCCCGCACCGGTTCGGACGCCTCTTCAAACACGAGTTCCGAGTCCATTTCAAACCCGTGGCTTACAAGCACCGAATCGACGGCAAGCCGGAATTCCTCGCCGGTTGCGGAATCCCGCAGTTCCACGCATTCGATCCTCTCCTTGGACCCGTCTGAGATGAGCCGGTGGATCGCAGCGTTCAACACGACCCTGGCGCCGCCTTCACGCACTTTCTCCACTTGAGCTTCGTGGGCACAGAAATTCTCGCGCCGGTGGACAAGGATGACTTCCTTCGCGATCCCGAGAAATTCGGCTGCCCAGTCGACCGCCGCATCGCCTCCTCCGGAAATGAGGACGGTCTGGCCGCGGAACTGCGCGATGGACGGAACGGTATAAAACAAGTTGTCCATCTCCGCCGCGGCTGCGCCCGACAGCTTCAGTTTCTGCGGCGTGACGATGCCGCCGCCGTTTGCCATGATGATCGAACGCGAAGGATAAGTCACGCCGTCCGACGCCTCGATGAGAAACAGACCGTCCCCGTCGCGCCGGATACGGGTCACTTTCCTGCCGGTGAGCAGCTCGGGGCCGAACGTCTCCGCCTGCGCGATGAGCTGCTCTGCAAATACCCCGCCCTGAACCGGCGGCTGGCCGCCTGCATCCCAGATCATCTTTTCCTTGAACAGACACACTTTGCCGCCCAGTTCTTCCCTCGCCTCGATCAGCCGGACATCCATTCCGCGAAGCCCGCTGTAAAAGGCACTGTACAGCCCGGCCGGCCCGCCGCCGATGATCGTCACATCTTTCACGGTCGCCTTGTGCATTCCGATTCCTCCTTCGCTTCAGAAAACGTTTGACATGCGTCTTGTTTCGCTCTATCATTTGAAATTGAAAATCATTCTCACTGAGAACCAATATCAATTACTATACCACGGTTCGCATTCGAAGGAAAGGAGCAACCTGTATGCAACTGCTCGCAGAAGATGTCCGGGTCGGGTACGATTCCGCCGTCATCGTCGACGGCATGAATATTTCATTCCCCGCCGGCAAGATCACGACAATCATCGGATCAAACGGCTGCGGAAAGTCCACGCTGCTGAAGGCGCTCACCCGGATCATCCCCCACCAGGGCGGTTCCGTGACACTCGACGGCCTGGACATCCGCTCCATGGAGACGAAGGCGCTTGCCCGCAAGATGGCCATCCTTCCCCAGACGCCGGAAAGTGCGGGCGGACTGCTCGTTGAAGAACTCGTTGCCTACGGCCGTTTCCCCCACCAGAAAGGCTTCGGCCGGCTTTCCAAAGAAGACCGGCGGATGATCGACTGGGCGCTTGAAGTCACGCGCACCGCCGAATTCCGGGACCGGCCCGTCGATGCCCTTTCCGGCGGCCAGCGCCAGCGCGTCTGGATCGCCATGGCGCTCGCTCAGGACACCGGCATCATTTTCCTGGATGAGCCGACGACTTATCTGGATATGGCGCATCAGCTGGAGATTCTGGAGTTGCTGCAGGAGCTGAACCGCAAGGAAGAACGCACGATCGTCATGGTCCTTCATGACCTGAACCAGGCCGCCAGGTTTTCCGATCACCTGATCGCCCTGTCGCAGGGGCGTCTCGTCAAGGCGGGCACCCCGGAGGACGTGCTCGTTCCGGACGTCCTCAAAGAAGTGTTCAACATCGACGCCGTCATCGCCCGGGACCCCCGGACCCACGCACCGCTCTGCATCACCTATGACCTGATCAAAGGAGACCAACCCACATGAAGAAAACACTGCTGCTCGCCATCGCCCTGATCACCGCCATCGCGCTTGCCGCCTGCGGTTCCAAATCCGGCAACACGTCCGGTGACAAAGAACAAGCAGGCAAAGCGGGCCAATCCGCCGAAACCATTACCTATGAATCCGAAACCGGTCCGGTGGAAGTACCGGCAGATCCGCAACGTGTTGTCGTATTGGCCTCTTATGCCGGCGATCTGATCAAGCTCGGCGTCCCGATTGTCGGCGTCGACTCCTGGTCCGCCGACAACCCGAATTTCCAGGACGCGCTGAAGGATGCGGAAGTCGTCACAAATGATGACGTGGAGAAAATCCTGGAACTGGAGCCGGATCTCATCATCGGCCTCAACAATATTGAGAATGCAGACAAGCTGGAGAAAATCGCCCCGACCGTCCTGTTCACGTACGGAAAGAATGACTACCTCCAGCAGCACATCGAAATCGGGAAAGTCGTGAATAAAGAGAAGGAAGCAACTGAATGGGTGGACGGCTTTAAACAGCGCGCCGACGCGGCCGGCAAGAAGATCAAAGAAAAGATCGGCGAAGATGCCACCGTCACCGTTGTCGAGAACTTTGAAAAGCAGTTTTACCTGTTCGGAGACAATTGGGGGCGCGGCACGGAAATCCTTTACCAGGCAATGGGCCTGAAAATGCCGGAAAAAGTGAAGGAAGTTGCGCTTGAACCCGGCTACTTCGCCATCTCCCAGGAAGTGCTCGGCGACTATACGGGCGACTATGTCATCATGAGCCTCGCGGAAGACCAGGACACGTCATTCATGGACGCCGGCTGGTTCAAGGACATCGACGCGGTGAAAAACGGGCGCCTGATCAAAGCCAACGCCAAGAAAGCTTACTTCAACGATGCCTTGACGCTGGACGATCAACTGAAATTCTTTGAAGAGCAATTTCTCGGCGAAAAATAAACCCTCAGCCGGGAATGACAAGTCGGGCGGTCCGGCCGGTATGAACACCGGAGCGGGACCGCCCGTTTTGATTTCAATAGAAAGCGATGGTCTGCCATGTCCCAAAGAAGACTTCTTCCAATTCCGATACAGCTGATCCTCGGCGCCCTGTTGCTGGCGGCCGCATTTGTGCTGGCACTCACACTCGGGGCAGCCGACACCGGCATCCGCGACGTCTGGCTCGCGGTCACTTCAGGCGGCGGCGAGCATGCATCGGTGCTGCGCGAACTCCGCATCCCTCGCGTGACGGCCGCCGTGTTTACCGGCGCGGCGCTGGCCGTCGCGGGTGCCGTCATGCAGGGGGTCACGCGAAATCCGCTCGCCGATCCCGGCCTGCTCGGTCTCACTTCAGGCGCCAACGCGGCACTCGCCCTGTCTCTTGCGCTCATTCCCGGCATCACCCGGGTTGGCATCCTCGCCGCCTGCTTCATCGGCGCGGCTGCCGGCATGGCGATCGTCTTTTCGATTGGTGCTTCGTCCCGGGGCGGCATGTCCGCAATGCGCCTCGTTGTCGCAGGCGCCGCCGTCACGGCATTTCTCCAGGCGGTTGCAGACGGCACCGGCATCGTGTTTCAGATTTCCAAAGACGTTTCGATGTGGACGGCCGGGGGGCTCATGGGGACGACCCCCGATTCACTCATCGTCGTCCCGTTCATCGTCGCCGGCCTCGTCGGAGCGGTGCTCGTGAGCCGCCAACTGACGATTTTAAGCCTCCAGGAAGACGTCGCCGTCGGACTCGGCCAGCGTGTGTTTTTGATCAAAACGATCATGATGGCCATCACCGCACTGCTTGCGGGGGCGGCTGTCGCACTGGTCGGCAACCTCGCGTTCGTCGGGTTGATCATTCCGCATCTCGTTCGCGCGGTGGCCGGCGCCGACTACCGGGCAATCATCCCGATAAGCGCGATCATCGGCGCTGTGTTCATGGTGCTGGCCGATCTTGCCGGCCGTCTTGTCAATGCGCCGTTTGAGACGCCGGTCGTCGCCATCACGGCGCTGATCGGACTGCCGTTCTTCCTCATCATCGTCCGCAAAGGGGGGCTCGGGCATGCGTAACCGCACTCAAAAGCACCCGGTCAGGTGGACGGTCATCCTGTCAGGACTGTTTATCATCGCCGTCGTCACTGCGCTGTCAACAGGCGCCGCAGGCTTGACGGTCGACCGGATTCTGCCGGTGCTGTTCGGCCAGGGATCGCCGAAGGAAACATTCGTTCTGTTCGACCTGCGGATGCCGCGCGTCGCCGTGCTGGCACTTGCCGGGGTGGCGCTCTCGGTGTCGGGCTCCCTGCTTCAGACCGTCACCCGCAATGACCTGGCGGATCCCGGCATCATCGGGATCCATTCCGGCGCCGGGATTGCGATCACGGTGTTTTACTTGTTTGCTGGCGGCAACCTGCCTAACTACGCGTTTCTCCTGCCCGCCGTCGGATTTGCAGGAGCGATCGCCACGGCAGCGCTCATCTGGCTGTTTTCGATGGAAAAAGGGAGAGGCATCATGCCGGTCCGCCTCCTGCTGGTCGGGATCGGCTTCGCCTCGGCGCTTTCGGGTGCGATGATGATCCTGATCTCCGGCGCGGAGCGTCAGGACGTGCTCTTCATCGCCGAATGGCTCGCCGGAAGCGTCTGGGGGGCCGATTGGCCGTTCGTCCTCGCCCTGCTGCCGTGGGTCGTGGTGCTTGTGCCGCTCGTTTACTTCCGCTCAAATACGCTGAACGTCCTCGCTCTCGCCGAACCATCGGCGATCGGCCTCGGCGTCCGGCTCGCGCGCACCCGGTTTTTATTGCTGGCTGCAGCTGTCGCGCTTGCAGCGGCCGCCGTCTCGATCACCGGCTACATCGCGTTCATCGGCCTCATGGCGCCGCACATCGCCCGCGCACTCGCCGGACCGCGCCATGAACGGTTCCTGCCGGTCGCGATGCTCATCGGCGCCGTCCTGCTCATCGCCGCCGACACGATCGGCCACGCACTCCCCGCCGGATTCACCGTCCCGGCCGGCATCATCGTCGCCCTCATCGGCGCCCCGTACTTCCTGTATTTGATGCGCCGGGGATAAAGATAACGCTTTTGTCGATAAAGATAACGCTTTGCTTGATAAAGATAACGCTTCGGCAGATAAAGATAACGCTTCACGGAATAAAGATAACGCTTCGGCGAAGCCCCTGCATTTCACCTTCCAATACGCAAAAAAGCAGCCGCAATGGCTGCTTTTTCATTTCCCTTATTCCGCAAACGCCGCTTCCCACTCTTTGATCTCGTAGGAGCGGGCGCCGTGGACGATATACGGATCGTGCTGGACATACTCTTCGACGTCTTCCTGCGATTCGGCCTGGTAAATGACGAGGCCGCCGGAGCCGTCGGTGAATCGGCCCTTCGCCTTCACTTTCCCTTCCGCCATCCGGGCGTCCAGATAAGCCAGGTGGTCCGGCCGGTAAATCGCACTTAGTTCTTCATCCTTCATCGGCAGATAAACCGCGTAATAATTCATATTCTTTTCCTCCATCTCTCATCGATTCATTAATAACCATTCGAGAAAGAGAGGAAATCTCCTGCATTCAGACAACGCAAACCGCTACACGCCGGGCGACGCCGCTCCGGATGGCCGCTTCGGCGACTGCCTGCGCCACCGCTTCGGGCACGCGGGGGTCGAACGGATCCGGAATGACGAACTCCTCACTGAGCTGATCGGATCCGACGAGAGCCGCAATCGCCTCCGCCGCGGCCCGCTTCATCTCTTCATTCACATCTTTCGCACGGACGGAAAGCGCGCCCTTGAAGATGCCCGGGAACGCGAGGATGTTGTTCACCTGGTTCGGGTAATCCGACCGGCCGGTGCCGATGATCCGCGCTCCCGCTGCAATCGCCTCGTCCGGCATGATTTCCGGCGTCGGATTTGCCATCGCGAAGATTATAGGATCGGGTGCCATCGAGCGAACCATTTCTTCTGTGAGGGCACCTGCGGCCGACACCCCGATGAACACATCCGCGCCTTGGATCACGTCGCCGAGCGCACCGTCAAGCCGCTCCGGATTCGTCATTCCCGCGATTTCTTCCTTCATCGGGTTCATGCGCTCCGCACGCCCCTCATAAATCGCACCTGCCGTATCGCACATGACAATGTCCTCCACGCCGAACGTGCCAAGCAGCTTCGCAATCGCCACGCCTGCTGCACCTGCGCCGTTCATGACAACCTTCAGTTCGCCGAGCGGTCGGCCGGTCAATTTCGCCGCATTGATCAGCCCCGCCGCCACGACGATCGCCGTACCGTGCTGGTCGTCGTGGAACACCGGAATATCGAGCGCCGCCTTCAGCCGGTTTTCGATCTCAAAACAAGCAGGTGCCGCGATGTCTTCGAGATTGATCGCGCCGAACACGGGAGCCATCAGCGTGACGGCCTTGACGAACTCATCCGGATCTTCCGTATCGAGCGCAACCGGGAACGAATCAATCCCGCCGAACCGGCGGATGAGCGCCGCCTTTCCTTCCATGACGGGAATCGATGCGGACGCGCCGATGTTTCCGAGCCCGAGCACTGCCGTCCCGTTGCTGATGACGCCGACCGTGTGCCCCTTCATCGTATAATCATAAATCTTGGCCGGTTCCTCGCTGATCTCCATGCAAGGGGCCGCCACGCCGGGCGAATACAGCAGGCTCAAATCCCGTTTCGTCTCGATCGGCGCCTTCAGCGTCATTTCCAATTTCCCTTCCAGCTCCCTGTGCAGCTCCAGCGCTTCCCGATAGACATCCACCGGCATCCACTCCTTTAGGTCTTGAATAGACCGAATATTTTTGAAATAAAATTCATTGTACGTTAGCTTGCCCCGATTATCAACCCGATTCCGCAGGTTTCCGATAAAATGCGGAAAAAGGCGGCCGGCAAGCGCTTTTTTCCGGACGAATGAACTGAAAAAGAAGGGATTAACTGGATTTAAGTTTCAAAAAAGGACCTCTGGAAAAAGAAAGCCGGATTTGGAGCCATAGAAAAGGTTCCAAGTCCGGCTGTTGTCACCAAGATCAGAGTCTGATCGTTTCCACAAGGTATTCGATGAACCGTTCGCTGTCCGCTTCCAGGCAGACATCGATATTCGGCTCTTTGCCCGTCCAGTTGGAAAAGTCGGCCACGGTCTGCCCGTCGCAAAGGTCCGAGTTGGTCTCGACGTCCACATGCAGCCGCTCCGTCCAGGCGAACGACGGGTCGATTGCCACGCCGACGGCAAACGGATCATGCATCGCACAGGCGTGAAGACCGGTGATTTCCTCATACCGTTTCATGTAGCCGCCGGTCGAGTCCTTGACGAACTGACCTTCCGGATTGCCCTGCATCCGCTCGATCTCCGATCCGGTGAGCAACGTTTGCTCCGTGACGTCCAGACCCACGAGTTTCACCGGAAGACCGGAATGCAAAACGATTTTGGCCGCCTCCGGATCGATGTACATGTTGTACTCGGCCGTCGGCGTGATGTTGCCGGGCACCCGGACCGCTCCGCCCATGATGATGACTTCCTTCAGCCAGTCCTTCAGGCGGGGTTCTTTTCGGATCGCGAGCGCCATGTTCGTCAGCGGCGCCGTCAAGACGAGCGTCAGCTCTCCCCCGTGCTTCTCCGCCTGTTCAATGATGAAATCCGGACCGAATCCGGGTGACGCTTCGCCGATTTCCATCCGCTTGAGCGCACCGCCGATTCCGTCGTCTCCGTGCACGCTCACTTCAAAATGGGGTTCGCGGAGCAGCGGCCGGTCCGCGCCGCGCACGACCGGGATATCCTCCCGCCCGATCAGCTTCAGCACTTTCAGCGTGTTCACCGTCGCATTGTCCAGCGATGTATTTCCGTTCACCGTCGTGATCCCGACGACTTCCGCACGCTTTGCCGCGAGGATGATTCCGATCGCGTCGTCGATTCCCGTGTCTACGTCCAACAGCAGTTTTTTCATGCTGCCTTCCACCCTTTCTCCAATCAGCAGTTTACTTTTTCCTGTACCGCAGTTCGGCAAACTGTCCGAACCGCCGGACTTCCTTCAGATCAAACCGGCGCTCCCGCACACCGGCAGAGAAAAGCGGCAGCCCCCCGCCCAGGACGGCCGGCGTGATCTGGATCACCAGTTCATCGACCAGGCCGGCATCCAGCAGCGGCGCCAACGCCTGACCGCCGCCCACCATCCAGATCCGGCCGCCTTCTTGCTCTTTCAGGGCTCGGACAAATTCTTCGATGTCTTCATTGACGAAAGTGACCTGCCCATCGAAGCCTTTCTTCTCCCTCGAAAACACGTAGCATGCTTTCCCGGCATAAGGGAACTCGTCCGGGAACATTCCGAGAATCTCATCGTAGGTTTTCCGTCCCATTAAGACAGTGCCGATCGTTTCATAGAATTCCTCATATCCCGATTCATCCTCGCCTTCCGTGCCGATCAGCCAATCCAGCGAGCCGTCCATCCGTGCAAGATAGCCATCCAGACTGATCGCCCCGTAAAAAACAAGTTCCCGGTTCATCAGCCGTCCACCCCGACATCCTCGAGGGTCGGCATGCCCGCCTGCGCGCCGAACTTCGTGACAGCAAGAGACGAAGCAGCGACGGCAAACTCGAGCGACCGGCGCAACGGCCATTCTTGGGCAATTCCGCTCGCGAGGGCTCCGTTAAAGCAGTCTCCCGCGCCCGTCGTGTCGACTGCCTTCACTTTTGGCGGGGCGATTGTGGCCATCCGGCCGTCTTCAAGGAACGTGCAGCCCCGCTCCCCGAGTGTCACAATGAGTGCATGGCCGTGCCGGTCCTCCCATTCTTTCATGAGGACCTCCAGCTCAAGATCCGAAGAAAACCTGCGACCCGCGAGCAATTCAAACTCTGTTTCATTCGGCGTCAAATAATCCACGTCCGCCAGCAGGCTGTCCGGAAGCACCTGTGCCGGAGCCGGATTCAAAATCGTCCTGACCCCGGCTTTCTTTGCTTCAGCCAGCACATGCGTTACCGTTTCAACCGGAATCTCCATCTGCAAAATCACGACATCCGCTTCCCGGATCGCCGCCATCGCTTTATCGTCCAGGCTATCCGGCGTCACCGTTCCGTTCGCCCCCGGCACAACCGTAATGCAATTGTCGCCGCCGACGCTGAAAATATTCGCAATGCCCGTCGGCACATCCGTGCGTCGAACGGATCCGGTCTCGATGCCGTCTTCCTCCAGCCCCGCAATCAGCACATCCCCGAACGCGTCCGCCCCGACCGCACCGACCATGTCAACCCGGCAGCCGAGACGCGCAGCCGCCACTGCCTGGTTCGCACCCTTTCCGCCCGGCAAATAGTCAATCGACTCTCCGAGAATCGTCTCGCCGATCTTCGGCAGCCGCGCCGTCCGCGTGATCAGATCCATATTGAGGCTTCCCACCACCGCCACTCTCCGGTCCATTCCATCACCTGCTTCGTTTCATGATAAACCAAGCGTACCGCCGACCGGGTGCCCGCGCAACCTATTGCAAAGGCGATTATGTAAATTGTCGTGGGTTGGGATAGAATTAAAGAATAAGTGCCAGCCAAAAACGGAAAAGAGGAAAGCGCCTTGAACACCGAACCATTGGAACATCTCACCCAAAAGATTGTCGAATCCCTCATCAAGCTGATTCCTGAGGAGTGGGATCAGATCATGTTTTATGCCGAGTATGAAGACGGGGCGTCCGACCACTTCTTCTATTATTTTAAAAAAGACAGTGCCGAATTCATCCCGAGTATCGAAATGGCTTACATCCTCGATCTGGACCACGACGAGTGGTACAAGAGCGACCGTCAAATCGACGTTCTGATTGAAGAACTGGGCGATGAATTCATCCGGCAAGAAAGGCAGCCATTCACAAGCCTGACTCTTTCCATCTCGGAAGAAGGGCAACTCAAGTTGGACTACGGCCATGAACAGCTGAATGACCGGCCATTGCCCAAAACAGAAGAGAAATTCGCCGAGACGTTTGTTTATCCGGAAAGCAAAAAAAGACAGAAAGCGGGCCTTCCGCCGCAGCCCGAAGGATGGCTCAGCAAAATCCGAAACCTCTTCGGCTGAAGTCAGATCAATAAACAAAGCCCATGATTCTCCGGGAATCATGGGCTTTCTACTTTGCATCACCTTACCGGCGGCGCATGTTCCTCGTCTGGATATCCGCTTCCCTGACCGGGACCGGTATCCGGCTGTCCGGTCCTGTCAGTTGAAGGGCGATGTCCGTTGCGGAAGACAAGTCGATTTGATTGCCCGGCGAAACGAACACCGGCTTCACGCCCGCCGACGTGCGGACCGCCCGGCCGATCGGCTCGCCTCCGACGATGATGTCCGTAAAACTCCCCTTTTCCGGCGCGGGCTGAAGGTATTCCGTCTCACCCACTTTAAAGTAAGTTTTCGCGATGCCAATTGTCGGCTTCCCGAGAAAAAACGACGCGTGGGTCGCAATCCCCATCCGGCGCGGATGCAGGATCCCGTTGCCGTCAAACATGAAAAGATCCGGCACGTTCTGAAGTTTTTGTGCGGCATCCAGGATGAGCGGCAACTCCCTGAATGTCAGGAAGCCCGGCATGTAAGGAACGGTGATCGGGCCTTGGCTTTCCGCCCGCTCGATAATTTCCATGGAAGGCAGTTTGAACAGCGCAATATGGCAAAACCCGGTTTCCATTCCCTCTTGTTCCCCATACGCAATATCCACACCCGCCACAGTCGACAGCCCGGAAAACGTCAACGGGCGATTCGTCCGGACCTGCTGTCTTAGCATTTCCTGAATACCGACGAACTCATCCGGCCTGGGATGAACCGGATGCACAAGGTGAATCTCCATGCCCCCAACTCCTGTTCTGCGTGTGGTTATTGGTCTATCCTCTTACAAAGTTTACCCAAAAGCAAAAAGCAGCCGGCGTCGACTGCCCTTACCTGTGAATGAATTGGACTCTTAGCAATGTGAATCGGACTCTTAGCCACGCGAATCGGACTCTAAGCGCCTCGAATCGGACTCTTAAGGTGTTTGTGTCCTGTTCTCCGTGTGAATTCCACTCAGAAGGAGAAGAAATGGTGAGCCCAGTCAGGAGGCGCCTAAATTTCCCCGCAGCCAAGGATTTTCATCCCGGTAAAACGAAAATGGTATGCAACTTGCATATTAAGTTGAGTGAAACCATTTGAGGAGGATGACCATGAACCCATCTGCAACCAAAACCGACATTGCCGACAACTTCTATGGCACCACTGTCCGCGATCCGTACCGCTGGCTTGAAGATCCGGAAAGCCCTGAAACGAAACAATGGGCCGACCGGCAAAACAGCGCCACGCGAAAGTACTTCGACGCCCTGTCCGCCCGCTCCGTTTTCAAGGAGCGCCTCACCGAAAAGCGCAATCATCCTTTGCGCGGGCTGCCTGAAAAAGAGGGCGGCTATTATTACTTCCATATGAACAGCGGCCTGCAAAACCAGCCGGTGTTCTGCCGGGTGGAGCAACTGGATGATTCCGAGCCGGAAATCGTCATCGACCCGAACGACCTGAACCCCGACGGCACGACGGCGATCACCGCCACATCGTTCAGCCATGACGGAAAGCTGCTCGCCTATGCGCTTTCCGAAAACGGTTCGGACTGGTGCACCATAAAAATCCGCGACCTGGAAACCGGAAAAGACCTCCCGGATGAGATCCGCTGGTGCAAATTCACCGACATCACCTGGACGGGCGATGACAGCGGGTTTTATTACAGCCGCTATCCGCAGCCGGGAACTGTGGCTCCGGAGGACGAAGGCAATTACAACAAACTCTATCTCCACCTGCTCGGCCAACACCAGCAAGACGACGAGCTGATCCATGAGCGCCCGGACGACAAAGAACTGAGCTTCGGCACCACGCTCACCGACGACCGCCGCTGGCTGATCCTCGCTTCCTGGAAAGGGACCGAGAACAAAAGCCGGCTCTACTACCGCCCGGCGGATGGGAACGGTGAATTCAAGCCGCTCGCCGCAGAAGGCGACGCCTACTACTCCTATATCGGCAACAAAGACCGCCTCTTCTACCTGTACACGAACAGCGAAGCGCCGAACGGAAAAATCATCGCCGTCGACCTGGACTCGCCGGACCGCTCCAACTGGCAAGACATTCTTCCCGAACGCGAAGAAGTCCTTTATTACCCGAAACTCGCCGATGACCGGCTGGCCGTCGCCTACATGAAAGACGCCCGCCACCACCTGGAGATCCACACACTGGAAGGCAAACAAGATGCAGTGCCCCCGCTCCCTGAAATGATCACGATCCAAGGGCTTTCATTCGATAAGAAAAGCCGCGACCTGTTCATCTCGTATACATCGTTCCTGACACCGCTGACCGTCGTCCGCTGGAAGCTGGACGAACAAAAAACGGACCGTGTGTTCATTGCAGAGGGAGGACTGAATCCGGACGGATATGAAACGGTCCAGGTGTTTTATCCGTCAAAAGACGGCACAAAGGTTCCGATGTTCCTCACACGAAAAAAAGTAGTGGCAGCAGACGGGACGAACCCCGTCCTCCTATACGGATACGGCGGGTTCAACATCAGCATGACCCCGTCCTATTCGCCGGCCAACGCCCTCTTTATCGAAGACGGCGGCATCTATGCCGTCGCCAACCTGAGGGGCGGCGGAGAATACGGAGAGGCCTGGCATCAGGCGGGGACGTTCGGCAGCAAGCAGCGGGTCTTTGAAGACTTCATCTCTGCGGGCGAATGGCTCGTCGAGAACAACTGGACGCAGCCCGAAAAGCTTGCCATCATGGGCGGCAGCAACGGCGGCCTGCTCGTCTCCGCCTGCCTCAACCAGCGCCCGGATCTGTACGGCGCGGTCATCTGCCAGGTGCCGGTGACGGACATGCTGCGTTATCAGCTGTTCACCGTCGGACGGTTCTGGACATCTGAGTTCGGCTCGGTGGATGACGGCGAGGAAGCATTCAAAACGCTTTATGCTTACTCCCCGCTCCACAACGTGCGGGAGCGCGAACATCCGGCCACACTCATCACAACCGCGGACACCGACGACCGGGTCGTTCCGGCCCATGCGATGAAGTACGCCGCCACCCTACAGGAGGCACAGCGCGGAGACAAGCCGGTCCTGCTCCGCATCGAGAAAGACGCGGGACACGGGCTCGGCAAACCGACATCGAAGCTGATTGAAGAACACACGGATATCTACTCGTTCCTTTATGAACAACTCGGTATCCTGAATTGACGAAAAACCGCTCCCCGCGCTGAAAGCGGGAAGCGGTTTTTCTAATGGTCAGTCTTCGATTTTCGGATCAAACGCATCGCGCAGACCGTCACCGACAAAGTTGAAGGCGAGCACGGTGGTGAGGATCATGAGCCCCGGGAACAAAGGGTACCACCAGGCACCGAGCATGATCTGCGGATTCTGTGCACTTTGGAGCATATTGCCCCAGCTCGGTGTCGGCGGCTGGATTCCGAGGCCGAGATAGCTGAGGGCGGCTTCTCCGAGAATGACCCCGCCGACGCCGAGCGTCGCCGATACGATGATCGGGCCGAGTGCATTCGGCAGAATGTGGGAGAAGATGATGCGGCCGTTCCGGATGCCGAGAGTTCGCGCAGCCAGAACAAATTCGGACTTACGGAGAGACAGGAATTCTCCTCGCACAAGACGGGCCGTTCCTGTCCAGCCGAAGATGGCAAAGATGCCGATGAGCGTCATGATGCTCGGTTCAAAAATCGTCACGAGTGTGATGAGCAGAAACAGTGACGGGAACGAGATTACCGCATCCACAAACCTCATCAGCACGGCGTCCAACTTGCCTCCATAATAGCCGGCGACCGCACCGACGACCGTGCCGATGAAAATGGATCCGGCCACTGAAGCAAAGCCGACGAGCAGCGAGATCCTGGCACCGAACAGCAATCGGCTCAGCGTATCACGTCCCAAATTGTCGGCCCCGAGCGGATAGTCTTTACCGGGCGGTGCCAGCTTATCGAGCAATACTTGCTGGCTTGGATCTTTCGGTGCAAGCCAAGGGGCGAAAATCGCCGCCCCGATGATCAGAAACAATAAGACTGCCCCGATCACTGCCAACTTGTTTTTCATGTATTTGCGGAGCATCAGTTTCCAGATCGGCTCATGGGGTGCGACCGCCGGTTCTTCCGGAAGGGCCGGCCGGCCGGTCAGTCTCGGTTCTTCTGTCAAGGTCACGTCAAGCCCTCCTTTCATAGGTCAATATTCGATCCTCGGATCAAAGACGGCGTACAGGATATCCGCCAGCAGATTGCCGATCACAACGAGCGCCGCGGCAATGACGACCACGGCCATGATGACCGGGTAATCCCTTTGGAATGCGGCGTCCATGAACAGCAGGCCGATGCCCGGCCAGGCAAACACACTTTCAATGATGACCGAGCCGCCGATGAATGACGGCAGCATAAGCCCGAAAATTGTGATGATCGGAATGAGCGCATTTCGGAGGCCATGTCTGAAGATGACCGTCCGTTCGCGGAAACCATTCGCCTTTGCCGTACGGATATAGTCCTGGCGCAAAACGTCCAGCATGCTGGAGCGGGAATACCGGGTCAGCCCCGCCATGTCTGCCGTCGCCAGCACGAATGCCGGCAGGATCAAATGGTGGAGGCGGTCCCAGATGCTGAACGGTTCGCCGATGTTGGCCACTCCTCCGATCGGGAACCAGCCGAGATGCACCGACAGCACCATGATGAGCATCAGGCCGATCCAGAAACTTGGAGTAGCAATCCCGAGAAACGAAATGAAGGTGATGGCGTAGTCAGTTTTTGAATTCCGCCTTGTCGCGGAATAAACCCCAAGCGGAATCGAAATCAGGAACGCGATAATCGTTGAAACCAGCATCAACAATAACGTATTCGGAAGCCTTGCAAGAATCAGGTCCTTTACCGGAACCCCTTGCCGGATGAGCGACTCCCCGAAGTTGCCCTGAACCATGTTTCCGAGCCACCTGCCGTATTGGACGACGACATTATCGTTCAGGCCATAGGACTCCTTGTACGCCGTCAGATTTTCCTGTTTGATCATCGGATCCATCATCAATGCCGTCGGATCTCCGGGAGCCATTCGCATCATGGCGAAAGAAATGATGGTAATGATAAAGAGCAGCGGAATCGCCATAAGCGATCTCCTGATGATATAAGCTGACATTTGCCGTTCCGCTCCTTTCCTTACAGGATTGCAACGGCCTTCCCCTGTCACCTCATTTTCAGCGGGAGGAGAAGGCCGGCCATCCCATGTTCGATCTCATCCGTCTTACGGACCGGTCAATCGATGTACCATTCGTGGAGCTTGTAATAAGTGTTGGCGGAACTGTATTCAGGTCCGTGGAGATTCGGGGATTTCGCCAAATATCCTTCCACGTAATAAATAAACGTGTTCGGCTGATCTTCCGCGACGATGGCGTCCGCCTCGGCGATCACCCGCTTGCGCTCTTCCAGATCGGAAATTTGTGTGTTTTGGGACAGCAGTTCATCGACCTTCGGATTGGAATAGCCATTATAGTTCAGCCCATTCTCGATCTCGGAGGAGTGCCAGAACCAGGTCGGGTCCGGGTCGCTTCCGATGGACCAGCCGGCGACCATAGCATCGAAGTTCCAGTTTGGCGGGCTTGTCTGCTCGACATACGCACTCCACTCGAGAAGCTCAATCGTGGTTTTGATGCCAATTTCGCTCCATTGCTGCTGAGCCACTTCTGCAATCTGCTGGCGGATTTCATTCGCAGAAGTCGTTTTCAAGACGAATTCGAACTTCTTGCCGTCTTTCTGGAGAATCCCGTCCGGTCCCGGCTCCCAGCCTGCCTCTTTCAGCATCTGTTTTGCCTTCTCCGGATCGTAGTCAAACGCCGGCATATCGGGGTTGAATGCCCAGTTGGCGGGACTGCCAGGGCCGTGCGCGACGGTTCCCGCCCCGCCGAGGATTGCCTGGATGATCGCTTCTTTATCGATGGCGTGGGTCAGCGCCTGGCGAACCTCTTTGTCCTGGAACAGTTCGTTCCTCAAGTTGTATCCGATGTACTCAAACGCATTGGACGGACCGGAAGACAACTCGATCTTCCCTTTTTGTGCAAGGTCTTCGGCCATTTCCGTATATTCGGGTGAAATGCCTGCAAGATTGATCTCGCCTACTTGAAGCTGAGCCATTGCTGTATTTGTATCCGGGACAATTTTATACGTGATCGAATCCAACTTCGGAGCGCCAAGGAAGTAATCGTCGTTGCGATCCAGAAGAATATACTCCCCTTCACGCCATTCCTTGAACTTGAACGGCCCCGTGCCGACCGGTTCTTTCGTGTTGAACTTATGCTTTCCAAGATCGGCAATCGGGACATCGCCGAGAATGTGCTCAGGCAGCACTTCAAACTGGGCGGTGATCGTGATGAACGGTGCATACGGCTCGGACAGCACGAATTCCACTGTGTAATCGTCGACTTTATTGATCTCTTCGATAATTTCAAATGGGAGTCCGCGCGGGCCGACGTAATCCTCGCTCAGCGGAATATTGTACGAGAAGACCACGTCATCGGCCGTGAACGGCTCGCCGTCATGCCACTTGACATTTTCGCGGAGATGGAATGTCCAGCGGAGGCCGTCATCAGAGAACTCCCAGCTTTCGGCCAGATCGCCCTCCGGATTGAAGTCGTGATCCACTGTGACAAGGCCGCTGAAAATAAATCCTTCAATCGTAGAACTGGATGTATCCGTGGAGTAATACGGGTTGAACAGGGTCGGTGCGGCCGTCGTCGCCAGCACAAGCCCGCCGCCTTTTCCGCCGTCCGGTTTTGTTGCGGCTTCCGCATCAGATATCTCATCCGCCGGCGTGCATGCAGAGACAACCAATAAGACAGCAAGCAGCATGGACAGCCACGCAAACTTTTTCTTTGCCAAGTTTAATTCCCCCTTTGAATGTTTGAAGCGTTTTCACGTTCCTCGGTTAAAACGGCGGTTCCCCGTACAGATGGCACGCAACTTGCCGACCCGGTGCAGCTTCCCGGAATTCCGGCACAATCGTTTCACACATCGGCATTTTGTATGGACATCTCGTATGGAAGATGCAGCCCGGCGGCGGTGAGGACGGGCTGGGCAGATCTCCCTTCAGGACAATTCGCTCGCGCTCCTCTGTTCCGTCTTTCTTGATGACGGGGATGGCAGAAAGCAGAGCCTGGGTGTACGGATGAAGCGGTTCTTCGTAAAGCGCCTCTTTGTCCGACAGTTCAACCAGCTTGCCAAGATACATGACGCCGACCCGGTCTGAAATATGCCGGACGACACTCAAATCATGCGAAATGAAAATGTAAGTGAGCCCGAGCTTCTCTTGAAGGTCCTCCAACAGGTTGATGATCTGTGCCTGAACGGACACATCCAGCGCCGATACCGCCTCATCCGCAATCACCAGTTCCGGATTCAGTACGAGCGCGCGGGCAATGCCGATCCGCTGACGCTGGCCGCCTGAAAACTCATGCGGATAGTTATTGATGACCGAACGATGTAGGCCGACCAGATCGAGCAGTTTCTCGATCCTTTCGATGCGCTCCTGTCTGCTTTCATAAAGGCCGTGCGCCTTCATTGGTTCGGCCAGTGCACTTCCAAGAGACTTCCTCGGGTTGAGGGAGGCATTCGGATCCTGGAATACCATCTGGATTTCCCGGCGGATGAGCGGGCGGAGCTGCTTCTCCGGCAGACCGGCAATATCTTTCCCGTTGTAGAGGATTTCCCCGCCTGTCGGTTCGTAAAGCCGGATGATCGATCGGCCCATTGTTGACTTTCCGCATCCCGACTCGCCCACAATCCCGATCGTTTCGCCTTTTTTCACGGCGAAGCTGACACCATCCACTGCCTTCACATGGCCCGTCACCCGCTGAAGCACACCTGTTTTGATTGGAAAATGCATTTTAAGATTTTTGACTTCAAGCAACGTTTCATGCTGACTTTCGGCGGCTTCTGCTTGTCCCGGTGAATGAATCGCTCCGATTCCGGTCATTGTGCCGCCTCCTCTTCATAAAGCACGCAGCGGACCGACCGACCATCCGGCAGCACCCGCATTTCCGGCACGCTTTCCGTACATTTGGACGTCGCCCGGCTGCACCGGGGGGCGAACCGGCATCCCGGCATTTCAGTGCCCGGTGCGGGAACATTTCCCGGGATGGCTTCAAGCCGCCGGATATCCCCGTCAATGGTCGGAACCGATCCGATCAGGCCTTCCGTATATGGATGAAGCGGATCGTTGAACAGCCGGTTGCTGTCGGCCATTTCCACAATCTGACCGGCATACATGACAATCACCCGTTCCGCCAGTTCGGAAACGACGCCGAGATCATGCGTGATCAGCAAAATTGAGGTGGAAAACTTCCGGCTGAGATCCTTCATCAGCTCCAGCACCTGCGCCTGAATCGTCACATCGAGCGCCGTGGTCGGCTCATCTGCGATCAGCAGCTTCGGGTTGCAGGACATTGCCATGGCGATCATGACCCGCTGACGCATCCCGCCGGACAACCGGTGAGGATAATCTTTCAACGTCTTTTCAGGATCAGCGAACCCGACGATTTCCAGCATTTCTGCCGACTTTTTCATGGCTTCTTTTTTACTCAGTTTCAAATGATGCATGACCACGCCCGACAGCTGATCCCCAATCGTCAGAACCGGATTGAGCGAGGTCATTGGTTCCTGGAAAATCATCGCCACTTCCCTGCCGCGCACTTCATACATCTTCTTTTCAGGCAATCCGACCAAATCGATTCCGTTCAATAAAATTTCGCCGCCTACGATTTTTCCGGCAGGCGCCGGAACCAGTCCCATGATGGACAGTGAGGTCATGCTCTTCCCGCAGCCGGACTCGCCGACGAGCGCAACCGTCTCTCCTTTGCCGATCGAAAACTCTACGCCGTCGACTGCCCGGACAGTCTTTTTATTTTTGTTGAAATAGGTCTTGAGGCTTTTCACTTCCAGAACATTTGTCGACATCTGATCCCCCCTTATCGAATATTTTTTCTATTCTGTTATCCATCTTGCAATCTTCATGCCAACTCGTAGTGTTTGGTTCTTCATGAATAGATGCAGTTTGAAGCGTCCACCTTTTTATACATGTCAATCAATTTGTCCACCTTTTTATACACACGTCATCTGCCACCATCCGGTTATCCGGCACGATTCTTGCAACAGCGTTATACTGTTGTTGGCGTATTTAAAAGGAGGAACCATCATGACATCCATTTATTCAGAAAGACGCGATCAGCTGAAAGAGCTGCTTCAGTCAGAGGGACTGCAGGGCGCGCTGATCACGTCGCCGGCGAATGTGTTTTATTTCACCGGATTTAACTCCGATCCCCACGAGCGGTTCATGGGGCTGCTGCTCCGCACGGACGGAAGCCCGGAGATCTTGTTCGTGCCGGCGCTGGATCTGTCGGCTGCGGAAGAGGCGTCCGATGTGCAGCACCTTGTTGCAATTTCGGATGATGAGCTGCCGTTTGAGAAGATCAAGGAAGCGGCGGGTTCCCTTTCCGGCAAGCTTGGGATTGAAGGGTCGGTCTTCTCGTACGAGCGGTATCAGCTTCTGTCGAAGGCTTATCCGCAGCTTGAGGTGCAGGATGTCGGTGCGCTCGCGGCACGGCTTCGCCTGAAGAAATCACCGGAAGAGCTGGACAAGCTCCGCACCGCGATCCGACTTATCGAAGAAGTGATGGAAGGCGCTGCCCGGAAGATCAGGGTCGGCATGACGGAAAGCGAACTGACCGCGGAGCTTGAGTTCCTCATGCGGAAAGTCGGCGCGGACGGCCCGTCGTTTTCGACGATGGTGCTGGCGGGCGAGAAGGCCGCCCTGCCGCACGGCAATCCGGGCGAGCGAAAGTTCCGGTCGGGGGATGTCATCCTGATCGACATGGGCGTCGTGAAAGACGGGTATTGCTCTGACATCACCCGGACGTTTGTCGTCGGCGAAGCGAGTGAGGAAACGCGGAAGATCTATGACATTGTCCTGAAGTCGACGCTGGCCGGCATTGAGGCTTCCCGGGAAGGCGCCGTGTTTGCGGACATCGACCGGGCTTCCCGCGATGTAATCTCGGAGGCCGGGTACGGTGAGTACTTCAACAACCGGGTCGGCCACGGGGTCGGCATCGAAGTCCATGAAGCACCGTCCGTCCACGGCCGAAACGAGGAACAGGCCGTGCCGGGGCAAGTGTTCACGATTGAGCCCGGCATCTACATCCCGGGCAAAATCGGCGTGCGGATCGAGGACATGGTCTTTATCGGCGAAGACGGAAAAGCGGAAGTGCTCACTTCCTTCCCAAGGGAGCTTCGCATCGTCGGATCCGACAACTGAATACGAAAATCCCGGCGTCCAAAAGGGCTCCGGGATTTTATTATTCCAATAAAGTGTCGAAATAGGCTGAAAGCGGTGATATAATAATAGGCAATCCACAGTAAGCGCTTCCAACGGAATTGAGGAGGAACGACAATGAACCTTGCAATGACCCAGCGCCAGGAACTCAAGCTGGTCATGACGATGGAACTGCGTCAGGCGATTGAAATTTTACAATACACCACATACGAACTCGAGCAATTTTTGATCGAGCAGCAGATGGACAATCCGCTCATCGAACTGCAGGAGCCCGCAGGAACATTCGACGAGCGGCCGTTCGGGGTCCGGCCGGCCGGAGGATCCCGGAACGGGATGCTGCCGGAATGCTGGAAAGGAACCGAGCCGCTTTTCCGCGATGAGTTGTGCGCGCTTGCCCGGATGACCTTCAAGGATGAAGCAGACCTGGCGCTTGTGCAGATGCTGATCTTGAACCTCGATGATGACGGTTATCTCCGGCTGCCGGATGATAAAGCCCTCTGCACTGACACGATCGACCATGGCATCCGCCTCCTTCAGCAGATCGGCCCGGCCGGCATCGGCGCCCGCTCTCTCCAAGAGTGCCTGCTTCTTCAATTGGAGCAGATCGGCGACAACGGCCCGGCTGCATCCATCATCCGCGACCATTTCGGCTTGCTTGCCCGAAACCGGTGGAGCGAGATGGCCGCACTGCTTGAGGTTCCGCTGAAGACCGTGAAAGAGGCGCAGGAGCTGATCCGTTCGCTTCAGCCGAAACCGTGCGGGTTCATCTCCGACTTCAAGCCGGACTATGTGACGCCGGATGTGATTGTCGAAGAAACGGCCGAAGGGCTCACGTTCCGTCTGAACGACCGGCATCTCCCGGAGCTCCGGATGAACCCCGACTACCTTTCGCTCCTGTCGTCGGAAAATGAGGCGACGGACTATTTGACGGATCAGTACCGTAAGTTCCGCTGGCTCCAGAACAGCCTCGACCAGCGACGGAGCACGATCATCAAGATTGTCGGCGTTCTCCTGGAAAAACAGCACCGCTTCTTTACGGGCGGCCCATGCTCGCTGCAGCCGCTGACCATGAAAGAAGTCGCGGACGAGATCGACATGCACGAATCGACCGTCAGCCGTGCGGTATCCGGCAAAACGATCCGGACGCCCGCAGGCACATTCGATCTGCGCAGCCTGTTCGGTTCCAAGCTGTCGACTGCGGACGGTGATGCCGTTTCCCAGAACAAGGTGAAAAGCCTGCTCCGTCAGCTTGTGGACGGGGAAAACAAATCCAAGCCACTTTCCGACCAAAAACTGGCGGATTATCTGAAACAGGACAAAGGCATCACCATCTCCCGCAGGACGATCAGCAAATACCGGGAAGAGCTGAATATCCCGTCATCCAGCATCCGCAAACAACTTTCCGTTTAAACAAACCATATGAAAAACCCGCAGGAAGCGAATCGATCGCGTTTCCTGCGGGTTTTTCTGTTGCGTCTTCACGCCTGTTCTTCCGAGAAGTGGCCCATCCAGTAGCGGTTGAGCAGGATGGCCATGCCGACGAGAATCGCGACGAGGAACGGGAACGGATGGCCGGCCGCCATCGTCGCCGCTCCGAGCAACGCCAGCGCCAGACCGAGCGAAACCGTGATCCGCATGCATCTGCCGAGCTTCCTGCCGGCGACTTTCCCGGTCAGCTTCTCAAGTCCATAGGAAACCAGGAGAACCAGGATTGCGACCCCTGCGGCAATCCCCAAAAATTCGATGACTGACATCATTTGCCCATCCCCTTCTGGTCAATTAACGAGTCATGGTTCTATTATACGCTAATTCCGACACACATTTCAGACTTTTCTGCCCTGTTCAGTGAAAATCCTTAATCTTCCTTGATGTTCACGAACACGCTTTTCACTTCCGTGTAGTTGGCGAGCCCGTACTCCCCGCCCATTTCACGGCCGATGCCCGACTGCTTGTAGCCGCCGAACGGCATCGTTTCCCACTCAAGGCCGAAGTCGTTCACCCAGACGGTGCCGGCCTGCAGCTTGCCTGCAATCCGGTGGCCTTTCTTGATGTTGGTCGTCCAGACGCTTGCGGCAAGCCCGTAGTCGCTGTCGTTCGCGCGGCGGACGACTTCTTCTTCCGTATCAAACGGGAACACCGCCATGACCGGCCCGAAAATCTCTTCACGTGCGATCGTCATGTCGTCTTTGACATCGGCAAAGATCGTCGGCTGGACAAAGTAGCCCTTGTCCGCCGCCTTGCCGCCGCCCGCCACGAGCCGGGCACCTTCCTCCTTGCCTTTCTCGATGTAACCGAGCACTGTCTCCATCTGCTTGGCCGACACGAGCGGCCCCATGTCCGTCTCCGGATCGAGTCCCGGTCCGACTTTCAGCGCATCCGCTCTCTTGGCAAGTTCCTCGACGACCCGGTCATACAGGCTGCGGTGGACATACACACGCGTGCAGGCACTGCAGTTCTGGCCGTGATTGTACATCGTGCCGTTGAACGTGCCCTCGATCGCTTCCTCAAGGTCTGCATCTTCCAGGACGATCGCCGGGGACTTTCCGCCGAGCTCGAGCGTGATGCCTTTGAGCTGATCCGCCGCCTTCTTCATCACTTCCTTGCCGACCGCGGTCGAACCCGTAAAGGCCACTTTGTCGACGTCCGGATGCGTGATGATCGCCTCGCCGGCCACCCGGCCCGCCCCCGGAACAACGTTGACGACACCGTCCGGGAAGCCCGCTTCCTTGAACAGCCGCGCAGCGTAAAGAAGAGACAGCGGCGTTTCGCTTGCCGGCTTGATGACGACCGTGCAGCCGACCGCAAGCGCGGAGCCGAGCTTCCACGCTGCCATCGCGAGCGGGAAATTCCACGGGATGACCTGGCCGACAACGCCGACCGGCTCATGCACCGTATACGTCACATAATCCGGCGAAACCTGCGTCGTCTTGCCGAACAACTTCGTCGCCCAACCCGCATAATAGCGGAAATGCTGGACCGTCCCGTCCACATCGTCCGCAAGCGCGGTCTCGTACGGCTTGCCGTTGTCGAGCGCCTCAAGCTGCGCCAGCTCTTCTCGGTTCTGTTCAAGCAGATCGGCGAACTTGTAGATGAGATGCGACCGCTCGGCGGATTCCATCTTCGTCCACTCGCCTTCGTCGAACGCCTTGCGCGCGGCGGCGACTGCCGCGTCCACGTCTTCCGCCTGGGCTTCGCTCACTTTTGCAATGACTTCCTCTGTCGCGGGATCCAGGACGTCGAATGTCTTCCCGCTTTTCGCTTCCGTGTATTCACCGTTGATGTACAGGCCTTTCGTTCCCGCGAGGAACTCACGGACTTTCGGCTTCAGGTCGTATTTCACTGCTTCCATCTTTTGTTCTCCCCCTTTTTATTGGCTGACGGTTTCAAGGCTGTCCATCAGTTCTTTCAGCCTGGCGTCTTCTTCGGCCGAAAGCGGCAAACGCGGTTTGCGGCACGGGCCTCCCGCCCAGCCTTTGAGCTCCATCGCGCGCTTGGAAATCTGGACATACTTGCCGGAGCCTTCCAGGAACTCACAGAGCGGGAGAAGCCGGTCGTACAGCTCCCATGCCTTGTCGAGGTCTCCTTCCTGGACCGAGTTATACAGGTCTGTCACCAGGCGCGGAGCGATGTTGCCGGAAACCGAAATCCAGCCGGTCGCCCCGACAAGGAGGGATTCGATGGCGAGATCTTCGGAACCGCAGAACACTTTGAGGTCGCCTTTCCCCTGACGTGCGATATCGCGGGCTTTTCGGATGTCGCCGCTTGATTCTTTGATGTGCGTGATGTTGTCGACATCGCGGCCGACCTTCAGGATGGTTTCCGTGCTGATGTCCACGCCGGATGTGAACGGGTTGTTGTAGATCATGACCGGGATCGAGACCGATTCCGCGACTGCCTTGAAGTGCTCGTAGATTTCGTCTTCTTTCGGGTGTGCATAGTACGAGTTGATGAGGAGCGCCGCATCGGCTCCGGCTTTTTCCGCCTGCTGTGTGTATTCAATCGCATCTTTCGTCGTCTCGGCGGCCGTTCCGATGATGAGCGGCACGCGTCCCGCAACTTGCTTCACGCCCGTTTCGGCAAGCTTGAAGCGTTCTTCTTTCGTGAGGCTGACGAATTCGCCCGTGCTGCCGTTGATGCAGAGGCCCGCCACACCTTCCTCGATGAACTTCTCGATGTTTTGCGCGAATCCTTCGTAGTTCACCGTTTCGTCTTCGTTCATAGGAGTGACCAATACCGGGAATGCACCTTCAAGTTTTTTCATGTTCATTTCCTCCATTCAGTTGGTTGGATTTTATTTAAGAGACCGAAAGCTTTTTGCCCGAGCGGGTCCGTTTGACCGGTTCCGCCTCCGGATCTGTGTACCAGATGAACATATTGCGGTAGCCGTAAATCAGGCAGATGATGAGCGCCAGGAAGTTGAACCAGAGAAACGGCAGGTAACTCAATGTGGATACGCCGAGCGTCATCGCCATGAACACGCCGCCGTCCGACCAGGGAACCATCGGCGTCGTCACCGTTCCGCCGGCTTCGGTGTTGCGCGACAGGACCCGCCGGTCGATGTGCAGCCGGTCGTAGCTTTCCGCCGTGATCTTGCTTCCGGTGATGACCGACACATAAGCGGCCCCGCCGAAAAAGTTGCCGAAAAATGCGGAGAGGATCGTCGTCAGCGTCAGGTTGCCGCTGTTGTTCGCCCAGCGGAGCAAGTAGTTACCGACCGCTTTCAGGACGCCGATCTTTTCCATCAGGCCGCCGACACCGAGCGCGAAGATGATCAGCACGATCACGTCGAGCATGAACACGATGCCGCCCCGGTTGAGCAGATTGTCGATGAACGGCACGCCGGATTGGATGGTGTTGCCGGCGTACAGGATGTTCACCGCATTAAGCGCGCTCACGCCCTGGAACAGGAACGCCCAGAGAGAGCCGAGCAGCGCGCCGAACAGGATGACGGGAATCGCCGGCTTTTTCAGCGCAAGCAGCAAGATGACGACCGCCGCCGGAATGACCATGTACCAGCCGATATTGAAGTATTCCTTGAGTGCCGCCATCGTTTCTGTGGCGGAGCTCATGTCTCCGCTCCCCCGGTAGAAGAATCCGACACCGAGGAACAGGAGCGCTGAGATGATCCACGCCGGCGTGCTCGCAGTCAGCATCGATTTGATGTGGTCGATCAGGTCCACTTTGGACAAGGACGCCGTCATGACGGTCGTGTCCGAGAGCGGCGACAGCTTATCGCCGACGTAGCAGCCCGAGATGACCGCACCCGCGACGAGCGGCAGCGGGAAGCCGAAGCTCGCGCCGATGCCCATCATCGCGATCCCGGCTGTACCGGCGGAACCGAACGACGTGCCGGTCGCAATCGACGTGACCGTACAGATGAGGAACGCCGCGAACAGGAAGATCGCCGGATTGATGACCGTCAGCCCGTAGTAGATGATCGACGGAACGACCCCTCCCGCGATCCACGTCCCGATCAGTGCACCGACCGAGATGAGGATCAGGATGGACTCCAGCCCGTCATAGATTCCCCTCAGCAGGCCGTCCTGCATTTCCTTGTAGTTGTAACCGATCTTCAGACCGACGAGCATGATGAGCGCCCATGTTGTGAGCAGCGCCAGCTGGATCGAAATCTCGAATTTGACGATGAACATGAACATGATCACTGTGAATCCGATGAGCACAAACAGCATTTCGCCGAGTGTCGGCAATCGCTTTTCGCTTTCCATCTCATTCCTCCTTTTATTGGCCGTGTCTCCCCCATCTCCTTGCGACTTAGTTCTTATGAAGTGTTGATTTTTGAATCAAGCGATGACGAAGCCTTGTTCGAGCGGGTCTTCACGGTCGAACACGAAGTCGTGGGTGCCGGTGACAAACGGCTCGGCGGTCACCTTGCCGGCGAGACTTGCTTCGTCCGTAAGTTCCGCGGTGAGTGAGCTGCCGAAGATGCTTTCATTTTCCAACTTCCGGGCGTCCGTCCGCTTCGCCTGTTCGGCGAGGAGGGCGAGTGTTGTGTCGAAGCCCGGCGAGCGCAAAATGTAGCCGTCCGGCTCAAAAGTCACCGTCCGCACCCGGCCGTCGCCGAGCTTTTCTGCGACAATGACACCGCTGAATGAAACCCCTTCATCCGTCAGTTCGCGTGACTTGGAAGCTCCCCAGTCCGACAGGGCCGCGAGATGCTCCAGCTCGATTGCCGGAATGTCCGCCGGCAGCGGGTAGATCAAATAATTCCGTTCCCCGTCGATGCAGACGGACGGCCGCTCCGGCTCGCCCGACACTTCTGCCGAGCGGCTCACCGCCGTCACGGACATCACTTCGTCTCCCGACATATCCGCTTTCACGCGGTGGATCCCCATCACGGTATCGACCGTGTACTCATCATTTTCCGTCCGGGCCAGATTGCCGGTTTCCAGCAGGGCGGCAAGTGCCGCCATGACCCCTTCATACTTGAATGCGCTTACCCGGTCATGGACGAAAAACAGCAATCCTGCATTCGCTTCCAACGATTCGGTGATGATGCAGCCGTGCATCCCCCTGTGGCCGCGCGGTTCATTGAGCAGCAGGTTCTTTTCCGTCCGGTACGCTTCGGCCAATGCAGCCGCCTTTGTTTTCAGGTCTTTTCCGGCGGGACGGATCGGCGACCGGGTGACGATGCGGTATGCCTCACCCGCCGTATGGGCGTCAATCGAGCTGTATAGTTTAGAAAACTCCATTCAGACTCCCTCCTTTGCAGCTGCCGGAGCCGCTTCTTCATGATCCATCGGCGGGATGAGCAGATAACCTTCCCGCAGCGGATCGCGTTCATTGTAAAAGAACCGGTGCATCCCCATGATCCATGCGGAGCCGGACACTTCCGTCAGGACCGCCTCCCTGCCGCCGGCGTCCGTCGTGCCGAGCACTCGGGCGCGGAACAGAGTGCCGACGATGCTTTCGTGGACGAACGGCTCATCCTGCCCGATCTTCCCCTGCGCGTAAAGTGTCGCCAGCTTGGCGGAAGTGCCCGTGCCGCACGGCGACCGGTCGATGCCGCCCGGCGGGACGACGACCGTGTTCTTCACATCCCCCTCCGGATGAACGGGATCCGTGTAAAATTCGATGTGCGTCAGGCCGCTGATAAACGGATACTGCGGATGCACGATTTCCTCCCGCTCATTGATCGCATTGCGGATCGTGATCGCTTTGTTGATGATTTCGGAAGCGTGTTCTTCCGTCAGCGTCAGTCCGAGCTTGCGGGCGTCGATGATTCCGTAGAAATTGCCGCCGTATGCGATATCCGCCTCGACCCGCCCGATTCCGTCGATGTCGATTTCAATTGACTTCAGCAGGAAGGCGGGGACGTTTTCGAACGTCACTTCTTTCGCCTTGCCGTCCTCGACGCGCACCCGCACGTCGACGAGTCCCGCCGGCGTGTCGACTTTAATATCTGTGAACGGCTCCTTCACTTCGATCAGGCCGGCTTCGACAAGCGCCGTGCAGAACCCGATCGTGTCATGGCCGCACATCGGCAAATAGCCGCCCGTTTCAATGTAGATAACCCCGACATCTGCGTCCGGATGGCACGGATCCGTCATGAGTGCACCGGACATGACGCCGTGCCCCCTCGGTTCATTCATGAGGAACTTCCGGATCCAGTCGAACCGGTTCTGCATGTCGAGCATCTTCTCGGACATCGTGTTCCCGCTGAGCGGCGGCAGACCGCTGATGACGGTCCGCGTCGGATTCCCGCCCGTGTGCGTGTCGATCGTCTGGAACACCCGCTGGCACTTCATTTAAACCCCCACCTTTTCTTTGAACCGGCTCAATCGGACAGGCTCCGTCGGGATGCATGTCTCTTTGCCGTTCAGCATTTCTTCCACCACTTTTCCGGTCACCGCCGCGAGGCTGATGCCGTCCCCTTCATGGCCCGCCGCGATGTAGAAGCCCGGGATCCCCTCGACTTCCGAGATGATCGGCAGATGGTCCTCCGTCCACGGACGCAGGCCCGCATAAGTGCGGATCACCGTCATATCAGCAATCTTCGGGTAGAAGCGCACCGCACGCTTCGCGATATAGCGGGTCACTTCATGATTCACTTTCGTGTTGAAACCGGCGAACTGGCGGCTGCTGCCGATGAGGAAGTTCTGGCTTTCCGTCGGCTCGAACACGAGCGCAACCCCGTATTTCTCGGTCATCTCGTCGACGACCCGCTCCCCGCCGAACTTGGAGATCAAATAGCCGAACTCCATGACTTTCCGGAGGCCGACCATCTCCTGGCGCGACGCAACGATGAGTTGCCCTTTCCTCGGGTGGATCGGCACGTCGACACCAAGCATCGAGCCGATCCGCGGCGCCCAGACGCCTCCGGCATTGACGACTTTATTGGCCGTGAATGTGTCGCCGCTTGTCTCGATCGTGAATGTCCCGTCCGGATTTCTCCGGAGGTTCGTCACTTCGGTGTTCGTATGAATGCGCGCGCCCTGCTTCTTGGCGGAATGAAACATCGAAAACGTCAGCATGTACGGATTGACCGTCGAATCGGTCTTGCATTCCAGTCCGCCGTACAGATCATCCGCAAAAAACTTGGATTCATTGCGCAGGTCTTCCCGGTCGAGCATTTTAAAGTCGAGCCCCGCCGCCAGCTGGCGGTCGACCCACTGCTGGGCCGCTTCCATTTCCGCGTCGTTCTCGCAGACGAGAATGCTGCCGGGATTGCGGTATTCAAACGGCACCTCGAGTTCACTGCTCAGCTCATGGACAAGCTGCTGGCTCACGAGCGACATCTGGCTGTCAAAGCCTGGGTCTTTGTCGATGGCGAGAATATTGCCGTCGCACCGGGAAGACGTGCCGCTCGCAAGCGACCCTTTCTCAAGAACGGTAATATCGAGTCCTGACTTCGACCCGTAGTATGCAATGGCGGCGCCCATGATTCCGCCGCCGATCACGACAACATCACGATTGATCTGGGATGACATAACGTTCCCCCTTCCTGGATTCCTTGCCTGCCCTATAAACTATGCAAGTGTCATGCCAACCCGGAAAGTTCTTTTAATTCAAATATTCTATTGATTCTATCGCCGTCTCCTGTAAAATATGTTGGACAGTGACTAATAACTTTGACAGGAGGAGACGTCCAGATGTTTAAACAGCCGCTTGAAATCGACCCGTTCATGAGTCCTGCCGTTCCGGAGGATGAAAATCACGCGATCCCTGTCCTTTCCGTCCGGGCCGGCCGGCCGCTTGAAGAAGCCATCGCCCTGCTCGGTGATTATCCGTATCTGCTCGTTGAGGATGAAGACGGACATAAAATCGGACACCTCAGCTACGAGACCGTCGCCCTCACTATGTTGGAAGCATTCAAGCGCAAGTGCGCCTATTTGGACACGATCCTCGAAACGATCAATGAATCGTGCACCGTCATCGATGAAGAGGCCCGCGTCGTTCATTGGACGCGGGGTGCGGAAGACATCTTTTCCGTGAAGGATGAAGACATACTCGGCAGGCCGATCACGGATTTCTTCCGCTCCGATCAGCTGGAAATCCTGAAATCGCTCCAGGACGGCTCCTCCGTCCTGCATCAGCAACACCATGCGCGGGAAGACCTCGTCGTGCTCATCAACTCGAACCCTGTTCTTCTCGACGGGGAAATTGTCGGGGCAGTCGTCGCGGAAACCGACATCACCAGCCAGATCCGTCTCAACAACGAACTGCACAGCACGTCCGAAAAGCTGTTCAGGCTGGAGGAACAGATCCGGAAAACGTCTGCCTCGGCCGACCCGTTCTCTTATATAAAAGGGAACAGCCAAGAACTCAAGCGGACGATCGATCTGACGACGAAGGCCGCCCGCACGATGGCCAGCATCCTGATCAACGGGGAAAGCGGCACCGGGAAAGAGCTGTTCGCCAAAGCCGTCCATCATCTGAGGGAAAATGACGACGCCCCGTTCATCGCGATCAACTGCGGCGCCATATCGGGGAGTCTGTTCGAAAGCGAAATCTTCGGCTATGAAAAAGGAGCCTTCTCCGGCGCCGATGCAAAAGGCAAAAAAGGAAAAGTCGAGCTTGCAAGGGGCGGGACGTTATTTCTCGATGAAATCGGCGAGATGCCGCTCGAGATGCAAGTGAAGTTCCTCCGTCTTCTCCAGGAAAAACGGTTTTTCCGTGTCGGGGGAACGAAGGAAATCGAAGTGGATTTCCGTGTGGTCGCGGCGACGAACCGCAACCTGAAAGAGCTTGTCGATGAAGGGAAATTCCGCGAAGACCTGTACTACCGGCTCAACGTCGTGAACATCAAAATCCCGCCGCTCCGCGACCGGATCGAAGACATCCTGGAACTCTCGCATTACTTCCTCTATGAGTTTTCGGTCAAGTACAACCGCCCGATCCACGGCGTTTCCCAGGAAGTGATGCAGTCCCTGCTCAAACATGACTGGCCCGGCAACATCCGCGAACTGCGCAACGTGATCGAGCGGCTTGTCATCTTCTCGGACAACGGCGAGATCAAAACCGATGATCTGCCAGCCGAAATCGAACGGATCACCGAACCGGCTGTCCGGGAAAAGACGCATCTCTCCGTCAAAAACGGCAGCGGAACCCTCGCCGAGCAGCTTCAGGAGTATGAACGCGCCGTCCTCGTGCGCGAACTGGAAAACGCGGGCGGCAACAAACAGCTGTGCGCCGCGAACCTCGGCATCACCCGGGCCACACTTTACAACCGGATGAACAAACTCGGCATCAGCCTGTGATGGTTGGCATGAAACTTGCAATGATTCAGGGAGAGCAAAAAGTCTGGAACCAGGGGGGATCTTGAAATGGCCGACAAGGACATGATTATATGCAGATGCGAAGAAGTGACGTACGGTGAACTGGTGGAGACCGCCGAAGAATACGGATGCAATGCACGCGAATTGAAGCTACGCACCCGAGCGGGAATGGGTTACTGCGGCGGCCGGACATGCAGGAATATGGTGGACGCCGTCGCCTGCACCGTAACCGAACGGGATTCCACGCAAGTCACGCTGAAGTATCAGCCGCCGGTGCGGCCGGTTCATTTTGGTGACCTGGGGGCGATCGGCCATGACTGAACGGATTCTGGATCATCCGGTTCTCGGCAAGCTGGACGCTTCGCCGAAAGTGAGCTTCCTCTTCAACGGGAAAGAATATGAAGGCATCGAAAATGAACCGATCGCGGCGGCGCTTCTGGCCAACGGCGTGCGGACGCTTCGCCGGCACGAGGAAAGCGGCAGCCCGCGCGGCATTTATTGCAACATCGGGCACTGCTTCGAATGCCGGGTGACGGTGGACGGCGTGCAGGGGATGAGGGCGTGCCTCACCCCGGTCAAAGACGGCATGGTCGTCACGGGCGGCGGACAGCTGGACGCACCGGTGCGGGATTGGAGGAAAAACAATGGCTGACCTGATCATCATCGGAAGCGGACCCGCGGGACTTTCTGCCGGCATCACCGCGGCGGAATGCGGGCTGTCCGTTCTTATCCTCGACGAATACCTGAAGCCCGGCGGCCGGCTGCTCGGCCAGCTCTATGAAGAACCCGGCGGAAAATGGTGGAACGGCATCGAAGAAACGAGGAAACTCGAAGAACGGGCGGCTGCTCTCGGCCTTGACATCCGGCTCGGCACCGCCGTTTCAAACATCGAAAAAGAAGACGGGCTCTGGCATGTGTACACGGACCGCGAGACATTCACGGCGCCGTCCCTCCTGCTCGCGACGGGTGCGGCCGAATCGCCGGTCGCCATACCGGGCTGGACACTGCCAGGCGTCATGAGCGTCGGCGCCGCGCAGGTCATGACGAACGTCCACCGGGTGAAACCGGGCAGCCGCGGCGTCATCATCGGCGTGAACGTCTTGTCTTCGGCGATCGCCATGGAGCTGAACATGGCCGGCATCGACGTCGCCGCCATCGCCCTGCCGAAGATGAACAAAGTGAACAAAGACGGCGCAAATCCTGCGGGCGTCATGGATTCATTGCTTCATGTGTCCCACATGGCCCCGTCCAAATTCGTCCAGTTCGGCAGCAAGCTTATGCAGAACGACTTCATGAAGAAACTCGGCATCACGTTCTACCCGAAAGGCGGCGTGAAAATGTGGGGCATCCCGGTCATGCTCCGCAAAGCCGTCATCGAAATCTGCGGCAAAGAGCAGGTCGAGGGTGTCATCCTGGCCACGGTCACGACGGATGGCCGGGTGGTCCCGGGAAGCGAGCAGCGCATCGACGCCGACTTCGTCTGCATTGCCGGCGGCCTGTACCCGCTCGCCGAACTGATCGGCCTCACCGGCTGCCCGTTCCACCATATCGACGAACTCGGCGGATACGTTCCGCTGCACAATGAACAAATGGAAACCCCGGTCGACGGCCTCTACGTCGCCGGCAACATCACCGGCATCGAAGGCGCCAAAGTCGCCATGAGCCAAGGCGTGGCCGCCGCCCTCTCGATCGCCCGCAACTCCGGCCGGCAGGGGCTCGACGACATCCTCCGGGAAGCCGTCGACTACGTCAGTGAGACGCGGCGGAAAGCCCACATCCAGTTCCACCCCGAAGTGGCGGAAGGCCGCCGGAAGATGCAACAATACTGGGAAGAATATGAGGCAGCGCAAGAGCGGATTGCGCCGGAAGAGCCGGCTGCGGAAAAGGAAGTGCTGCAGGGCGTTTGATGGAGTGGATGGGTGGTTGAGTTGATGGAGCCTTGCTTCCTTTGGGAGCAGGGCTTTTTTGATGGGGATTGGGGCGAGAGGGGGTGGGTGAGTGAGCGCGTTGGGCGGCTGAGTGAGCGCATAGGCGGGACGAGTGAGCGCGTTGGGCGACCGAGTGGAATCGTAGAGCGGCTGAGTGGAATCATCGGCTTTCCTCCCCCTCTCTCAGGGTGAGGGGGGCGTAGTAACCCGTCGTGAGGAATCGCTGGCACCCGCCGCCTCCTCTTTATGGGGATTCGGGGGGACGAGCGAGCGCATAGGGGCTCCGAGTGAGCGCATTGGGCAGCCGAGTGGAATCGTAGAGCGGCTGAGTGGAATCATAGAGCGGCTGAGTGGAATCATAGAGCGGCTGAGTGGAATCACAGCCCCCGCTGCCCCTCCTGTTATTGCTAGTCTCCGATGGCCAAATGCTGACGGCATTGCCTGTCCGGAGATTGACGGATATACTG